>NZ_JAUMUL010000051.1 GCF_030530635.1 Actinomyces sp.
GCTGGGCGACGATGAACTCGATGTTGGTGCCCGGGGCGTGGTGGCCGGTGTCGAGCACCACCTTGGCGCGCTCGCCCAGCGCCAGGCAGTGCACCAGGGAGGTGCCCCAGTCGGGCACGTCGGTGTGGTAGAAGGCCGGCTCGAAGAACTTGTACTCCAGGACCAGCTGCTGATCGTCGTCGAGCGCGGCGTAGATCTCCGCCAGGGCGTCGGCGAGGCGGTCCTGCCGGGCCCGGATGGAGTCCTGGCCGGGGTAGTTGGTGCCGTCGGCCAGCCAGATCTTCAGGGCGGGCGAGCCGGTGGCGCGCATGATGTCGATGCACTCCAGGTGGTGGTCGATCGCCTTGCGGCGGATCCTCTCATCGGCATTGGTCAGGGAGCCGAGCTTGTAGTCCTCGTCCTGGAAGACATTGGAGTTGATGGTGCCGATGGTTACGCCCCGGTCCTCGGCATGCTTGCGCAGCGCCTCGTAGTCGTCGACCTTGTCCCACGGGATGTGCAGGGAGACCCGGGGGGTGACGCCGGTGTACTTGTTGACCTGGGCGACGTCGTCGATCTTCTCGAACGGGTCGCGGGGCACACCCGCGGTGGTGAAGACGCGGAAGCGGGTGCCGGAGTTGCCGAAGGCCCAGCTGGGCAGCTCAATGGTCTGGGTCTCAAGCAGGCTGCGGGCCTCGGCGCTGAGGTCGGATAGCGAGGGTGTGGTTGCCGACATGATGTGCTCTCCTTCGTGAGTTCGGCGCGGATTGTTGGTTCGGTTGGTTGGTGGTGCGGGTCAGGTGCCTGGAGCCGACGGCGGTCAGGCGTTGGCGTTGGTGACGTGCTCCCCGTAGCGCTCCAGCTCGATTTCCGCCAGGGACTTGCCCTGGGTCCGCGGGGCGCCGACGGTGCCCACCAGGGTGGAGACGACGAGGAAGCCGATGAGGATGAGGCCGTCGATCATCAGGCCGTTCTCCCACTTGAGGATGATCGGGAAGATCAGCGAGATCAGGCCGGATGCCAGGCGGACCGCGAAGAAGACGATGCCCTGCGCGGCCGAGCGGTACGGGGTGGCGAACAGCTCCGGCGACCACACCGAGTAGAAGGCCTGGGCGGACGGGCCGGCGGACAGGCCCCAGATGATGGTGTAGCCGAAGGCGGTCCAGGCGGCGTCGGAGGGGCCGAAGACCAGGACGATCCAGGAGACGATGGCGGCCAGGCCGCCGACCAGGAAGTGCCAGCGGTAGGGGACGCGGTCGACCAGGTTCATGAAGATGAAGGTGGAGACGATCACGAAGCCCCACGACAGCATGGAGAACAGGTCGGTCTGGATGGTCTCGTAGCCCATGGAGCCGAGGATCGTGGGCAGGAAGATGCCGTTCTGGGAGGCGGCCTGGTTCCAGCAGGTGTAGATGACGGCCAGGAAGATGAGTGCGGTGATGTTGACGCGGCGATTGAACAGCTTGCGGAAGGCCGCCCACATCGACGGCGGTTTGGCCTGTGCCCCGCCCTTGGCCTGCTCCCAGGTCTCGGACTCCTCCAGGCCTCGCCGGATGTACCAGGTGACCAGGGCGATCACCACCAGGTGGGCGAAGATGATGCGGCTGCCGAGCAGGCCCAGCGGGGCCAGGGCGGCGGCCAGGCCAAAGCCGATGAAGGGGCCGAAGGACCAGGCCAACTGGGTGGCGCCGATGTGCTTGCCGCGCTGGCCGGTGGGGGCGAACTCGGCGATGTAGGTCCAGCCGGCGGGAACCGAGGCGCCCACGGCCAGGCCGACGATCACGAAGCCGGTGAACAGCATGGGCAGGTTGGCGGTGAAGACCACGATCAGGCCGCCGAGCGCGTAGAGCAGCAGGTCGTAGGTGTAGATGAACTTGCGCCCGTACTTGTCGCACAGCGGGCCGCCGATGAGGGCGCCGATGGCGGCGCCGAAGGCGTTGGAACTGAAGGCGGCCAGCAGGCCGGCGATGGTGCCGTCATCGCCGGGGAAGTACGCGGCGCCCCAGAAGCCGAGCGAGGTGGCGATGGCGATGATGGAGCCGGAGTCGATGTAGTTCGACATGGAGACGGCGGCGGTTGCCTGCCAGCCGGTCAGTGGCTTACGGGCCACGGGTTCCTCCTGGTGTTCGGGGTGGAGTGGGTGGTGCGGGGAGCGTCAGGGAAGGTAGAAGTACTGGGGCAGGACGGCGGAGGTGCCGCCGTCGGGCTGGACGAAGTACTGGGCCATCTCCGCCTGCCAGCGGGTGTTGACCTGCTCGTCCTCCATGGCGGCCATGGCCGCGGCGGCGTCGTCGGACTCGAAGTATCCGACGACGAGCCCGTCCTGCGGGCGCAGGAAGAGGGAGTAGTTGTGCCAGCCGCAGCGGGTCAGGGCCAGGCGCATCTCCTCCCACACGTGTTGGTGGACCTCGACGTACTCGGTGATCCGGTCCGGCCGCACCTGCAGTAGGAAGCAGCAGCGGTGAGGCGAGCGGGCCGTGGTGGTGTTCAGCAGTTCGGTGAGGGCGGCCGGGACGGCGGCGGTGGCATCGACTGCCGGGGACGGCGGGGCGCCGGCTGTCGGAGAGTCGGTGGTGGGAGAGTCGGCCATGGAACGTCCTTGTTCGGATTGTGCCGCGGCGGGGCCGGGGCGTCAGTAGCGGTATGAACCGTTTCAAAGCGACCATAGTCCCGCGGCTGCCCGAGAGTCAAGGGGTGTGCAAGAGTCACGTGGACCACCTAGTTGCTTGTGTAGGACATCTGGGTGTGTGAAACTACGTAACGTCCTGATGACGTGACCTGCAGGTCAGCCTCATATGCGAGGAACTTCCCATGACTCGTTTCCCAACAGCTTCACCCCGATGGCGCCGCGGCGCTGCTGCTGGCCTGCGCACCGGTGGTGGCGTGCTCGTCCAGCTCTGACGACAATCCCCTGGGTATCGGCACCTTTGACCCCGAGACGATGGCCTCGGCCAAGGCCTCGGAGTCCGCGGCCGCCGCGGCTGCGTCCGCGTCTGCGGCGGCCTCGGCGGAGGCCGCAGGCGTGGTCACCGCGGAGTCACTGTCCACTGACCGCTACATAGTGACCGCGATCCCCGAGGATCTGGACGAGCTGCAGACCGAGGTGCTCAAGGCCTTCGTCCACTACGACCAGGTCACCTGGAACATCTGGTTCACCCGCACCGGCGTGGAGAACGCCGAACCCCTCATGACCACCGAGGCATACCAAAGACTTAAAAACAACCTGGATCAGACCGTCGCCGGACACACCGACGGTACGGTGAGGGTCGCAGTGACCTCGGTGTATTTGACGTCTCCCTATGCCTCGCCGCCTAAAGCCACGGTCGAGGTCTGTGACGACCAGACAGACCTGGTCCACTATGACGCTGACGGCAATGATGTCAGTGATCCTGAGACTCTGCAGGTGCGCTACAAGATCAGGATCACCATGGTTTATGAGGACGGTGCCTGGAAGGAATCCGTCGAGGAGTACCTGTCGACCAACGAGTGCACGGTGTGAGCCATGGCGCGGATGACTCGGAAACTAGTCTCCTTGGTAGGCGCGATGCTACTGTTGGCGGTCCCACTCGCAACCGCAGCTCCAGCCTGGGCCTTCGAGCAGAGAAAGGACGCTGCTGGTGGTTCGTCTTCTGGTTCGGTGTCTGCGGGTGGGGATGGTTCGGTGCAGATTGCGGTGTCTGCGGAGTTCGTGTCGGCTGCGGCGGACGGCTCGGGCGGTAGCTCTGGTGGTGTGGTGTCGTCGCAGTCGGTGACCGCGAGTGTGCATCCGGTGTGCTGGTATGAGCGTAGTGACACTGGGGCGGAGCGGGCGGAGTGGATCGACTCGGGGAAGGCCGCTGAATACCTGCGTTTCATCCGCAGCGGCTCGGTCGAGGAGTACAAGACTCACTTCCCCGACTACGAGTCCTATGCGGATGATACCGAGGGCTACTGGTACCTCCCGACCTGTGATGTGCTGTACATGGCGGAGGATGACAAGCGCAGCTTCGCGAGATTGAAGATGCCTACCTCGCCGAGCATGATCCGGTTTACGTGCCCGCCGGGAGTGCGGCTCCGGAGCCGGTGATTGACGGTGCGACGTTGGCGCGGGCGGCGTGGGATGCGGTCACGATCCCCACCGCCACGATCGGCTACAACCCGATGTACGGCAGCATGCAGGCGACGATCGTGGGTTGGGACACCTGGGTGTGGGCCACCGGCGACACCCCTAAGGAAGTACGCGTGACCGCCACCGCCGGCCCCGTGACCGCCACCATCACCGCCACCGCCTCCATGCTTACTCTTCAGCCCAAGGATGGGGTCGCCAAGTGCACCGGGTTCGGTATCCCGTGGAGTGAGGACAACGATCGGATCGGCACTGACTGCGTCATCATCTTCGATCGCTCCAGCGCACACTTCAAGGACAACACCACCCCCGTAGACATCAAGGTCACCTACGCCATCGAATACACCGCCACCGACGGCGCCACCGGCAACCTCAACACCCACACCACCAGCACAACCACCACCATCCCCGTAGCCGAAATCCAGACGATTATTGTCCGCCCCACCGACGAGCAGTAAAAAGAGCGCTGTGCTTGATTTGTGGAACGGAGTGCCGAGGCTCGGGTCCGTGCTGAGCCGGCACGGTTTGCCAGTTCTCGCCGTTTATGGACGCGTGTGAACGCGTTCGCGCTACAGCAAGTACTTGGCTTGCCATCAATGCCGATTCGGTTAGAGCACTCTCGACGTTCAACCTATTTCCGGCGCCGTTATGACCTAGTACTCCAAGTCCACGGGTCAGGATGCGGTTGGAGTGCCGGTGGGCTGGTTGCTGGTAGATGTCGGCGCCGTGCTGGGGGTGTCGGCTGCGTCGGATGGGGCGGGGGTGCTGGGGGTCTTGCTGGACCTGTGGTTTGGAATGGCGTGATGTTCTCGTGCCTGGGTGCCGATGTAGGTCAGTAGCTCGGGCGTGACGTCCATGGCCTCCTGTATAGTCTTGGGACCGTCGAGATTACTCTCCGGATGGGGAATGACCGCTGCTATTGTGAAGCCGTCTCCGAACCAGATGCCGTGCGCATAGTCCCTTGAGCCAATCGGTGCGACCCAGAGGTAGGTGTGGCCCTCAAGTTCAGGAATGTCTAGCTTCTGGATATTGTTCTCGGTGTCTGCGGCCATGGTCTCATCGGTCCACTTATAGCCGTTTCCGGCTTGGTGCTCATTGACGTGCCAATATTCGATGAACATAATGATGTCGTCAAGTTCGTACCCTCTGGCGTCCGTAGCTGCGGGCATTCCCGACAAAACAGTGCAACGCCTATTCCAGCCCCCATAGTCGAGTACATGGTCGCTGCCGATGTGGCTGCCCAGGATTCGGTTGAGCTCGGCGGTATTGTAGACGCCCTGGCATACGGCCTCCGGTGACGGAGCCTCTTCCTCATGATCCCAGGGGCGCCACCAGGTCAGGGCCCCGGCGCACAGGACGGTGATGGTGAGCAGGATGGCCAGTATGCGTCTCGTCGGCTTACGCGTGTCGGGGTCCTGGGTGGTGTCGTTGTGGTCCGTGGTGGGGCTGGTTGAGCTCATGGCTGTGCGCTGCCGGTGATGGTGGATGTCGGCTCCGTGCTGGGGATGTCGGCTGTGCCGGTTGGTTGGCTGGTGGGGGTTTTGCTGGGTTTGGGGTTTGGGGTTTGGGATGGCGTGGTGTTCTTGCGCTTGGGTGACGATGTAGGTCAGTAGCTCGGGCATGACGTCCATGGCCTCTTTGATGGTTTTGGGGCCGTCGAGACTGTTTTCCGGCCGGGGTAGGTCAACGACTATTGTGAAGTCGTCTCTGAACCAGATGCCGTGCACATAGTTTTCTGAGCCGGACTCCCTGACCCAGAGGTAGGTGTTGCCATCCAGTTCGGGGGTGTGGAGTTTCTGGACGCCGTTCTCGGTGTCTGCGGCCATGGTCTCATCGGTCCACTTGTAACCGTTGCCGGCGTCGTACTCCTCGTCGTGCCAGTATTCGATGTACATGATGGTGTCGTCCAGTTCGTAGCCTCTGGAGTTTGTGGCCGCGGGCATCCCCGATAAAACGGTGCAACGCCTATCCCAGCCGCCGTAGCTCTGTATCGTGTAACTGCCGATACTGCTGCCCAGGATTTGGTCGAGTTCGGCGGTGTTGTAGACGTCCTGACATACGGCCTCCGGCGGCGGTGGCAGAGCTTCCTCCTGGTCCCAGGGACGCCACCACCAGGTCAGGGCTCCGGCGCACAGGGCGGTGATGGCGAGCAGGGTGGCCAGTATGCGTAGTCTCGGACGGCTCGTGCCAGAGTCCTGAGTGGTGTCGTTGTCGTCTATGGTAGGGCTGGTTGGGTTCATGGTTGTGCGCTGCCGGTGATGGTGGTTGTGTCAGTAGTCTTCGGGCAGTTCGGTGTCTTTAGGGTCGGCCGCGGTTTGGCTGACGGTCATCAGGCCTTCGGACAGGCCGATGTCGTCTCCGTTGGTGGCCCACCACTGCTGGAACTGCTCCTTCTGGGCGTCATCGGTGATGGTGATGGTCTTGGTTTCCGGGTCGTACCAGGACTGCGGGTCATCGGCGTCGGGGAAGTAGCTCTCGTCTACGAGCCCGTGCTGGACGGCGACCTCGGTGATGCTGGCGTTGTAGGCGGTGGCGTCGACCTGCAGGTCGGTGGCGGTGTCATTGGAGGCTGCCTCCCACAGCGACAGTCCGGTGGAGCCCGCGGCGGACACGGCTGCGGCGGCGGGGTGGGGGATTGCTCCTACGATGGCGAAGGCGGCGCCGGCCTGCGCGCGTTCTCTGTCGCGTCGGGTGTTCGTACGATCATTGGCCTGGTCGGCGATCTCATCCACCCAGGCCGCCGCGTTCCTCCCATTGTTGTAGGCGCGGTTCATGCCCTTTTGAGCGTCTTGGATTTGCTCGGGCGTCGGGGGTGTTTCATCCGTGGGGAGGTCCTCGGCGGCCTCGGCGTGCGCGGCGCGCTCGGTGTAGTTCGCGATCCCCTGCCCGGCCGCGGATATCGCGTCGTCGGAGTCGGCGATGGATGCGACCACATGCTTCAAAGCCTTGCGCTTGGACTCGGCGTTGTGGGCGTGGTCCTTGGCGGTGGCGTAACCATACTGAAGATTCGGATCCTTTTCGGTGGTCATGCCGGTGATCTCGGCGGCGTGGTTGCCGGCGAACACGCCAAGGTTGACCTTGGTCTGCTCAGAGGACTTGGAGAAGTCATGACCGCCGAAGTAGTCCAGTGCCTGGCCGCAGGCCCAGGTCGCGCGTCCGTCCAAGCCGCCGTCGGTGCTCCCGCGCTTGCTGGAGACCCCGGCGTACGCGGCGGTCAGCGCCTCCTCATTCCCGCGCACCCAGGTCCGGGAGAACAGCAGGTCGGCACGCTCCTGTGCGGTGATGGTGCGGCCGTCGCGGGTGGTGATAGGCGGCCTCGTCGGTGGTGCCTGGTGGTGGGTCGGGTAGGTAGTAGGACAGGGTGCCGTCGGGGTTGGTCATGGTGATGCCGGACTCGTTGATGTCGATGGCCTCCTGGCGGCGCGAGCGCAGCTCCTCGGCGAGATCGCGCATGGTGGACGCGTAGGCCGCCAGGGTTCTCGATCCGGGTCCCGGAGTCAGGAATCCGGGCAGGGAGTCGGTTGCATCGACCACGGAGTCCACCGGGTCGTGGTTGTACTCACTGGTCCGCTTGATGGCGCTGCGTTCCTCTTCGATCGCGTAGGCGCGGTCCTCAAGGTTGTTGATGACTGTCTGCATCTTGTCGGTGTTGATCTTGATGTAGGCCAGGGCTGGGTGCTCCGAGTCTTTCAGGGGCTGGTTCGTTTTGGCGGGGGTGTCAGGTGTTGGGCCAGTTGGCCAGGGGCGAGTCCTGTGGCACTCGGTCCTGTCCGGCGTCGTAGATGGCGTTCTCCGCATCTGTCAGGTCCGAGATGATGCCTTCGATTATTCCGTCAGCCTTGGAGTCGGCCGCATCGATCTTGGTGCGGTAGTCGTCGGCCACAGGCGAGGTCCACACCTCATCGCTCAGTCCGGCGTCGAAGGTCTCGCTGTACTGGGCCGCAGAGCCCGTGGTTGAAGCCGGTGCCCACTCGCGGAGGTTGGACTGTGAGGTCTGCGCCTGGGCCTTGACCTCCTGGATCGCCTCCAGCTTGGGGTTGTTCACCATGACGGCGTCGGCGTCACCGCCGCCGGCATCGTCGTCGTAGTAGTAGGAGGGCATCGGGGCCTCGGCTTTCGGTTGCGGTGGTCTGGGAAGGGGCGGGCGCCCGGGTAACAACGGGATCAACCTACCCCAGGCATCGCGCCCCCGTCACAAGAAGGCCGTTCGCCGGCCATCCGCTAGCGCGGGAAGATGATCACCTGGGCGGAATGGCAGCCGGCGCCGACGAGGTGTGCTGCGCGAATGCGTCGAGGAGTTCCTCGTTGGCGGTATGACCCGTGGGCGCCTCGATCGTGGCCGAGGCGTCGACGACGATCATCGGCGGGCGTCTTTCACGGCGGCCAGAATCTGTTCAGTGCTAGGGCCGCCAGTGCGATCGCGCGAGCGCAAGCGCTCCACAAACTGCCGATTCGTCGGCCGGGATGCCAACTCTGCCAGCTGTGAGGCTACGTAGGCGGACAGCGACATCCCAGAAGCGGCCGCCCGCCTACGCAACTCCCGGGCAACGTCCTCGTCAACATCGCGGATGCACAAGGTGGTCATGAGCCCACGACAGCAGAGTGCTTGATTGCCGGAGTGGATGCGGCGCTACTGCTTCGCTAACGCCGTTACTGCGCCGCGACTCCGAGCCGGTCCAGCCAGCGGCGCACGCCGTCGGCGTCAACAGCCGCCTCCAGGCGCGTGCCCGACCTCCAGTCCCCCGTCCGGTTCAGGGCGGCCAGCTCGCGGGCACTGGCGCCGACCGGGGAGGAGAACGAGGTGCAGAACGGGGCCACGGTCTTGCCCGTGAAGTCATTGTTCTTCACGAATTCGTTCAGAACCCAGGAGGCCTCTCCCCACCAGATGGGGTATCCGATCAGGATTGTGTCGTAATCGGCGAATCCGTCCGGGGTGTCCTGTACCAACTCCACGTGGCGCATGCCGTGATTAAGGTGCTCGCGCGAGACTCGGCTGCGCGGGTCGTTATAGTCCAGGTCGGGTTCGGAGTAGGGATCGGCGGGTGCGAGTACGAAGGCGTCGGCGCCCAGCGTGCGGGTGATGGTCTCGGCCACGCGGCGGGTGTGCCCGTGGGCGGAGTAGTGGACGACGAGCGTTCTCGAGCCCGTGCTGTTCTGAGCGGTCATGACGGGTCCCTCCTTTGGGAGTAGATGTAGGCAATGATAACGATGCGGCTGCGTGGCGGCATTGACGTCCGCAGTCAACGCGGGGGAGGCGGCGCCGTCGTCGCCACCCGGAATCGGGGGACGACGACGGCGCTGGTTGTCCGGTAAGAACCTGGGCTCAGTGCTTGGGCTCGGGGGAGACGGTGAAGTCCAGTCCCGCATCCTCGGCTGCGGCGACGTCGGCTTCCGCATGGTGCTCGACGGCGAACTCGTTGCGCTGCTTGCCGCGGAAACCCCAGATGGCGAAGGCGTAGCCGACGATGGCGCAGCCCGCCAGGACCATGTAGGCCACGCGCGGGCTCAGGCTCATCAGCGACGGGGTGACCGAGGCCGCCAGGGCGGCGACGATCCGGGCGACGAACACGATGTCGCCCTGGGCGGTGGCGCGCACCAGCGTGGGGAAGGACTCCTGCGTCCACACCTTCATGATGCCCTCGAAGGCGAAGGCGCCGCCGAAGCCGTTGATCAAGGAGACTGCGATGTAGCTCCACACGTGGAAGCCGCCGATGATGTAGATGAAGTAGGCACCGACGTAGCAGGCAGCACCTAGGTAGAAGTAGTTCATGCGCTTGGGCGTGTCCACGATCCGCATGAACCAGACGCCCCAGATGAAGCCGAGCGGCATCATGAGCAGGCCGATCTGGTTGGAGAAGGCGATATCCATGCCGATGATGTGGTGGTTGATCCAGGTGGTGAACTGACCGCCGGTGTTGGCGGGGATATTGACCAGGGCGTAGAAGAAGATCAGCGCGATGAAGGGCTTGAAGTAGGGCGGCTTGAGCAGTGTGGCGATGGTGACCCGTTCGGCGCGAACGGTGCCCGTGCCGGACTCGCGTTCGCGGCGCGCGGCCAGCCAGACCTCGGATTCGGGGATGGGTAGGCGCAGCAGCAGCGTGATCAGGGCAATGACCAGGACCTGGCCGTACATGACTTGGCCGCCCAGCCGGCCCCAGTTGCCGACCACGGCGCCGGCGACGACCGCGCCGAGGATTCCGCCGGTCCACAGCATATTGGACAGACCGATGATCTTGCCGCGATTCTCGTCCGTGGCGGATTCGGCGATGGTGGCCAGGGAGACCGGCAGGTCGGCGCCGGTGCCGAGGCCCACGAGGATGGTGCCGGCGAGCAGGATCGGGAAGCTCGGGGCGAATACCTGGCAGGTCGCCCCCAAGACGATCATGAGCATCGTGGCGGAGAAGACGTGCTTGCGGCCGAAGCGGTCGCCGAGTGGCCCGCCGAACAGGGCGCCGAAGGCAATGCCAAGAGTCAGCGCCGATGAGGCCAGGCCCACCTGACTGTTGCTGATCCCCAGCGCGTCTTGGTAGATGACCAGGGCGGTGGAGTTGGAGACGATGGCGCAGGCGTCGATGTAGGACGCCATGCCGGAGACGATGCCCACGAACCAGGGATTGGGCTGCCGGTTGGGGGTACTTATGGTCATTTGCTCTCCTTTGAACGGATCTGGCTCGTTGACGCTGCGGTCGGCTCGGCTCGCTGGGGGCGGCCGGGTGATTCTGGAACCACACGTTGAAACGAATCAATCGGTAGGAAGATAGCAGGTGCTGTGTCTCGCCGCAAGAGTGGAGGCGTTTTGCTTGAATCGTTTGAGTGTAGCGGTTTGAGGTCTCGGATGCGGTAGCGGCACCGACACGGCCGTCGAACTGGAATGATGGTGCCCGTAAGTGGTCTATGTCCGTGCTGCGGCGGTTGTGGTGGCGCGGCCGGGACTCAGGCGCTGGGCTCGACAGGAAGGAGCGACCATGCCACGGCCTTCGGTTCGTGACGTCGCCGACCGGGCGGGGGTCTCGGTGGGAACCGTCTCGCATGTGCTGAATCACCCCGAACGCGTCGCCCAGTCCACCCGTGATCGCGTGCGCGCCGCCATTGATGAGCTCGGCTTCGTCCGCTCCGAAACGGCCCGCCGCCTGCGCCACGGCGGCTCCTCTCTGGTGGGCGTGTTGGTCCACGACATCTCCAACCCCTTCTTCACCGAGGCGGCGCGCGGAATCGAGGACCGACTACGCGAAGACGGACACGTCCCCATGCTCGGCTCCACCGACTCCGACCCTGAGCGTGAACGCGATCTGATGAGCCTGCTGGCGGGCATGGACGTGCGCGGCGTCATCGTCACGCCTTCCGCCTCCACTCTGGACAATCTGGCGGTCCTGGCCGGACGCGGCATCCGCGTGGTGCTCATGGACCATCCGCCGCTCTCGGCCGAGCTGTCCACCGTTTCCGGAGACGACGTGGCCGGTGCCCGCGCGGCGGCGGCCCACCTGATCGAACTCGGTCACCGGCGTATCGGCTTCGTCAATGGTCCGCTGACGGTGCGGCAGGCCGTCGACCGGCGTGACGGCGTCATCACCGCTTTGACAGAGGCGAACCTGGACCCGGCGGAGGCGTTGACCGAGATCGAGGCCGTCAGCGCCGGCCAGGGCTTCACCGCCGATGCGGGCGCCGTCGGGGCAGCCGCCCTGCTGGGCGGTGAGCCGCGGCCGACGGCGCTTATCTGCGCCAACGATCAGATAGCCATCGGCGCCATGCGAGAGGTCCGCCGTCGCGGCCTGAGGATTCCCGAGGATGTGGCCATCGTCGGCTACGACGACGTCTCTGTCGCCGCCGAGCTCATCACTCCGCTTACCAGCGTGCGTCAGCCCATGCGGGAGATGGGGGCGGCGGCCGCAGACATGCTGCTGTCCAATGACGGCACGATCCGGCACATCACCTTCCCGCCTCGGCTCATCGTGCGCGAGTCCACCGTCGGCAGGCGGCCGCGATCATGACGGCCGCCGGGGCGCTGCCCGCTTACCGCGGTTGGGAGAAGCGCACCGCGGTGCCGGAGGCCGTCACCATGAGCATGCCATTGTCGGTGCCGAGGGTCTCATAGTCGATGTCGACGCCGACCACGCCTTCCGCGCCGAGTTCCAGCGCGCGCTGGACCATTTCCGCCAGGGCCGTCTCCCTGGCCTGAATCAGTTCGTTCTCGTAGGCCTGGGAGCGACCGCCCACCACATTGCGGAAACCGGCGGCGATGTCCTTGAACATGTTCACCCCGGCGATCGTCTCTCCGCACACAACGCGCAGGTACTGGGTGACGGGGTGCCCCTCAACGGTGGGAGTGGTGGTGACGATCATCTCTTGTCTCCGAGTGGTGTAGATGCGATTGCGGGTCTCGCGGCGCATATCCGCACCGCGGATATCATTCTGCGTGGCAGCGCGACCCCGGGACTCGTTCCCATGGGTGATCTCGCGCTCGTTACCGGGGAGGAACGACTCAGCCGCCGCTTCGCTCCAGTGCGGCCAGGGCTCGGGCATAACCGGCGCCGATCTCCTGCGGGGTCATGGGAACGCCGTCGTAGGACCAGCTCAGCAGGTGCGCGGCGTTGAAACCCCGCGCACAGCGAGAACAGGAACAGGGCAGCGCCGGACGGCGCATGCGGTCCACGGTGTGCCCCGCCGGGCAGGTGCCCACCCAGCGGCCCGGTACCCGCGGTGTGCGGCTACTCACTAGACGTTCCCCGCTGGCCCCGAGTCGGTGGGCCTCCGCACGCCAGGCGGCGTCGTGCCCGTGTGCGGCACCCACCCGGGCGTGGGCGATCTCGTGCAGCACCGTCTCGCGCACCTCGGCCTCGTCGTACAGCGCCATGAGGTGGCGCGAGAGGGTAATGCGTCTGCGGGAGTGATCCGTCTGCCCGGCACGTCGTCGCGCCCGATCGAAGCACACGGACCAGTCGCCGACGCCGTGCTCGGCCATGAGGAGCCGGGCCAGCGGCAGTACCTCGGGCAGATCCATGTATCTGAGCCTAGATGAAAGGAGCGAGGCGCCGGCGCCGTGCTCACCCGGCGATCACCGGTGCGTACAACGGCAGCGGTCCTTTCTCGGGATTGCGGGCCGGTGCGTCGGGTGTGATCAGGAAGCCGGAACTGCGCGATCGGTGGCGGCCTGTGGCAGCATTGCCCCGATGTCACGTCCTCCCGACCGGCCTACCCGCCGTTCCCCACAAGGCCGCACGCGCTACCCCGCCAATGATCGCCGGGCGGCGGCGAGCCGTAGGCGTACGCCGACGTCCAAGCGCGGCACTCGGCTGGCCAAGGCGGCCCGCGCGGGATCACGCCGGCCCGCCTCCCGCCGAGGCGCCCGCCGCAGCGGGCGACGCCGGTCCCGCCACTTCGGATCGGTCGGCATCTTCACGGTCTCCTTCGTGGTCACGCTGATACTCGGCCTGCTGGTGATGAACGCCGTCGACGTCGCCCCGGCGCCGGCCGCCACCACCACCGTGTACACCGAGCCCGCCGCCGTCTCCCGAGACATGACCGGTTTCGATGCCGAGCACATCATAGACGACGACGTCTTCTACGACTCCACCACCATGACGGCCGGCGACATAGCCTCCTTCATCACCACGGTCAACGAGGGCTGCCTAACCGGCACGGATGGAACGCCCTGCCTGGCCGATGCCACCTTCGACACCGAGAACCGTAAGGCCACTACCGCCTGCCCCGGCGGATACACCGCGGCGGAGGGGGAGACGGCCGCCCAGATCATCTCCCAAGTGGCCACCTCCTGCGACATCAACCCGCGTGTGCTACTCGTACTGCTGCACAAGGAACAGGGACTCCTGACCGTTTCGGGCGGGTACCTGAACGCGCGCCGCTATGAGGCGGCCGCCGGTTACGCCTGCCCTGATGGGCAGGAATGCGACACGGAGTATGCCGGCTTCTTCCGTCAGGTCTACGGGGCCGCCTCCCAGTTTCAGACCTACCGTCTCGACCCTGACGGGTTCCAGGTGGTCGCGGGCGCGACGACCCAGCTGGCCTACTCGCCGAACTCCCTGTGTGGCTCCGGGGAGTTGACTGCGGCCAACCAGGCGACGGCCGGCCTGTACAACTACACGCCCTACCTGGCCAATGCGGCGGCCGCCGACGGCGGCGACGACTGCACCAGCTGGGGCAACTGGAACTTCTACGGATACTACCGCGCCCTCTTCGGTGACCCGACGCCGTCGACCGCCGACTGATCCGGGCGCTCCTGGCGACGAACTGCCGGGCGGTGTCGAGACTGGGTCGCAGGTATCGGAACGGTACGGGGTGGGCGGACGCGCCGGAGGACCGGTATCGGGGTCGCGGGTGCCGTGTGAGGATTGGCCGTATGGAGTGGCACCCGGTGCTGACGACCATGTGGGTCGTCCTGGAATACGCGATCAAGATCGTGGCGCTCGGGATCATCCCGGAGAATCGCCGCCCGTCATCGTCGACGGCATGGCTGCTGCTCATCTTCCTGCTGCCCGTGGTCGGGCTGCCGCTGTACGTGTTCCTGGGCAGCCCCCGGGTGCACGGCAAGCGTTACCAGCAGCAGCTCGAGGCCAATGCCGCCGTCAATGAGTTCACCGAGGGCATGCCCGACGCGCCTGCCGGGGCCCGGCCCTCACCCCATCTCGGCTCGGTGCTGCGCATGAACCGGAGGCTCACCGGTCTGCCGTGCGTCACCGGCGAGGTCGTGGCCCTGCACGCACAGGCCGCACAGACCTACGCCGCCATGGCGCGGGTCATCGACGCCGCCCGGCATCACGTGCACGTCGAGTTCTACATCCAGAGTTGGGATGAGGTCACCGATGTCTTCTATTCCGCGCTCGCACGGGCCGCCGCACGTGGGGTGACGGTGCGACTGCTGGTGGATCACCTGGGCTCGCGCAAGTATCCCGGCTGGAGGGACTTCGGCCGGCGCCTCACCGCCGCGGGCATCCAGTGGCGGCTCATGATGCCGTTGTTGCCCCACAAGCGCCGCTTCCGCCGGCCCGACCTGCGCAACCACCGCAAGGTGTTGGTGGTCGACGGTGAGCGCGCCTTCATCGGCTCCCACAACATCATCGATCCCACCTACCGGCTGCGCTCCAATATCCGAGCTGGACGTATCTGGGCGGACCTGTCCGTGGAGGTCACCGGCGACATCGTCGTCGAGGCCGAAACGGTATTCGCAATGGACTGGTTCTTCGAGTCCGGCGAAGTGCTGGCGGTGCGGGACGCGCTCCCGGGGGCGCCCGATGTGAATGAACTGCTGGCCCGCCGCCCCCCGGTGGGCACTCCTGCGCCGCAGCCGGACCGGCCCGGCGCCGTGGTCAACGCCATGCAGCTGGTGCCCTCCGGCCCCGGCTACCCCACCGAACCGAATCTGCGAATGTGCCTGTCCCTGATCGAGAACGCCACCCGGCGCGTGTCGATCACGAGCCCCTACTTCATCCCCGATGAGGCGCTGTTGGCGGCCATGACCACGGCCGCCTACCGCGGAATCGACGTCGAGTTGTTCGTGGGCAAGGAGTCCGACCACTTGATCGTCAACCACGCTCAGCGCTCCTACTACGGGGCGCTGCTCGCCGCCGGGGTGCGCATCTACCGGTATCCGGCGCCGACCGTGCTGCACGCCAAGTACATGACCGTGGACGGCGAGGCTGCAGTGATCGGCAGCGCCAATATGGATTTCCGCTCCTTCGCGCTGAACTACGAGATGATGCTGCTGGCCTTCGGAGGGGATCTGGATGATCTGTTGCGGGAGAATGACGCCTACTACCGGCGTGTGTCCACCGAGCTGACCGTCGAGGAGTGGGCCAAGGAGCCTTGGTGGCGGCGGTACGTGGACAACGTCTGCCGGCTGGTGTCCGCCGTCCTGTGAAGCCCGGCGCCCATGCCCCGCGAGATCGGTAGACACAACCGGCTCTTCCGGTTTGAGGGCGTGTTGACCTGACGGTTGTTGGGGGAGGGGCGCGTACCGTCGTCTGAAGTACCGAAGCGTCAGTGGCAAGTGCCCAACCGCCGTGGTTCAGAATGAACCGTCACCTAAGGCAAACGAGTAAGCACGCGAAGCCGGTACCTCCGGCAGCGGTGCACGCAATCGATCAGGCGCGGGCGCGCAACCAGGTCAGCACCGCGCGCACCCGCCGATTGCTCTGATCGGGCGGCAGATCCAGCTTGGCGAAGATGTTCGCTACATGCTTGGCCACGGCGCCGTCGGACAGCACCAGCCGCTCAGCCACCTGCGGGTTGGACAGCCCCTCCGCCATTAGGGCGAGCACCTCCTGCTCACGCGGAGTCAACCGCGCCAGGGCGGCGTGCTGCTTCCCCGGCCCAGGGGTTCCGGCCGCCGCGCCCCGCTCGTACCGATCGACGCGGGTGAGCCCGCTCCCAGCATCCGCGGACGGCGGGGCATTGTCGGCGTGCATCAGTTGGGCGAGGACCTCCGGGTCTACCACCACCCCGCCGGCGGCCACTATGTCCAGACTGTGCGTGAAGTCGCTGACCCGGCCGACCCGCTCCTTCAACAGGTAGCCGACTCCGCCCGCGGCGGCGTCCGGGCCGTCGAGCAGCTCGCGCAGATAAGGGCCGGCAACATACGCGGACAACACGATCACGGGCAGCCCCGGATGGGCGGCGCGCAGGCCGATGGCGGCGCGCAGGCCGTCGTCGGTGCCGGTGGGAGGCATGCGCACATCGGTGACGACGACGTCGGGCAGCGCCCCCGCCGCGGACAGCTGCTCGACCTTCTCCCGCAGGGCGTAGGCATCAGCCACCTGCGCCACCACCTCGTACCCGGCCGCCGTGAGCAGGCCGGCCAGGCCCTCGCGCAGCAGGGCGGCGTCGTCGGCGAGCACGATCCTCATGGACACATCCTGCCGCAGACGGCGACTCGGCGAGGCGGGCGCCCGTGGCACGGGGCGCGCCGACGGCGATGCGCGGACTGTGCCCACTCGGATGAATCAGTCCCGTGCCCACGGTGGGGTCAGTGGGGCACTCACCGTCAGCCTGGTGCCGGCGCCCGGAGGCGAGTCGATCTCCAGACTTCCTCCGATGGAGTCCAACCGTTGCGCCATCCCCGCCAGGCCGGTGGCCCCGGGCACGTGCGGAGCGGCGCCGCCCACGCCGTCGTCGGCGACGATCACGGTCAGTCCCCTGGCAGTCGCCGTAAGCTCAACCCGGGCCCGCGCATTGGGCCCGGCGTGTTTGGCCGCGTTGGTGAGCGCCTCGGTGACGGTGAAGTAGACGGTGGTCGCCACCGGGGAGGTGATTGCCGCCAGGTCGGTCTCCTCGCCGACGACTGCGACGGCCGTGGGCAGGGGCGCGCGCCCGGCCAGGTCGTGCAGCGCCGGGATCAGGCCGCGTTCGGTCAGGATCGCCGGACGGATGCCCTGGACGGTCTCCCGCAGGCTGCGCAGCACGGCCTCCGCCTCCTCCTGCGCGGCGCGGATATCTGTGTGCAGGGCCGCGAGCACTGCGGCCCTGGCGGAGTCGTCGACATGGGCCAGCTGATCGGTGTGCAGCTCTGCCGTGCCCAGGCGCATGGACAGGGAGACGAGCCGCTGCTGGGCGCCGTCGTGCAGATCCCGTTCGATGCGGGTGCGCTCGGCGTCGAAGGCATCTATGAGCGTGGCCCGGCTGGAGTGCAAGTGCCCCACCTCGGCGGCCAGCGCAGACAGACGCGCGTCATCGTCGGGGCGGGAAAGAGCCTCTGTCATGCGACACCGCAGCCGGCCCAGTGCCGCCACCAGTACCAGCAGCAGCCCGAGGCCGATCAGCGCGATCGGTTCCATCCACCAGATCTGTCCGAAGGATGTGGCCGTTTGCGACCACCCGGGCAGATCCGAGAATGTCAGCTCAATCGGCTGCTCGGGCGAGGCGGCGAAGGGCGAGGCCGCCAGGACGCCGACCAGCGCCCCACCCATGCCGGTGATGAAGAAACTGACTGCGCTGAGCAGGGTCCCGCCCAGAACCAGGGGGACGTCCTGTTTCCAGAAACCGGCATGAGCGATGCGGCCCAGTAGCCACGCCCGCCGCCGCACCCCGGCCGGCAGCGCGCTTGGGGTGTTCGCGCCGGCAATGCGGGCGAGCGCCCGGTCTGCCTCGGCCAACAGCGGGATGGTCAGGTGAAAGCCCAGCAGCAGTGGAATCGCGACGATCACGAGGGGGAGAAACACCGCCGCGTGAACCAGTTCGGCGAGTACCCGCAGCGCGCGGTCTCGCCCGCGGCGGGTGCTCGCGGCGTCGGCAACGGCGGGGAGATTGCCGCCAGTGCTGGCGGACCCGGGACTGGCGGTGTCGGCTGCGATGGACATGTGTAGACCCTACGGTCACGGACCGTGCCGCACACGGGTGCCAGCACCCGCTTGCGGGGTGGCCCTGACACCACCGGCCGGCCTGCACACGGGTGTCAGGGCCAGTGACCCGGCCGGGGAGGGCCGGGTTTCATAACCGCCATGACCTCTTCCACCTATCACGCCGATGCGGCGGCCGGGCCGGTTGCCGCAACGGCCGCGCAGACGCTCGACTCCGCGCCTACAGCCGGCGGCCCTCACGCAATCCGGAGCGGCACTCCGGCGATCGACGTGGTCGCGCTCAGACGTGTCTTCACTCTGCCCGGACGACGGCGGGCGGCTGTCACCGCCGTCGACGATGTTGCCCTGCGTCTGCCGACCGGCAGCTTCACCGCCCTGGTGGGCGCCTCCGGCTGCGGGAAGTCGACCCTGCTGCAATGCGTCGCCGGCCTGGACCATCCCACCGCCGGGACGGTGCGGCTCCTCGGCACCGACACCACCGCTTTGCGTCCCCGCGACGCCGCCGGCTTCCGGGCCGACCATGTCGGCTTCATCTTCCAGGATGACAACCTCGTTACCTCCCTGTCCGCCCGCGACAACGTCGCCCTGCCCGGGCGGTTGCGCCGCCGTCCGCTGCCGCGGGCCGCCGTCGACGACGCCCTGGAGCGCCTCGGACTGAGCGGTCAGGCCCGGCATCTGCCCCATGAACTCAGCGGCGGGGAACGGCAGCGGGTGGCCATCGCCCGGGTTCTGGCGTCCCGGCCGGACGTGGTGTTCGCCGACGAGCCCACCGCGGCGCTGGACGTTGCCGCAGGCTCGGGCGTGCTGGACTGGCTACGTGAATTGACGCCCTGGGCAACCGTGCTCATGGTCACTCACGACGCCTCCGCGGCAGCCCGCGCCGACGAGGTCCTGGTAATGGCAGCGGGGCAAATCGTGGGCGCCATGCCGGGGGGCGACGCCGACGCCGTCGCCCGCGCCGTCCTGCGCACCCGCCGGGGAGGTGAGGGGCGGTGATCCGGCTGTTGCTCGCCGACCTGCGGCGGCATGCCTCCTCCTGGACCTGGGCCTGCGTGGTCGCGGTGGTGGCCGGGGCATGTGTATCCGGCCAGTTCATGGCCATGCGTGGCTCGCTCAGGTCTGCGGCCGCCGCCACTGGCACAAATCAGTGGGGCATTCCCATCCGCGTCAGCATGACCGACGCCGCCCACACGGTCAGCGCCTTCATCGTCTCCGCCGTGGTACTGGCGACGGCGGCGGTGCTCACGTCAACGGCGGCACTCGTCATCGCCCAGCATCAGCGCGACCATGGATTGTGGCGGGCACTGGGGATGCGCCCTGGGACGTTGCGCGCGATCCTGCTCGGCCAACTCGGCGTAGTCGGCGCCCTGGGGTCGTTGGGCGGCGGGGTGCTCGGATGGCCGGTCGCCCGCATGATGGTGACGCTGCTGATAGATCAGGAGGCGGCCCTGCCCGGGACCAGGGCGCAGTGGGAGCCGGGCGACCTGATTTGGACCGCGCTGGTGGTTGCCGGGGGCGTCATGCTTGGCGGCTGGGGCGCTGCGCGGCGGGCCGCCCGTGCCACTGAAGTGGAGCTGATCGCGGGCCGCGCCGTAGGGGCCACCTGGAGCCTGCGGCGCGTGCTCGGGGTAATGGTCAGGCTGGCGCTGGTTGGCGGGCTCGCGGCCGGAGTAGCTGGCGCGGCGGTGACAGCGAACCGCTCCGGGGCGATGACCGATGAGGCCGTAAATGCTGCGATCCTAGGGTCCTTCAGCGCCCTGGGGCTGGTGTGCATGCTCGCTCCGTGGCTAGTGCCGGTGATCGAGAGCGCGCTCGGGCTGCTGCCGGCGCGGGGCCCCGCCTGGCTGGTGGCCACCAGGACGGCGTCGTTGCAGTCGCGGCGGTCCGCGGCGACGGTGCTGCCGTTTCTGGTGGCGATCGGCCTGGTGGTGGTCATGTTCGGTGCCGTGCGCGCCGGGCTGGGCAGCATGCGTCTGTCCGGTTTTCTGTCCATGTTCGGTCTGGCCCTGGTGACTGCGTGGAGCGGCGGAGTGGCAGTGATCGCCATGAGTGCGAGCAGCAGGCGTCGTGACGCGGCGCTGCTGGAGGCGGCCGGCGCTCGGAAGCGCACGGTACTCGGGGCGCAGGTTCTGGAGGGAGCCTTGCATGCGGTGGCTGCGGTGTCGCTGGGTCTGCTCGTCTCGGTGATCGCCGGCGCCTTCATGGCCGCCGCTTCCGGGGAGGGCGTGCTGGCCACGATCGGGCGGGGCCCGTGGGCGGAGCTGGGCACAGTGGGAGGGCTGACACTGGCGACGACCTGCGTGTCCGTGGTCATGTCCGCGCGGGCAGGCCGGGAGCTAACCGTGGCGCAACTCCTCCACGCGCGGGACTGAGCCGGAGTGGTCGGTGCCAATCATTAGCCAGCGGCGCGGTGCGTCCGACGCTGCCTGTGGATCTCGGCGCCCAGGGGAAGGAGGGGTGCCACGCTGGGGCGGGTGGGGGACTCGACAGCATCGCACCGCATTCCACGACCTTGGGGTACAGATCACGACCACCCGGGGGTCGTGGAACGTACCCAAAGGTCGTGATATGCAGGCGGCGGGTCCGCGCCAGACGGGCCGACTGGCGGCTGTCCGTGCTCTTTTCAGCCCGGCGTCACACCTTCGCCAGCAGCTTGCTGATGCGCTGCACGCTGACCTTGCGGGCGGTGCCGAGCCTCTGCGCGAACAGGCTCACGCGCAGCTCCTCAAGCAGCCAGTGCGCCTCGGTCAGCACGGCCTCCCGCTCGGGATCCGGCGGCAACGTGGCAGCCCGGTTACGGGCATCGGCCAGCAGCTGCTCGGCCTGCTCCAACTGGTAGGCCAGCGCCGCATCCTGGCCGGGGGAGGACTCCGCCTTAGACACGCGCATCGCCAAGGCCTGCAAATACCGGGGCAGGTGCCGCAACTGCTCCGGTGGGGTGGCGGCGATGAAACCGTCGTACACCAGTGCCGCCGCATGCTCGCGCACCTGCTGCAGCGTGCTCAGCAGCGCCAGGGAGGTGTGGGCGGAGACCTCCCGTTCCACCTCTCGCTGCGCGGCCAGCGTCTTGGCGGACACCTGCGCCACGCGGTAGACCTCATCCTCCAGCTCCTGACGCATGGTGGCCACCAGCTCCTCGAACACGGCCCGCGCCCGCACCCCGGCCAGGGGCGTGTGCTGCGTGGAAGCCCACCGATCTGCAACCACCCTCGCGGCCGTCAGCTGCATGTCCTCCACCAGCCCCTCGGTGCTCTGATAGGGGCTGGCCGACAGCGTCAGCGTCTCCGTGGGGTTCCACCGGGAGGTGATGCGGGCCGTGGGCAGGGCGGTACGAGCCAGCGCCAGCGCCGTCACCCCGGCGCCGTGTGCGCGCTCCTGGGCGACGGCGTCGGGCAGGATCCGCAGATCCGCGCCCCGCGCCCCGGTCGCCACCAGCGCCGGGTAACCGCGCACCACCAGACCGGCCGTGCCCGGGGTCTCGATCGTGGCCGGAATCGTGGAGCGCTCCGGGCCCTCCAGGCCGGTGACGCCGACCGGCCAGTCGGCCAGGCCCTTGCGCTCGGCCAGGCCCGGCCCGACGGCGCGGGTCCCCTTGCCGTCCGCCGCGGGCGCGGCATTGCCCCCGGCCTTTCGGGAGGCAAACGCGCCCGCGTCCGGGTCGCCGCCCTGGCCGCGGCTCTTGCCGCGCCCGCCCCGACGTCGCCCCTGGGAACGCTGCGCATCGGCCATGGCCTGGGCGATGGCGCCATGCACGGCGTCGCGCACGGCCGCCTCGGTGCGTCCGGCCTGGCGGTGCTGCAACACCACCAGGTCCTTATCCCGGTCCAGTTCCCGGCCGGCCCCGTCCACGGCCACGAAGGCCATGTGCAGGTGCGCGGGCAGCCTCGCGGCGGCCTCCTCCCAGTCGGCCTCGGTGATCTCCACCTGCCGCAGGCGCGCCACCGCCTCCGTGAAGGCCTCCTGGAAGGAGGCCTCCGGCGCCGACGGCGCCCCCGCACCCCCGGCCACACCGGGCACATCCCGGCGCATTGCCTCCCACACCTGCGCCCCGACGTCGGGCGCCGGCACCAGGGTCCGGCGTACCCGCTTGGGCAGGGCGCGGATGGTGGCCACCACGAGTTCGGGGCGCAGCCCCGGCACCAGCCAGTCGAAACCCGTCGGGGCCAACCGCCCCAGCACCTCCACCGGAATCAGCACGCTCACGCCGTCGGCCGGGGTACCCGGCTCGAACACATATTCCAGGCCGAGCGTGAGGTCGCCCTGCACCCAGGCGTCGGGGTAGCCGGCGGTGTCGTCCCCGCCGGGCAGCAGCAGCTCCCGGGTGAAGTCGAGCAGCTCCGGACTCCGGTGCCGCTCCCGCCTCCACCAGGCGTCGAAGTCGATCGCGCCGCAGACGTCGTCGGGCAGGCGGTCGTCATAGAAGTCGAACAGGGCCTCGTCGCCGGCCAGCAGCCCGTGCTCGCGGCGCCGCTGCTCGACGTCGGCCAGCTCCTCCAGCAGCTCCCGGTTGCGCTCCACGAAGCCGTGGCGGGCGTGCCAGCCGCCCTCCACCAGCCCGGAGCGGATGAACATCTCCCGCGCCAACTCGCGCGCATCGGCCGTACCCACCGAGGCGAGCGTGGCCGGGCGGTCGGCCACCAGGGTCATCCCGTACAGCAGCAGCTTCTCATGCACCATGGCGGCGCCGCGACGTGTGGACCAGTACGGCTCTCCGTACACCCGGTGCAGTAGCCCGGCCGCCCCGGCTGTCTCCTCGATCCAGCGGACGTCCACTTTGGCGACGGTGCGGGCGAAGAGGCGGGAGGTCTCCACCAGCTCCGCCGTCATCACCCAGTCGTAGGTCTTGCGGCGCAGCCCCGAGCCCGGCCAGATCACGAAGTGACTGCCGCGCGCCCCCGCATACTCCCGGCGGCGCTCATCCCAGGTGCCCACATTGGACAGCAGCCCCACCAGCAGGGAGCGGTGGATGGCGTCCGCGCTGGGCGTGTCCGCACTGCGCCCCAGGGCGACGACGGCGGCCGCCACGTCCCCGTGAGCGATGGTGGCCGCCTGCGTGCCCGGCTCCAGGCCGGCGGCCGCAGCCCGTACGGCGCTCGTGGTCGGCAGATCTACGGGGGCGGCGTCGAGCCCCAGCGGGCGGGCGAGTTGCCGCAGCTGGTTGTACACGTCCTGCCATTCGCGCACCCGCAGGTAGTGGAGGAACTCGGTGCGGCACATGCGCCGGAAGGCGGAGCCGGACAGGTCGCGCTGCTGGGTGCGCAGGTAGCGCCACAGGTTCAGATAGGTCAGGAAGTCGCTGGTCGGCTCGGCGAAGCGCCGGTGCAGGGCGTCGGCGGCCTCCTGACGGTCGGCCGGGCGCTCGCGCACGTCCTGCATGGACAGCGCTGCCACGATCACCATGACCTCGCTGACGCAGCCGAGTTCACCGGCCTGCAGCAGCATGCGCCCCAGCCGCGGGTCGATGGGCAGTCGGGCCAGGCGCCGGCCCACCTCGGTCAGCCGCGGTCCGCCGGCGCTGTCGCCCCGGCCGCCCCGACGGCGCCGGCCGGTTCCGCCGTCAGCCGACTCGATGGCGCCGATCTCGCCCAGCAACTGGATGCCGTCCCGCACGGCGCGGGCATCGGGGGCATCCAGGAATGGGAAGTTCCGCACGTCCCCCAGGCCGAGGGCGGCCATCTGCAGAATCACCGAGGCCAGGGAGGTGCGCAGAATCTCCGGCTCGGTGTACTCCGGGCGCGATTCGAAGTCGGACCGGGAGTACAGGCGGATGGCGATGCCGTCGGCGACGCGCCCGCAGCGCCCGGAACGCTGGTTGGCGCTGGCGCGGCTGATCGGCTCGATTGGCAGGCGCTGCACCTTGGTGCGGTTGGAGTAACGGGAGATGCGCGCCAGGCCCGGGTCGATCACGTAGCGGATGCCGGGCACGGTCAGGGAGGTCTCGGCCACGTTGGTGGCCAGCACGATGCGCCGGCACGTGTGCGCTTCGAACACGCGGTGCTGCTCGGCGGCGGACAGGCGTGAGAACAAGGGCACCACCTCGACGGCGCCGGGGGTGGAGGTGCGCCCGTGCGGGGTGTAGCGCGGACCCAGGTGGTCAACGAGAGCAGACTCGGTATCGCGAATGTCCCGCTCACCGGCCAGGAAGACCAGGATATCGCCGTTTCCGGCGGCCATGAGTTCGTCTACGGCGTCGAGGATGCCGGTGACCTGGTCGCGTTCGGTTTCCGCAGGTGCCCCGGGGGCGGCGTTGGCGGAGGACCCGGCATCAGTGTCGTCGGGGTCCCTGGGGTCGAGAACCAGTGGCCGGTAGCGGATCTCCACCGGGTAGGTGCGCCCGGACACCTCGATCACCGGTGCCGGCACCCGGGCAGCGCCGGGGTGGGCGGTGTCGGCCCGGTCGGCTCCGGCGGGTGGGAGGTCCTGCGCGGTGGGCGCCTCCCGGCCGAAGTGGGCGGCGAAGCGCTCGGAGTCGATGGTGGCGGAGGTGATGATGACCTTCAGGTCCGGGCGCTGGGGGAGGAGCCGGGCCAGGTAGCCGAGGATGAAGTCAATATTGAGGCTGCGCTCGTGCGCCTCGTCCACGATGATCGTGTCGTAGCGGCGCAACAGCGGGTCGGACTGGATCTCCGCCAGCAGGATGCCATCGGTCATGAGCTTGACCAGCGTGTTGGGACCGGTCTCCTCGGTGAAGCGCACCTGGTAGCCGACCACACCGTCGGGACCGATGGGGGTGGCCAGTTCGTGGGCGATGCGCTCGGCCACCGAACGGGCGGCGATGCGGCGGGGCTGGGTGTGGCCGATCATTCCGGTGATGCCGCGGCCCAGTTCCAGGCAGATCTTGGGCAACTGGGTGGTCTTGCCGGAGCCGGTCTCCCCGGCCACGATCACCACCTGGTTCTCGCGGATGGCGGCGGCGATCTCCTCGCGGCGGGCGCTTACAGGCAGCTCCTCCGGATAGGTGATCACCGGGACGGCGGCGCGGCGGGAGGCGAGCTGCTCGGGGGTGAAGCCCCGCCACTCGTGGCGTCGTCCGCGCCGCGGGCGGGACCCTCGGGAACGCCGCCCACGCCTGCCGCCGCCGTTGTTGCTACCGGCTTCAGGGCGGTCCGCGCGCCGGGTTGGTCGCTCGTTGTCACTCATCAGGCCGCCTATTGTCCCCCATCCCCGTTCGTCCCCGCCCCTCCCCTCACCGAGGTCGGTAGAAGTTACGTGCCGAGGTCGGTAGGTAAGGGTTCTTCCGGTTCTGGGGTGTGGTCGGTGCTGGTGTGCCCGCCGGCGGGCGGATACATGCGGGGCCGAGGGCGTGTTGGCGCCCGCGGCTGAACTCGTCTACTACGCCGGTTCGTGCTCTACTACACCGGTTAGGTGTCTGCTGAAGGGCGACGGAGCCT
>NZ_JAUMUL010000052.1:0-14388 GCF_030530635.1 Actinomyces sp.
GTAGTTACGTGCCGAGTTCGGTAGAAGTTACGTGCCGAGTTCGGCAGATATGGTTCCGGACTGATCGACACCCGAACGAGACTTTCTGTCTAGGATGTCCCACAGACGGCAGGGACGGCGTGCCCTCCTGCCGGTTCCGCTTCGCCCCAACCCCGAGGAGACGCCAAATGGCTCCGACCGATCCCGTCCAGCGCCTCGGCAGCGCCTATGTGCTCGATACGCGCATCGGTGCCGGAGCACAGGGAGAGGTATGGCTGGCCCACCGCACCGAGGCGCCCGACACCCGGCTGGCGGTCAAGCTGCTGCGCGCGGACCTGTTGGAGGACGAGGGCGTGATCGAGCGCTTCATCAGGGAGCGAGCCACCTTGATGCGAGTGTCGTCCCCGTACGTGGTGGGGGTGCGTGACATGGTGGTGGAGGGCAGCCGCTTCGCGATCGTCATGGACTATGTGAGCGGGGGCAACCTGCGGCATCTGCTGAACGATCGGGGTGTGCTGGCGCCCGCGGAGGTGGCGCGTGTCGGAGCGTGCCTGGCACACGGCCTGGCAGCTGTCCACGACGCCGGTATTGTCCACCGCGACATCAAACCCGCCAACGTGCTCATAGACTCCGGTCTGGCCGCAAGCGGTGCAGGGGAGTGGACACCCCGGCTGGCCGATTTCGGCGTCGCCCGCATCTGCGACACGGTCGCCTCCTCCCACGCCACCGGCGCCATCGGTACGCCGCTGTACATGGCGCCCGAGATCCTCGACCCCGCGGCGCCGACGCCCGCCGCCGACATCTACTCTCTCGGTGTGCTGCTGTACGAGGCGGCCAGCGGGACCACCCCGTTCGTCGGCGCTCCCACCCAGGTGCTGGCCCAGCACGCCCGCCGCGCTCCCGGCCGCCCCGATGGTATTCCGGATGTGCTGTGGAGCGTGCTGGAACGCATGCTCATCAAGCAGCCGACCGCCCGCCCGGGCGCTCGGGAGGTCGCCGCCCTGTTGGAGTCCGCTGCCCCCGCCCTCGGGGGTATCGCCCCCGCCCCGCGGCTGACGGCGCCCCCGCCATCGGCGGCGGCCGCGGCTCCCTACGTGTGGGCCGACGACGCCGCACCCGGCGTCCCGCCGACGCCCACCGCGGGCGGTGGAGCCGGCGTTTCGACGCCCCCCACGGCCCCGCTGGCGGTGTCACCGACCGTGGTCTCAGCGGGCGAGCCCACACGTGTCGCCGAGGCCCAGGCGCCCGCGGAAGCCGATATTGAAACCCGTATTGCCGGCGCACCGCACTCAGTGTCCCCCACGGCGCCGTCGTCTCCGTCGGCCGGTTGGGCGCCTCCGGACACGGTCGGTGGCTCCGGCGGCCGACGGCCTGCCGGACGGGGCGGTAAACGGGGGATGCGACGGGTGCTGGTACCCGGGCTCGTCGTAGTCGTTCTGGCCGCGGCCGTGGGCGGAGTACTGCTTTGGAGGCAGCGCTCCGCCTCCACATCAACCGCCACGGCCGTCGCCGCGCTGCCCGCCGAGGCCAAGACGATTGAGCTGCAGCGGATCGCGGATGCCGATCGTGTGCGTCTGGCCCCCGATCGCGGCGCTCTGGCGGCGCGGACCGGTTACCAGCACTGGTCGCTGTACGACTTGGACGCTGCCGGACAGGCGCCGGTATGGTCCGGCGACTGCGATTCGGCGGAGTTCTGGACCGACAAGAGTTTTCTGTGCGTCCAGGACAAGACCGCGCACCTGATCGGCCTGGACGGCACTGACGAGACTAACGCCGTCTCGCTCAAGGGTCGTACCCATCTGGGGACCAGCGGGGACGCCGCCATTGTCGTTGAGGGCGATTACTCCGGCTCGCTGGTGGCTCTGGACGCGGACGGCCAGCAGCTGTGGAGGCGCGACGGCGGCTTCCGGGAGGCGCAGGTGACTGCGGGTTTCGTGGTCACCTACGAGACCGGTTCTCGGCGACTGCTCGTGCTTTCGGCGGACACCGGCGAGGTGCTCCTGTCCAAGGCGGCCGAGGACACGCCCGATTTCGACTCTGCTCGGCCCGGAGGCGTAGGCGTCGACGTCGGCACGCAGGCCTTCTACGTGATTGAAGGCAATACCGCCACCGTTTACGATGCCACCGGCGCCGAGGTCGGCAAGGTTGACGGTGCGGGCACCCGTTCGGACTGGGTGGTCTCCGATGAGGTCACCGCGGAGCAGCTGGTGGCGCTGCTGCGCAGCGCCACCGACCAGGGCGGCGTGCGCGTGCGCGGCAGTGCCGGGGAGGCGGGTGTGGACGTCAATACGGTCGCCTGCACGGCGACCGGCCCCGGAGCGGTGGCGTACGCCGTGCCCGAACGCACCGACGGCGAGGCCTGTGTCATCACTCCGATGGGCCTGGTCGGCGGCGACGACGGCGTGCTGTTCGTCATGGGACAGCCCTCGTCGCGCACGGAGGCCACCGGTGACAACTTGATCGCCTACGATCTCGACTCCGGTCAGCAGCTCTGGCGGGTGGCCGGCACCCTGGTGTCGGTTCTCCCGGCGTCGGACAACGCCGCCGGCAATGCCGCGGGGATGCCCCGCATGCTCGTATCCGAGGGGGACGATCTGGTCGTGCACGGCTTCACCAAGGGCTGAGATCCAGACGCCGGGTCCCTCAGGCCTGGGAGACCGGGATGTCGGTCAGCCGTGCGGCCAGGTTCTTGCCGGGCAGGTCCAGGGCTACGGTGTCCGTTCCCGGATACGGCCAGACGACCGGCAGGCGCTGGGCCTCGCCGCGTACGATGTCGCGCACGGTCCGGTTGGTCACCGGAACGTAGTCGCCCTCGGCGTTCAGGTAGTTGGCCGCCAGGTAGCGCGTGTCTCCCGCCAGGAGAGTCGGGTTGTGGACGGCGCTGGAGGAGGTCGGCCAGTGCAGGATCTGCAGTTCGTTGGGCAGGGCGAACAGGCTCACGGTGATGTGCACGTCCTCCTGCGTGCTGAGCAGGAGCGAGCCGGTGACGTAGTCGCCGACGCGGGTCACGGACTCCATCGAAAGGTGGACCGTCTGATCATTGATGCGTACGTCGACGCCGTCGGCGCCGCTGCCCACCGGGCCCACGGAGCGGGGCATCTGTCCTGAGGCTGCGCGGGGCGGGCTGGTCTGTGGGCTCGCCGGCGTTGAGAGGGCAGTGGCCTCCGCCGGGTTCTTCGGCTTCAGCACCACTTCGACCCGCCGGTTGGCGGCGCGCGCATCGTCCGAAGTGCCCTGTGCCCGAGGCTTGGACTCGCCCTTGCCGGCGATGGTGGTCTCCCAGCGCGACAGGTCCGTCAACCGGGCCAGCCGGTCGGCAACCGCCTGGGCGCGCTGCTCGGACAGGGTCTGGTTGTAGTCCTCCTCGTCAACATCATCGGTGTGTCCGGTCACTGACAGCTTCCCGCCGGAGGGATAGCGCGTCAGTTGCTCTACCACCTCGGCCAGGACCTCGTCGGCCTGCGCGGACAGCTCCTTCGAGTCCGATCCGAAGGTCACGTCTCCGGAGACCGTCACCGTGGTGGACTCTCGGTCCGCCTCAGTGTCGTAGGAGCCGTCGGTGGCCGTCACCAGGGAGCTGAGCCGGTAGGGACCGGGATTGGCCTCGCGGTCGATCTTGGCCACGCTGAGCATTTCACCCACCTGGAAGCCGGCGTCTTCGGGGCCGACCACCGGGACTCCCACCGCCACACCGACGCTCGGGAGAAACAGCTCTACGGTCTGGACGCCGTCGTCGACCGCATCGAATACCGGGAACAGCTCCACCGAGGACAGGCGGGAGATGGGATCGCGCATCCCATCGGTGCGGTCGCCGAGTTCCGGGAACACCAGGGACTGGCGCAGCGACAGCAGCAGCATCCCACGCATGGAGAAGGGGGAGGAGGGGCCGCTGAAGGCGGAGGAGAGGGTCAGCTCGGTGTCGGAGTCGGTGGACACCTCCACCCGCACGATGGTGTAACCGTCTTGCACGGTGGCGGGGCCGACTCGGAAGGTCGCCGCCACGCCGTCGAGGGCCGATTCCAGGGCGACGGCGCCGGTTGCGTCGGCGGTCGGCACCGGGGGTGCGCTCACGGTCGGGGATTCTGCGGAACCGGCCGGATCAGCGGTTGAATCCGCCGTCGAACGTAGCGGGTTCTTGGAGCAGGCGGCCAGGCCGGCGCCCGCCGCGCACACCGACAAGATGGAGAGCATGGAGCGGCGGGGAAGACCGCTGGGACCCGGAGTATGGGGGAACCGGACTATGGACTGCATGATGTGCCTTTCTGAAGTGATCGGTTTTCAACTGAGCTGATGTGAAGACGCTATTGCAGTTGCGCGGTGGCCGCTATGGGCAGAAGTGGACGTGTACCCGGGTATACCCGGGCAGTACCCGGGTAGGTGGGGAGACCTACCCATGGCGGCGGCGTGGCGGCGTCGTTACGTTTGTGGCGTTCCTGTTCTCCACCGGAAGGCGTCCATCGTGTCCACGGTTCGCACCTGTGCGCCAGCTTCCCCGTGCGTTGTCTCACGCATCCTGCCCTATGCCCACTGGCGGATTCTGGGGCGGCGCTGGGGCGCAGTCAGGGGCGCCGGTCCCTGGGAGAATGCCTCACACCCCTTTAGCCTGCCTGCGAGCGTGCCGATCCGTGGTCTGCCTGGGCCGGGACGTGCGCTCGGGGAGGGCGTCTCCAGCACCTCCTCATGCGCGCGTTGGAGGAAGGCATGGGACACACCGGCACGTTGGTGCCCGGAAATCTGGTCGCAGTTGCGGCGCTCGGGACGGCGGGAGTCATCGTGCTCCCGTATCTGCCTACGCCGTTGGCCGGGACGCTTCACGTGGGTTCGCTGCTCGCGGTCCGAATACTGCTGCTCGCCGACGCGGTCTGGGCACTGCTCGCCTGCGGCGCAGGCCTACTGTTGCTCAGGCGACGGGGCGTCGACCGCGGCCTCCGGGCCGCGCACGTGGTCGCATACGCATTCATCATCCCGGCGGGTGTGGTCTGCGTGCACGTCTTCGGGGGAAGCATCCTTGATGCCACGCTGGCCGAGACGCTCGGCGCCGTTATGGTCGGTGCGCTCGCGCACCTGGTCCGTAGTGGCAGCAGCAATATGCCACAGGGCGGCCGAGGCTGGACCGACCGGGGTCAGAGGCTTGGTGGGGGCCTACGCTACTAGCGTTCTACACTCGATGTGGCAACCATCTCGTAATAATCGCTTTACGCATACGCCGGTAGCCCGTTATGGTGGCCGATATCTGCGTTGCTCGGATGTGATCCGGCATGTTGACCTTTCCACCCCAATGCATCCCGAGGGAGCCCAACCGTGATTCTCGTTTCCGCCGTTGCCGCCGGTGATCCGGCTCCCGATGAGTGTCGGATACTGTCGTCGCTCGACGAAGCCGTAGACGTGCTCGCGTCCACCTCAGGCGATTCCATCCTGGTGTGCTCCCGCGAGGCTGCGGCACGCCCGTCGCTCGTCGCCAGGGAGGTGCTGGCTCGCGCAGACGTCGCTCTGGTTACGGTTGCAGGCTCCCCCACGCAGCAGGCCCTCGTTCTGAGAGGCTTGTGCCGGCTGCCTCCCTCCGCTTACGGCCTGGCGCAATCTGTGGCGGACGCGGTGCGTGCTCAGTGCCGAACCCGGGCGGCCATGTCCTCCGTCACGCGGTTGTCGCAGGCCCGGCCGAGCCTGATGCAGCATGTGCGCAGCTTCTTTCCCGGAGCCTCCTTCGATGTCGACCTGGTCGACGGCGATGTGCATTCCGTCAGCCCCATCGAATGGAACGTTCAGGACGCCGGGGACATCTGTTGGGCGGCATGCCCGGACCTGGAGGGTCTGCCGGTGTCATTGGTGGGCGGCCAACCGACGGTGGTGCTGCCGCCAGCGGCTGACTCCCCTTACGGGGCGCGCAGGTGGGCCGAGGTCTCCACGGTTGAGGACTTGCAGTTGGCGGTCAGTCGCGCGTTGACGGCCGTGCGCGCCATCAGTTGTGGCGCCTGCGGCAGAACCGTCCCGATTGCCGGATGCCCCTTTTGTGGCACCTGGATCCGTCCGCCTGCCCCCGCTGTTACAACCCCTACTGTTGAGAGGCGATTGCCATGAACCCACGCCAGCGGCGAGGAGTGCTTCTGCTCCTGGTGACGCTTTTAGGTGCGGCGCTGACCTTCGTCGGTGTTGCGGCCTATGTCAGCTCGGTATCCTCGCAGGTTGGGCCGATGACACAGGTGCTGGAACTTACCACCGATGTTGAGGCGATGCACAAGATCACCGAGAGCGATGTTGAAGTCGTCGAGGTGCCGAAGCGGTGGGCTCCGGATAACGCGGTCTCCTCCTACGGGCAGGTCGAGGGGCTGGTAACAGTGGGCGCGTACACCACCGGTTCGGTGCTGCAGACGGGCATGCTCACCAACCCGCCCGGACTGTCCGAGGGCAATCGTGAGGTGGCCATCATGGTTGACGCCGAGACGGGCGTTGCCGGACGCATATCCTCGGGCGACTACGTGGACATCATCGCCACAGTGGAGGATGAGAGTACCAAGGAGCGTACCGCCCAGGTGGTGGTGCAGAACGCGCTCATCATCAATGTGGGCGTGGCGACGACGGTCGAGTCCGAGGATTCCTCCGGTGCCTTCTCAGAGAGCCGGGCCGTGCCGGTCACCTTTGCCCTTTCCACCACGGACAGTCTGAAGGTCGCCTACGCGGAGAGTTTCGCCGTCAAACTCCGGCTGGCGCTGCGCGGCACCGGGGACAACCTACCGCTGACCGACGATCAATCGGCCTACAGCGCTCCGGTGTCCGCGCCGGCTGACGCCGCGGATCCCAACTCACCCGCCATTGAAGGCAGTATTGAAGGGAACCAGCCATGACCCAGGCTCTACTGATCAGCTCGGAACCGCTTACTCCGGCGGCGGTGACGGCCGTACTTGAGGAGCTGGACGGGTTCTCCACACCGATCGTGCTCGCCTCCGTGGCCCAGGCGCGGCTGGAGTTCCAACGGCGGGACATCGACCTGGTACTGGTGGATGAGTCGGCTGAGGACGGGCAGGGGCTCGCGGTGCTGCGCGAGATGGCGGCGCTGGCGCCGCTCGTCCCGGCGTGCCTGCTGACCACCAAGATGGATTCTGACGGGGTATTGCGCGCAGTCGACGCCGGTGCCAGGGCGGTGCTGCCCCTGCCGCCGTCAGTGGAGCACTATGCGGAGCGTCTGCGGTCGCTTTCAGCCTGGACTCGCGCCGCACATGGTTATGTGGAGGAGGAGCGGGAGACCCTGGGGCGTCCGGTGGGGCGCGTGGTGGCGCTCATCGGGGCGAAGGGTGGCGTGGGCACGTCCATAGTTTCCCTGGCGGCCGCCAAGGCCGCGGCGGGGAGGGGACGCACGGTGCTGTTGGACCTGGACCTGCGGGGTGGAGACCTGGCCTCCTACTGTGGCATCCGGGTGCGGCACTCGGTGGTGGACCTGGTATCCGTGGCGGCCGAGATCGGGGGACGTGAGGTTTCTGAGGTCGCCTATCCGGTCCGGACCGGTATCGAGCTGCTGCCAGCGCCGGAGCACGGTGAGATGGGTGAGGAGATGACCGAGGCGGCCGCCCGGCAGATTGTGCAGGCCCTGCGCTACCAGTACGACCACGTGGTCATCGACTGCGGCTCCCGTCTGGATGAGGGAACCGCCGGTGCGATGGAACTGGCGGACACGATCGTGGTGGTGAGTACCCCAGAGGTGCCCGCGCTGCGGGCTGTGCGTCGTTTCAAGGAGACGCTGGAACGACTGGAACTGGCACGCGCCACGCCATTGCAGGTGGTGCTCAATCGCACCTCCCGGAACAATGAGATTCAGCCCGCCGGGGCCGCCAAGCTCATCGATTCACCCCTGTTGGGTACGTTGCCGGAGAGCACGCAGCGTCTGGAGCCCGCGCTGAACACGGGGACGCTGCTGGAGCTGGATCTGCCCCAACTCACGGAGATCGGACAGGCAGTAGCGGAACTACTCGCCCCCGCCGCGGCCATTACTGCGGTGGAGGCGGCCAGCACGGCGGTTGGTGTGCCCGGTCCCCAGGGAGGCGCCGCGGAACTGCCGCCGGCTTTCACGCCGGGAGGTGCGCCGCCAACGACGGTTCCCGCCGCCCCACCGCCCGCGGGTGATGTGCCGCCGGCGTCCCAGGGGCGGCGCGCCAGACGTGCGGCTGAGCGTAACGAGGACTCGCGAACTGGCAGGCGGCTGCCCTTCGTCGGTGGGTGGCGCCGTCGGGCGGCGGCCGAATCCGCTGAGCGAGGGGCCACTGCGGTGGAGTTCGCCGGCGCCTTCATCATTGCGCTGGGGGTGTTCTTCCTGTGCTTTGAACTGCTGCTGTTCGGAGGCGTGTCCCTCGTGGCGCACAACTCCGCGCAGGAGGCGGCCCGTAACTTCGCCGTCGGCATGTCGCACCAGCAGGTGGTGGCAGCGGTATCGGAGCGCATGCCCGGTTCGCTCGCCTCCGGACTGAGCGTGACCACCTCCGGCTCCGACGTGCGGGTCAGCATTGAGATTCCCGGAATGATTCCCGGCATCGGACCGGCGGTAGGCACTGCGCACGTGGAACGGGAGAGGTGAGTGGTGATGACAACAGCGAAGCCGCGTATGACCGGGCGGCTGAAGCAGCACCTGCACGGGCGCGATGAGGGGCAGTCCGCGATTGAACTCGCGGCATTCATCCCCATCGTGTTGATCGTCCTCATCATCCTCAGCCAGGGGATCGCTGCCATGATGGCGGCCTCCCATGTGTGTGACGCCGCCAGGGATGGTGCGCGGGCTGGCGAGCGGGGTGACTCCGTGTACGCAGCGGTAACCGCGTCCATGCCCGATTGGATCGACCTCGATTCGATCACCGCCTGCGGCAGGGGTTGTGTGCGGGTCGCCGGAAGGGCGCCCATCGGCATCCCCGGGGTTGTAGAGGTCACCCACGTACAGCTCAGCTCCGAGGCCACCTTCCGGCAGCGGGAGGGATCCTCATGGCGCTGAGAGACCGCGTGGCCCCCGAGGCCCTCACCGATGAGAACACCGAGCTCGTCAAGCGCTTCCGCGCCCGGCTCCTCGAGGAGATCAACATCGAGGAGGTCACCAGCCTGGAGATGCCGCAGAAGCGGGCACGCCTGGAGCGCGTGCTCGCCCGCATCCTCTCGGTTGAGGGCCCGGTCATGTCCACCCGGAACCGTGCCCGCCTCATTCAGCGCATTGTCGATGACACGGTGGGGCTGGGCGTGCTCGAACCGCTGATCGCGGACGACTCGATCACCGAGATCATGGTCAACGGCGTCCACGACCTGTTCGTGGAGCGCAACGGGCGCATTGAGCGGATTCCGGCGGCCTTCACTTCCGAGGAGGAGTTGTACCAGGCGATCGACCGGATTGTCTCCACGGTCAACCGGCGTGTGGACGAGTCCAGCCCCATGGTGGATGCCCGCCTGGTGGGTGGTGAGCGCGTAAACGTGATCATTCCGCCGCTGGCGCTGGACGGACCGACGATGACCATCCGGCGTTTCCCCCGCCCCTTCCGCATGCCCGACCTGGTGGCCCGGTCATCCCTGCCCAAGGAGGCGGCCGAACTGCTGAACATGATGGTGCGCGCACGCCTGAACATCCTGGTCTCAGGCGGTACCGGCACCGGTAAGACCACCTTCCTCAACGCCCTCTCAGGACTCATCCCGGACCGGGAACGCATCATCACGATCGAGGACTCCGCCGAGCTGTCTCTCCAGCAGAGCCACGTGGTCAGGCTGGAGGCGCGTCCGGCCAACTCCGAAGGCAAGGGACAGGTGACCATCCGCGATCTGGTGCGCAACTCGCTGCGTATGCGGCCGGACCGGATCGTGGTTGGTGAGGTCCGTGGCGGTGAGACCATGGACATGCTCCAAGCTATGAACACCGGGCACGAGGGCTCGCTCACCACCGTGCACGCCAATTCCGCGCGCGATGCGCTGAGCCGTCTGGAGACCCTGGCCAGCATGTCCGATCTGGAACTGCCCGTGGAGACGGTCCGGGACCAGATCAACAGCGCCATCGACGTGATCATCCAGTTGGAGCGGGATACCTCCGGTGTGCGCCGGGTGCGGCAGATCGAGGTGGTCACCTCCGAGCACCGGGACAACTACGTCACTCAGCCGATCATGCGCTACACCGAGACCCGCTCCCAGGGCGGCGTCTTCCGCTTCCACGCCCTTCCCGAGGCGACGGCGTCCCGCCTGGCCCTGCTGGGCGAGTCTCTGCCGGGGTCATTCGCCGGAGGTGCGGCATGACACCATCGGTACGGATCATTCTGCTGACGCTCATCGCCACCCTGGTGTTCGGGGTGTGGGGAGTTACGGTGCTCCTGGACGAGTCCGGGCGCCGCCGCGCCCTGTGGGAGGAGACCGTCGGCGCGCGTGCCACCGGTTCGGAGCGGATCAAGTTGATGGAGCGGCGGCTGGCCGGACGCGGCCCGCTGGGGGCTCTGGCCCGGCGGATGACCACCGCGGGTGTGAGTTGGTCACCGTTGTTAACGGTTACGGCGATTGCCGGCGCGATGCTGGTGGTGATGATCGGTGGGCGTCCGCTACTGGGACGAGTCGCCAGCACCATACTTGCGCTCATGCTGCCGCTGGTGTTCTGGCAGTGGCTCAGCCGGCGGCGGGCCAAGCGTAAGGAGAACTTCATTGCGCAGCTGCCTGAGCTGGCGCGAGTGGTCGCCAATGGCAACTCGGCGGGCTTGTCGATCGGGCGCTGCCTGGCCATGGCCGGGCGCGAGCTTGCCGAGCCCGCCGGCGCGGAGATGCGGCAGGTGGCCCAGCGCCTGGACCTGGGGGTGAGCCTGGATCGGGCGCTGCACGAGCTGGCAGAGCGGTTGCCGTCGCGGGAGATCGACGTGCTGGTGCGCACGATTGTCATCCAGTCCCGCACCGGAGGTGCACTGAGCGATGCGCTGACCGACATCTCGCAGACGCTGGAGGACCGCAAGGAGCTTCGCCGTGAGGTCGGTACCGTGATCCTCGGTGCCTCGGTTGCCGGATATACGGTGATGGGGATCGGCATGGGAGCCATTGTGCTGCTGAACATGATCCAGCCCGGCCTGCTTGATGAGATGGCGGGAAGCATGGTGGGGCGGATCATCATGCTGGTGGCGGCCGCCTTCTTCGCGGTGGGATTCGTGCTCATGCGGGCCGTATCCCGGGTGGAGGTGTAGGCATGGCCGCGCTGTTCGGAATGCTCGCTGCCTGCATGGTGCTGCTGGGCGCGCAGGGGGTGCGCATGGTGCGTGCGTCCCTGGTGGAGGACCTGCTGGCCTCCGGTGACCAGGCCGCAGCGGAGGCGGCTCAGCGCACGGGACCGTTCACCCGGATCGTGGACCTGCTGGGCCGCATGACTCAGAGCATGCTGCTCGATCTCTATGGCTCGGAGCGGATCAAGCGCCTGGCCTGGCAGCTGCGCGCAGCGGGCCAGCCCGCGGAGGTGACGGCGCAGACTTTCATCCAGCGTGAGGCCGGCTTCGCCAGCCTGGGGCTGGTGCTCATGGTGCTGGCCGCACTCAATGGGCAGACGTTCATGGGTGTGGTCCTGTGCGTGCTCTTCGTTTGCTGGATGCACGCCTGGCTGCTGCTCACCTTGCGGCGGCGCCAGGAGCAGATCGAACGAGATCTGCCTGATTTCCTGGATGTGTTCGCCGTGACGGTGTCGGCCGGACTGCCCTTCCGGGTCGCGTTGCAACGCGTGTCCGAGCAGCACAGCGGGGCGCTGGCGGAGGAGATGCGTCTGACCCTGAGGGAGATGCAACTCGGGGTGCCCCGCCGTCAGGCGCTTGAGGGGTTGCGTGAGCGTACGCGTTCGGAGAACGTGTCTTCGTTCGTAACCGCGCTGCTGCAGTCGGAGGAACTGGGTACTCCGCTGGAAGAGGCCCTGCGACAGATCTCCAAGGAGGTGCGACGCGAACGCGGTCAGCAGGTGCGCAGGCAGGCGGCCAAATCGCAGCCCAAGGTGTCCCTGGTGGTAACCATGTGCATCGTTCCCGGAGCCATTGTTCTCATTGTGGGCGGAATGCTCGTCAGCAATCTTGATGCGATTACGGGGCTGTTCAATGGGTGAGGGAAAGGTGATTGCGGAAGCGGCGTTGGCGCCCACCGTGCGTCTGCTCAGTGATATCAGACTAGTCCTGCTACTTCTGATGGCGGCGGTCTGCAGGTTCGACTGGGCGGTCTTCCTTACTGTCGCATGCGCGGTTCCTTGCAGCTTCATTCTATTGTTCCGATGGGGGCGAACAACCCGTCGCGTCGTAGCGGGCGTGTATTTCGTTGCGTGGGACGGGATTGCGGCGCTTGTGCTGCTGATAATTGGGTTCCAGCATGCCGGTACGTCGGCTGCGTTGGCGCTAGGCTACTTGCAAGTTTCGGCGTTACTCATGGGAATGGTCGCCGGAGATCGCGCCCTGGCAGCCTGGTGTGCTTTAGTCGTCGTCGGTGTATTCGAACTTATTCAATATGCCCCCGACCTCTCAGCGATGATGATCGTTGCCGCGGGCGCGGCGCTGGTGCTTGCCTTGCTCGGGCGCAGGCAGACGCAGCAGGTTGGTAGAGTCGAGGTTATGGCCGCGGACGCGGCGGAGGCGCGCTCCCGGCAGTCGGCAGCCGAAGAACGTTTAGTGCTGGCTCGGGATCTGCATGACACGGTGGCGAAGTCTGCCGCCGGTGTACGTATGTTGGCGGAGGCGCTGTCAGCTGATCTAAGGCGCCAAGAATCAGAGTATGCACGTGACGCCAGTAATCTGTTCGATGCCGCAGATGCATTGAGCGCCGAGGCGCGCTCGGTCTTGGACGAGTTGCGTTCTGCGCCTGCGGGAGATCTGCGTGGGCAGCTGCGTGAGGACGCCGAGACCTGGGCGAGCCGTGTAGGGACAGATGTGTCGGTAGACGTGTCCGGTGAGGAGATGGTTGCTGACGCAGAGCTGAAGTGGCAGGTTCAAAGGGTCCTCGGCGAATTGCTGGCGAATGTGGAAAAGCACGCCAAGGCGACCGTGGTCAGTGTCCGTATTGAAGGAGAAGACACGCTCCAGCTCACGGTTGAAGACAACGGTGTCGGTCTGCCCCGGAGGATTTTGGAGGATCAGTCCAACCTGCGCGGTTCGGGACACTATGGACTCTGCGGGGTACGGGAGCGCCTCGCGGCGATTGGCGGCCGTCTCACTCTCACAGCTACTCCAGATGGTGGAACGCGCGCCATGGCGCAGATCCCAAGGGCGATCTCGTCAAACGAGAAGAGTTCACTAACAACGGCAAGGATGACAGTATGAAGGTGCTCGTGGTTGATGACAACATGATTGTTCGCATGGGGCTCAGGCGGGTGCTTGAGCACATCCGTGACGTCGAGGAGGTGGAAGAGGCGGCCGACGGCGTGGAAGCGATCGAGGTGGCGCGGAGCTTCGAACCCGATGTGGTGCTGCTCGATGTACGCATGCCGCGCATGGGCGGGTTGGAGGCACTGCCCGCGCTTGCGGAGCAGGCCAGCGTGATCATGATGACCTCGGCTGACGACGCTGAGACGATAGCCTCGGCGATGGAAGGCGGTGCCAAGGGTTATCTCATACACGCGCGCCTGGGGGTAGAAGAAGTTGCCGCTGCGATTGCAGCATGCCGGGGCGGAGGCATGGTCCTGGGACCAGGTGTTGGTGACAAGCTCAGCCTCCAAGCCGCGTCCGTGTCCGCCAAGAGCGAGCCGCGCGCTAACCCGTTGGCTGAGCGACTGACCGAGCGTGAGGCCGAGGTTCTGGAGGCGGCAGCGCGGGGCATGAGCAACCAGGACATCGCTGCGGAGCAGTTCTTGTCCGCTCGTACGGTCAAGAACTACATCAACTCCGCGTACGTCAAGCTGGGCGTGCACAGCCGAGCCGAGGCGATCATGCTATGGAAGGAGGCGGAGGGCTCCTGAAGCGGGGACAGAGGTGGGGGCGCTTCTCGGGGCGACTGCCCCTATTCGGGGGGCGCACGGCGTCCGTAATGTTGACAGCGTCAACGGGAACGAACCCCGGAGTCAACGATCCGAGTCAGCAGCTCGGAACTCTTCAACAGGAGGAATCATGTCGAACTCAGTTCTCGCCGCTCAGGTCCGCGCTCGCCTTTGGCTGGATGATCTCAAGACTCGTGTGTCTGACTCTGAGGCAGGACAGGGTGCTGCGGAGTATGCGGGTGTGATCGTGATTGCGGCAATTCTGATTGTCGCAATTGCTACCGCGATCAACAACGCGCAGGTTGGTACCACGGTTACGAACAAGATCCAGGAGATTCTTAACCCGACCGGTGGCGGTGCTGGCGCCGGTGGCGGTGCTGGAAGCTGACGGCGTGGATGACGCAGCGGTGCCGCGCGCAACCAAAAATATCGCGCGGCAACCCATCGCGGTTTAGGTTTACTGATACCGAAATATAGCCATATGTTGGCTC
>NZ_JAUMUL010000052.1:14398-25556 GCF_030530635.1 Actinomyces sp.
GGGGGGGGGGGTTGACCCCGGGGGGCTGACTTCCCCGGGGGGTGCGCCCCCCCCCCACGGGGGGGGGGCCCCACCGCTGCGCGGTATCGGTTTCCTGATACCGAAATATCGCCATATGTTGACTCGTGTGACATCGTGATGCTAGGCTGTTGCTTATGAATGCGGTATCGCGCAGGTCGGTGTTGGGTAGTTCGCTCTTGATGGTGTGCAGTGCTGGCACGGCGTCATGTTCAAGCGACTTTGACGGGGGTGGTTCTACGGCCTCAGGAGGTGTGACGCTTGATCCCTCCTCGCCCTCGTCTGCGTCATCGTCGGCAGTGGCTGCGGATACGGGTGTGCTGAATGTTGTTTGGCAAGGAGCTTCGTTGAGGGCGCAAGTGGGTCCTGCGGTGGTTGAGAATGGCTACACGGTGTTGCGTGTAGTGTTCAGCACTGATGCGCGGGATGAGATCAGGCTTGGTCATGCGTTGGACGGAGGCTGGACAACGGCCATGGTCTCGATGGCGGGCGTGAGTATAATGTCGTTGGCGACCGGCGAGGTCTTTCGTGAGTTGAACACATATACGCCCGTTGGATATGAGTCGTTTTCTAAAGATATTGATTTGACCTTGTTTCCGGTGTTTGGTGCGTTGCCGGATGGTGTCAGTACGATCGAGGTGTTTGTGCCGAGCATGGGTGTGGCAGTTGGCGTGCCGGTAGTGGGTGCTGATGAGGCTGGGTTCGATGCGGCAGCGGCGTTGGCGGAGGCAGAGATTGACGCGAGTGTTGACTCTGGCCCCTTTGAGCTAAACTCAATAGTGGTGGCTGCGGATGGTTCGTCGGATACGACGCAGGATGATGTCTCGACGACGGTGAATGTGTCGGGCGATGTGTTGTTCGCAACGGATTCAGCTGAGTTGTCTGGTGAGTCTGACGGGGTGCTGGGCTCGGTTGTGGAGCAGTTGGGGCTCTATCCGTCGGGTGGGGAGCTCACGGTTACGGGACATACGGATGATGTGAGCACAGATGAGTATAATCAAGATCTGTCTGAGCGACGGGCGAAGGTCGTGTCCGATCGGCTGATGGAGTTGATGGACTTGTCCGCCTGGAGTGTGTCGGTGTTGGGCAAGGGTGAGTCTGAGCCGCGGGTTCCGAATAATTCGAATGAGAACCGGCGGTTGAACCGGAGGGTGGAGGTCGTGTTGACCCCCAAGGACCCCAGTGAGGCCAGTACCACAGACACCGCCTCGACTGGTGGGGTGGGTGCTATGCCGGAGCCCAAGGGGCCTACGGGGCGCGGACCGGATGGCGTGTCGATAGAGATCGACGGGGTTCCGGCCCGCATCTCCCTCGACCGTGTCACCAGAGTAGGAGAGTACTTGGTCGGAACTGTCGCCTTGGAGGCCGAGCGGGACGTGAGTACGCCGGTCAGTTTGTTGTCTTTGCCGGACTACTTGCTCCAGCTACGAATGTGGTACTCGTTTACGACAACAGGATTTACGCTGTTGGCGGGAGACAAGCGGTTCCTGGTTAGTGACTTTCAGTTGTCTGGGGGGAAACATCGTCCGATGGTCAATGGGCAAATGTTGCCGAATTTGGTGGCAGGTACTCCTATGCTGTTTCCAGCGGTGTGGCCGGACACCGGAGAACGTTCGGTGGTGCTAGATATGGTCGGAGGGCGAAGTGTACATAGTGAGATTCTGACTGTACGGCTCACTGACGTTCCGGTAGTCGAGGAGTAGACGGACGATAAGTAGACGAGTATATTCATGTGCGCTGATGGGGGACGCGATATGAACCATGCCGCGTGTCGGAGAGTCTATCGATTTGCGCGCGGTCTGTGCGGAGAAGACCGCGGAGCGATCAACATCTTCCTGGTCGGAACGCTGGTTGCGCTGCTGACGATCGGGATGATCATCATCATTCCGTTGGGTGACGCGATTGCGGACCGGCGGAACGCCAACACGGCGTCCGACGCAGCGGTGCTGGCGGCGGCCGGCTACTGTGCGGACCGGATCGAGGATGCGTATGAGGACGCCCTGGAGGCCACAGACGCCGAGACGTTCTGGGGCTACTTCGGCAAGCCGATCTTCTCGTACTGCTCGGGCGCCTCCACACAGGCCACGCGGTACGCGAGCAGTAACGACGCGACGCTGACCTCCTACAGCCAGCTCTCGGGACTGCGATTCCAGGTCTCCGTGCGGATGGATGACGAGATCGCCGAAACTGGCCTGCAATCGACGTCCACGGCCACGGCCAAGATGACCTTTGAGCAAGGCGCGTGCGTGTCCCGGGGCCTGCTCGGCGTATCGGTGAACGGCTCGTGCTACACGGCCCCGGGGGTCGGCTTCGGGCAGGACACATCCACTCAGAAAGAGAAGGACGCCGAGTCCGAAGGTGAAGAGGACGCAGAGGAGGAGTCGTTCGATCTCACGGACGGGCTGCCCGACTCGGCCACAGTCAGCACCAGACTCGTCTGATCCAGATGAAACGCCTTCTCCCAAGGCGTCCCCGCCGCCACCGCGCGGAGCAGGGATTGCGCGGGTACCGGGGCATGATCGCGGTCATTGTCATGATCGCGCTCGTCGCCGTGCTCGCCCTGACCGGAACCTTCCGCCGCGGACTCTGCGCTCTCGACCCGGACTCGTGCACAGCCACCCCATCCGGCGGCACGAACTCCACCTACTTCGGCACCGGCGCACTGCCCGCCGCGTCCGACGAACGCGCCGTTGCCACGGGGGTAGGACTCGATGCGGTACCTCCCGGCCGCCACAAGACCGCAGCGGGAAAAGCACCTGCGCTCACAGCCGGCTTGGCAGCGTCGCTCGAGCAGTTGTGGACGCCGCTCACCGGTGTAGAGCAGGCCGGGATGGCGGACACTACGGTGCTCATCCCGCTGGAAGAAATGGCCTGCGGCACTTCCGGCACCGGGCCCTGCGACACCTGGGAAGGGCTTCAGAGCGACTCCACGGCAGAGCACACGCAGGGAGCAGATCGGCTCTCCCTGCTCGGGCTCGACCCCTTCGTCGGGATTGAGTCCGAGACCAGCACGCTCGACCTGACGCTGGCCAACAGTCCCCTGCGGCAAGGCGGTTCCGGCAGCTCGGCAATCCTGTACCGCCACTCTCAACGCCTGCGCGACGGCGCCACAACCGAGACATGGGCGTGGCAGGCGTCCCCGGAGACCGCTGCCGTGGTAAGCGTCGAGCGTCTGCGGGGCGGCCTGCTCCACTCCGTGAAGATAATCGGCGCGACCACGGGGGCCGACAACCAGGTCATATGGACCACAATTTGTATTCCGGTCACCGACTCCAGTCGGGAAGCGCTGGACCAGTGGGTATCCGCATTCACCGTGGACGGCCCGGCGCTGCCAGACGATCTGTGGGAACCCACCGCCGCCGTCGGCCCAGACGACGACGTCCTGCTCCGCCTAGTCCACGCAACCGGTCAGGTCACGCGAGAAGCCCTCTCCAATGGCGACGGATCGCCGGGAGTCACCCCTCAGGTGCTCCGCGACGATCCTGAGCACGCCAGCGCCGGCCTGGCGGTCACCAGCACCGAGACTCTCGCTGAACCCGACGCACTCGGCCGCCGCGAGTTCAAAGCCGAGGAGGACCAATGAGCGCGTGCGCTGCAATGCAACGGGACTTGGCACGGCTCGCCTGCCTCGGGGCGCTGCTGGCGGCTCTGGGCGCATGTTCCGCGGGCGGATCCGCGCTGCCGGCCACGACTCCCATCCCGGCCGCGACGGTGCAGACCAAGACCGCTGACGCGAACGGCATCACCCTGCAAGTTCCCAGCACGTGGGTATCCCACCTGCATACGGTGTCGACGACGGAGAACGACACGGATGACGATCCCTGGTCGCTCCACATGACCGACCCCGACGGAGACTCCGCGCCGGTGCTGGCCATCAGCGACGTGCTGCGCACCGCCAGCGGCGAGCAGGCATACCAGGCGGCGTCGGCACTGCTGTCATCCAGCATCACCGGCTATCGCCTGACCGGCGCCTTCACCTTCCCCACGCCCGCCCACTCCGACGCCCCACAGGTACCGACACCGACGCCGACGAGCACGCAGGAGACGACTGCTGTGCCGGATGACGCAGCCGAGCCGACACCGTCGTCTTCCGCTGCGCCAGCTCCTATGGCGGAGACGGTCGCGCGGATCGCCTTCGCTTATGAGCGAGGCGAGGTCCATACGAGTGGAACCGCCTGGATCGTGCCCGCCGAGGAGGGATACGTCGTCGTCGTGCTACTGGACGACGACGACTCGATCCGCACGGCGATCGAGGCCTCACTGACGGGAGGCGGAACATGAGCAGCAGCCCGCATCGCGCAGGGATCAGCCGTCGCCGCGCCGTCGGGCTATTCGGTGTCGTACCGCTGATTGGCATGACCGCATGCTCCGGTTCCTCGGTCATGCCTGCGGGCTGGGATCGCGCCGTTGTCTCAGGGGCCTATGTACCGGTGCGCAGCGACTGGCAGCACACGGCGGCCCCCGGGGGCATCGGCCTGTTCTCCGACATGTGGCAGGAGGCGGCTTCGCCGTCACACGTACTTGCTGTCGGCAGCCCCTCCGCAGGGCTCGACCTCCAGGGCATGCTGGCCGAGACCGAGGACACCTTGCGCAGCAGCCTGCCCGGATTCCGGGTGACCAGCCAGCAGGCGGCGGCCGAGCGCTCTGGCGGGCAGCTCCTGTACGAGGACTTCACCACCACGTTCACCGGTGCGACCAGCGGGCGAATCTGGCTGCTGACGAATGAGAAGTCGGCGATCGCCGTCGTCCTGATGGCGGAGAACCTTGATGAGAGCTATCGCGACGTCGTAGACGCGGAGCTCTCATTGCAGTCCTCTGACCTGCCTGCCGTCGATTCCGGCTGGACCAGGGTCGGGCGGGGTACCACCAGCTTCGCCGTGCCGGGCACCTGGGCGGTTACCGGCGCCCCCACGAAGTCTGAACGCTGGACCGACAGCTGGGCAGACGCAGACATGGACGGCGCCGCGCGGGCGCGGGTACTGCTCGCGCCCGACACCGGGGAACCAGGTGTGGTGGACGCGCTCGCCCAAATCGAATCCGACGCCGTCGCCGGCGCCCTGCCCCGGTACGTACGGTTGTCGGAGCCCGTGGAACTGGAGCTCGACGGACAGGAGAACGCATCCGGCATTCGGGTCTACTTCGCCTATGGGAACGGCAGAACCGCGCAGGGAGCACTGTGGGTGCTGAGCATCGCGGGAACCGTCAGCGCAATTCAACTGTCCTTCTCCGGACCCACCGACCAGGGCATTGTCTCAAGGATGGAGCGGAGCATATGGCTTACAGCCACCTAACAATAGCCGTAGGCACGCCGCGCCGCCGCGTGCTGGGGCTCATTGCGGGCTCTGCCGCCGTCGCGGCGGCGGGAATGCTCGCCGCCTGCTCGCCCAATGAGCCGTCAGAAGACGCGGGCGGGGCGGAGGGCCGAACCACACGGGACAACGATGCAGGCTCCGCAGACGCGCCGGACGTCAAGGCGGCTCCCCTAGCGGTCACCGGTCAGGCGGTTCAGCCCGTGACCGGCATACAGCTGACGCTGCCCGGGGACGTTCGGGCACTGACGCCCGAGCGAGTCGGAGAAGGCCGAGCCCAGGTCACCTACGTATGGGCCGACGGTGACGACTGGGGACACCTGGTCATCGAGGGGCCGAACTCATTCACCGCGGACGACCAGTCAGCCGCCATGATCGCGTCGAATGCCGAGCGGCAGCGCCTGATAGCTGCGCTCATCACCCCCTCCGAGCCCCGAAAGCTCGAGTGGGAGGGCTTCGCCCAATGCGTGCAGTTGACCTGGAACCAGCGCACCGTTCCGCCGGGGTGGTCGCAGGAGACCTCCGTGGACGCCCTCGCGCTGTTCTGCGTTGCGGCGGGCGGCCGGGCGTACACGGTGGTGGCGTACGGGCCGGCAGGGGCGCTGAACGCGAACAGTGACACGTTCAGCGCGCTGTGCAGCGCAACGGTGGCGGACCAAGCACAGGGGTGACCGTGCCTCGAAGTCGGGGCGCAGCATGGGGCGCCCGCCCCTTGTCGCGCTACTCAGACCTCCGGGATGCTAGCGGCATAACGTCGCAGAATCTACGAAGGGCACCGTTGTGAAAAGCGTGATGAAGTATAAGCGTGAGGAGGGGCAGGGTACCCTCGAATATGCGGCGGTGATTGTTGCCGCAGCGGTATTGGTGCTCGTATTGATCCTGTTGGCAACGCCGTGGGGCAAGAAGGTCGGATGCGAAATCCAATCCGCTCTAGACAAGATGCTTGGCGGTCCGGGCTATTCCTGTAGCGACATAGAGGCTGAGGATGACAGTCATAAGCCAACCGAACCATGCGTGCTGTCGGAGTCCGCGCGCGAGAAGGCGGTGAGTGGGACGATAATAATCACGGTCGAAGGCGGTGGTCGCATTGGAGTCGAGAAGATGAGCGACGGTACGTATCGTGTTACCCAGACCGGGATCCTAGACGTAGGGTATCAGTTCAATACGAGTGGGATTTCAGTAAGCGGAACACGTGACGACAAGACGGTAGGAATATCACAGGGCGGAGCAGACGCAGGAGCGGAGGTCGGCGTGTCGGGAGAAGCGTCTTCCACATTCATAGTCGACTCCGAGGAGGAGAAGGATAAGCTGGTCGACTATCTACAGAATCAAGTGGACACGGCAGTCGTGACCACAGTCAACCCCATATTCGGTGGCGTAAAATGGGTGTGGGACTGGGGTTGGGACACCGGTGGGGCGCGCACCTATTCGCCGCCCGAGCCTGCTGAGAAAACCTATCAGCTGGGTGCAGATGCAGAAGTCAATGTCTCGGCATCCGGCGGAGGCGTTAAAGGCGAGGCAAGTGTAGGGGGTGCGGCGGCGCTAGGAGTTACAACACACAACGACGGTACAGCTACCTACTATTACTCTGCGTCAGCATATCTAGATGCCTCGGGGGAGCTCTCGTTCGACATAACCGGAGATAATTCTGGCGACGGGAAAGAAGGTGGTGTGGATACAACCGTTGAGACGAACGCTGCGCATGCCGGAGTGCGAGGCGAAGCGGAAAACCTAATCGCGGTAACGGTTGACGAGTCGGGTAACCCTACTTCGATGTCCATGACTACTGTGCTATATGGCGAGGCCGACGCGGGAATAGCGGACATCTTCGGGGGTGATGACTATTCATGGAAAAAGGGTGGCGGGAAAGTCTACGAAAACACTATCGACATGACTGATCCACGGTCCGCAGACGTAGGGTATGATCTGATGCTTGCTGCAGGCATTCCGGTGTATGGTGTCGCTAAAACGGCGGCGGGCGATAATCCCTACGCGAACTTTCTGCAAGAGGCCAGGGACAACGGCGTGTCGACGCGGAGGGACATCACGGCGAAGGATGGTACGACGAATGTAGGTATCGAGGCGATTGGGAGGTTCGGTGCCATTAATCTGGGCTTTGGCTACGAAGACGAGACTACGTCTGTCGAGTATGGAAACGGGGAATACTGGAATGGCAATAGCTGGGCCGACTGGGGCGAATGCTAAGGAGATTGCATGATGTTTGTTGGTCGTCGTGTTGTATGTTCTAGTGGGTTGATGATGATACTGAGTGTGATGGCTGGCTGCTCCGGAGGGCATGAGGAATCTGCTGGTGCCGCCTCGACGGGTGGCACAGTGCAGGCCGATAAGGTTCCGTCTATGGAGCCGACTGAGGTTCCGACAGTGTCGGAGTGGCGGCCGGCGTCGGAAGTGTCCCCGGCTCCTGACTTGCCAAGTCGCGGGATCAAGCCGTTCTCGCCGCCGTCTGGCAAGCAGGTGGAGATGTATGGGCTGGTCCTGACTGTGCCAGAGGAGGCAAGCGTACGGGAATGGACCAATGACCGGGGTCTGCCGATGACGTCGGTGATGCTGGCCGGTGAGGATGTGGAGTTTCCATATCTGGTGGTGAGCCATGTTGACAGTTCGGGGAACACGTTGGAGGAGGAAAGCTACGTACAGGAGCTGATGCTTGCTGGGCCCGGGCGTCAGGACACGTATGTGGCGCGCACGCCGGAGTCGTGGCCTGTTGGGTCAACGATGGTGGATGCCTACATGATGACGTGGACCCATCAGGAGCAGATTGATGACGGGACGAGTGTGACTACGGACCGGGCTGCGCTGTTCATTGCTGATGGTGCTACGGGTAGGTGGCGGATCATCGCAACCGCGCAGCCCGGGGAGCTGACTGAGGACAGCATGGCTTGGCAGGCCATGCTCACCGCCACAATTGACCGGCCATGAAAGGATGACTGTGGAGTCTTTGCGTAGATTACGCAATATCGTCGGAGGTTGCTTGGCGGGGTTCGTCACCGCTCTTGTGGTGGCCGTTGTTGTCATGTTGGTTCCAGGGCTGGTTTCCGCCACAGGGGCTTACTCTACGAGTTTGGTGACCCCGTATGTGTTCTTGGAAAGTTTGCGGCAACTGGTCGTGAGTTGTGTCATGCTAATGGTGTTGCGTTCCGGCGGTGGGTTGCGGAACCGGACTCAGGGCCTCGCTCATGCATGTGCGTATGCTATCGGAACTTCTCTGTTGGTGCTGTTGTTCCAGTTGGCGACGCTTCGTCAAACCGGGATACCCATGCTGGTCGAAGCCGTGGCTTTGCTCGCTGGCTCGCTCATAGCTGCTGCTGTGGTACGTCCTAATTCTGGAGAGAACGTGCCGACGTCACCGGGGGTGAAATCCTACACGGGTTAGTGGTGCCGGGGCTGCGTTCTTGTTGCGACTATGCACGATGCTGAGTTGTGCGGTGACTCCGTTAGCGGAGTCGATGCGGGGCGGTCGTGACCGCCACGACGCGCCCCCTGTGCCCGACATGCACGATACTGAGGACGTAGCGAGCGTAGTGCTGTCGAGGATGTGTGCCCATATCAGGCATTATGGCTTAGATGCCGGCACCGAAGTCGCGCTCGGTGTCAAGGTTGGAGGAGGGGTCGGCATGAGTCGTGAGGATTCTGTTCCGGTCTCGTCGCAGTATTTTGCGTCGCCCTCGGTGCCGGGTGCGCAACGGCAATTCAAGGAGAATGAGTTGTGCTTTGACGAATAGAGTGAGACTGCGATGTTGGTGATATTATGCTTGAGTGTATAGGTGTGGCTGTGAGGCGTAGGACATTTACTCTTGGCGCGGCGCTGCTTGGCGCTCTAAGCGTGTCCGCTGGCTGCTCGAGGTTCGGGCATTCTACCCCGGACGGGTGGTATCGAGCTACGCACGGGTGTGGCGCGTTCGATCTGCGGAATGATTGGCATGAGGTTGAGATTCCCGCGGATGCTAACCTTCTTGGTTGGGACTACATCGTGCAGGATGCTGCTGAATTCGGTGTCCCGGATACGCAGGTGCGACTCGGCGCCATGACGAACGGCGGGTACAACGAGTATTTGGTGTATCCGCCGGAGTCTGCGGAAGACCTCGCGAGTGACATGGCCGGCTTTGCGCTGTTCAATGACTACAAGGCCAAGTCTGTGCATGCGGTTCGAATGGAAGGGGTGGCGGACGAGATTTGGAGGATCGACTACCCCAATGACGATCCCGTGACGCTGTCTTACCGGAGGGTTATTCATGGGGTGTATGTGAAGGTGAGGGCGAGTACGGTGGTGATGGTTGTTGGGAAGGTTTGTATGGGTCGGCGGTAGCCGGTGTGTAGGACGCGCCAGGTTTTGAGGTTGGCGATGGCCCGTTCGACCATGTAGCGGATGGATGGGGTTGACCGCGGTGTTGTAGGCCTTGTCGGTCTCGTGCAGGGGCTGTCCGGGTAACTTCTTGATGGGGGTGGTCATGCCCAGCCCGATATATCCCTTGTCGCCTATATGGAGGGCAGCGGTAGCGCCGTCGGGCAGGTGGTCGGGTGGGACGTCCAGCAGGCCGCTGGCCCGCAGCGCGGCGGCGTCATGCGTGGCTCCGAGTAGCGGGTCCGAAACCCAGGCGATCGCCCCGGAGGGAGTGCAGGCCACCTGCACGTTCAGCCCGGTGGTGCGGCACTTGCCCGAGAACAGGCCCGGGACACCCTTCCAGTCCCAGCACTCCAGCACGGTTCCGTCAATGATCAGGGTTTGGGTGGGATCCAGGTCCTCCACCGTCGCCACCGCCCGACCGAGGGCGTGGGCGATCAGGGTGGTGTAGGCGCCGATGATGCGGGAGGCGGTGGGCTGGGAGATGTCGAAGATCTCGGCCAGCAGCTCCTGGCTGATGTTGTGGCGCAAGGCCATCATGGTCGGGGCTTGCCCCTGTTGTGTGGACACGGGGGTTTGGTTCATGCGGCAGGTTCCAGCATAGTGGCTGGCGTCACTGGTGTGTAGTGGTTCTCGTAGGTGTTCGGGGGCAGGTTGTCGCAGTAGGAATGCCTGCGTACGGTGTTGTATCGGGTCAGCCACCGGAACGCCTGACGGCGGCAGGTCAGCTCGTCAGGCCATGCGCGTTCGTCCATGAGTACTTCCCGCTTGAGTGCGGCATTGAACGACTCCGCCAGAGCATTGTCGGCACTGGTACCAACCGCGCCCATCGACTGGGTAACCCCCATGTCCTTGTAGGCCTTGTGGAACGCCGAAGACGTGTAGACGCTGCCATGATCGGAATGGAAGATGGCACCCTGCAGGCTCCCGCGGGTCCGTGCGGCCGCCTATAGGGCGTCGATCACGAGGGATGTGCGCATGTGGTCGCGCACCGCCCAGCCGACCAGGCGCCGGCTGTAGCAGTCGATGCCGGTGGCCAGGTACAGGTTGCTCCCGTCAGCCAGCGGCAGGTAAGTGATGTCGCCCACGTACTTGCGGTTGGGGGCGTCCGCGGTGAAGTCCCGTTTCAGCAGGTCGGGGCACTTCGACGCCGACTGGTCCGGTACAGTGGTACGCACCCGACGCCGCTTGCGGTAACCGACGATCGAGGCGGCCCGCATCAGACGCGCCACCCGCTTACGGTTGATCCGCCCGTCGGAGCCCTTGTCGATCCCGTCGTTGAGTTCGGCGGTGATCCTGGGCGCCCCCATGGCGCGGTCGCCGCGGTTAATCTGCCGTATCCGCTCGGTCAGCGCGGCATCGGCCGCGGCCCGCTCCGCCCGTCTGGGAGCACCGGCCTTCCAGGCGTAGTAGGTAGTAGGAGGAGCGGGCTACCTCCAGCAACTCGCACAGCCGCTCCCGCCCCATG
>NZ_JAUMUL010000053.1 GCF_030530635.1 Actinomyces sp.
GACAGCTCACACTCGGGGCGGAAAGACCTCCCCAGACCCCTCCCGCCAAGCTACACTCGAGCTACACAACGCTAAGGGGGAGCACGATGACGTCAGTGGCATGTGGGATCGATATCGGAGGCTCGGGCATAAAGGGAGCCCGAGTCGATCTCGATACGGGAGAGTTCATCGGAGACCGGATCCGGATTGTGACGCCGCAACCATCCACACCGGAGGCGGTGGCAGATGTATGTCTGCAGGTCCTGGACGGCCTGGGCGTCAGTTCCAACGTTCCGGTGGGCGTCGCGCTGCCGGCCCCGATCGTCCACGGCAGGGTCCCGTTCATGGCGAACTTGGATGCCTCCTGGGTTGGAGTAGATCTCAACGAACTCATGCCCGTTCGGCTCGGTAGGCCGGTCACCGCCCTCAACGATGCCGATGCCGCGGGACTGGCCGAGGTCGCCTTCGGCGCGGCTAAGGGCGTCGCCGGCACGGTGATCGTGACGACGTTAGGAACGGGTATCGGGTCCGCGATCGTTGTCAACGGTGTACTGGTGCCGAACACGGAGCTCGGACACCTCGAGATCGACGGCTATGACGCGGAGAAGCGTGCATCCTCCGGACAGAAGGAACAGCAGGATCTGTCGTGGAAGAAATGGGCTAAGCGCCTTCAACGCTATTATTCACACGTCGAGATGCTGTTCTCGCCCGACCTGTTCGTGGTTGGCGGGGGAGTGTCGAAGAAGCACGAGAAGTTCCTCCCGCGGTTGGATTTGAAGACTCCGATCGTGCCTGCGCAATTGCTCAACACGGCGGGTATCGTCGGTGCGGCCTATCAAGCCGCTCGGGAACAACGAGAGTGAGACCCGAAGGAGGCACCTCATCGGCGGTGGCTTTCGAAGGCTACCGGCTCGAAGCCGGCTACGCTGGTGGCGTGAGCCAGGTAGATAGTAACGCCCAGCCCGTCGAGCACACTGCAGCCACGGTCCTCGTACCCGTCACGGCGAGCGCAGAAGTCGAACCCCGATTCGGGCGCGCCCCTCGTGTAGCCGTGGCGAAAGTACTGAAAGACCGGATTATCGACTGGCAGGAGTACGCCGTCGGTTGGGATGCCGCTCACAGCGGCGGTACCGAGGGTTCACACCACGCTCGGATCGTCAGGTTCTTGCGAGCACATAACGTAGACACCATTGTTGCCGAGCACATGGGTGCCGGTATGGTGCGGGTCGTAGGACGCATGGGGATCCGGCTCCTGGCGACCCCCGGTGGTGATGCGCGCGCGGCCGTATTGGCAGCACTGGCCGGCGGGCCGGCGGAAGACCAGTTAGATCGGCGTTAATCGACGTCGGTAGACCCAGGAGCCAGCGGGGAACGGAGCCGGGCGGTCGCATTCTCGGTCTGCGACGGCCCGGCTCCGTACCTACTGTGCGTCCGTCGTGGGGCTGTGTGCTGGGGTAGGGCGACGGGCAGATGACGATCAGCTGAGCGCTGCAGCAACCGCTAGCTTGAGTGAGTCCTGGAAACGAGTCTCACGCTCGGAGGCGCTCATGTCGCCGGAGTGGTCGAGCAAGTGGTCGGAGATCGTCAGCACAGCCAGTGCCTGCTTACCGAATTCGGCGGCTACTCCATAAAGGGCCGCCGCTTCCATCTCGGCGCACAGTGTGCCGTAGGCGGCCAGACGCTTGGTCTGTCCTTCGGGGGTGAAATAGAAGTGGTCCCGGGAGATGATGGTGCCGGCGTGCATACGCTCGCCAAGCCCAGCCTCGATGCCTGCCCGGTAGGCAGCAGCTGCCAAGTGGAAGTCAGCGACGGCGGCGAAATTGACGCCGGGGATGCGCAGTTGATTCATCGCGGAGTCGGTGTGAGCGCCCGTGGCGATCACTACATCTCCAACATGCACCTGTTCACCGATGCCTCCGGCAGTCCCCACTCGAATAATTCGCTCCACTCCGTACTGGCTGAACAACTCGGTTGCATAGATGGAGAAGGATGGCTGACCCATGCCCGAACCCATCACGGACAGAGGCTTGCCGCTGACGGTGCCGGTGAAGCCGAGCATGCCGCGTACGTCGGTCACCAGACGGGCGTCAGCCATAAGGCTCTCTGCGATGCGCTGCGCGCGGCGCGGATCGCCAGGCATGAGTACTGCAGGGGCGAAGTCGCCGGGTTCGGCGGAGATGTGAGGAGTGGCCATGGTTGTCCTTTCGAAGGTCCGTTCACCTGTTGCGCCTTTGGAAGTGTGTCCGCTGAACCCAACATCCGGAAAGCGCAACGTGCCAGTCTTGCACATCCCCACCCGGTTGCAAGTCGGGAAGGCGCAATAGGTGCTCACACGAAACATTGGTGCGCTACCTGCACCGACGCGCTCGGCATGGGTGTGATCGGCCGCCGTTGGGCTTGTTGAAGGCGTCCGCATGGCGGGACGTGGTATGCGGACATCCTTGCTGCGACTATCGTCCTAGTGGTTCCATGCCTGTGCGCACTGCACCGGCGGCCGGTGACGCCGGCACCCCACAACCCGGAAGGACTTTGATGGCATCCAGCCCCGGATCCTCACCCGCAGCACAGATGCCCGCGCGCGAGCAGTGGAGCGGGCAGCTCGGATTCCTCATGGCCGCGATCGGATCCGCGATTGGCCTGGGTAACATCTGGCGCTTTCCCGGCACCGCCTACAACAACGGCGGGGGCGCCTTCATGGTTCCCTACATCATCGCGCTGCTGCTTACCGGCCTTCCCGTGCTCTTCCTCGACTACGCGCTCGGGCACCGCTTCCGCGGATCCGCCCCGGCGGTATTCCGGCGAGTCTCCAAACGATTCGAATGGCTCGGCTGGTGGCAGGTCTTCATCTGCTTCGTCATCATGACCTACTACGCGGTGGTCGTGGCCTGGGCCTTGCGCTACACGCTGTTCTCGGTCAACACAGCCTGGGGTGACGATGCCGCCGGATTCTTCAGCGAGTACATCGGCCAGACCACACTCGCCGATTCCTCGACCCCCGTCTACTCGCCGGTTCCGATTCTGGGAGTTGTGATTCCACTCCTGCTGGTATGGGCCTTCGGCATCTTCGTCGTGGCCCGCGGCGTGTCACGGGGAGTCGAGCGGGCCAACCGGGTGTTCCTGCCCGTGCTGGTGGTCATGTTCATCATTCTGGTGGTACGGGCGATCCTGCTTCCGGGAGCCACCGATGGGCTCAACACCCTATTCACCCCGGATTGGAGCCGGCTGACCGATCACACGGTATGGGTGGCGGCCTTCGGGCAGATCTTCTTCTCACTGTCCATCGGCTTCGGGATCATGCTCACGTACGCCTCCTACCTCAAGCGCCGCTCCAACCTGGTGGGAACAGGTTTCACCGCAGCCTTCGCCAACTCGTCCTTCGAGATTCTCTCGGGTATCGGTGTATTCGCCACGCTTGGCTTCATGGCCCACGTCGAGGGCGTGGCAGTGGCCGACTTGGAGGGCATACAGGGCGTCGGCCTGGCATTCATCACCTTCCCGACGGTCATCTCCGAGATGCCGGGCGGTGCCGTATTCGGGGTCCTGTTCTTCGCCTCCTTCTCAATGGCGGGCCTGACCTCCTTCATCTCCATTTTGCAGGTTGTCACCCCGGCGATCGGAGAGAAGCTCGGTTGGTCCAACGGCAAGGCGACCTTGGCTGCGGGCCTGCCCAGTGCGACACTGTCGCTGGTGCTGTTCGGAACCGCATCCGGCCTATGGGATCTGGACATTGTCGACGCGTACATCAACTACATCGGCGTGGTCGGATCCGCGATCGTCATGTGCATCGGCGTCGGTCTGGTGCTGCGCCGTCTCAAGGAGTTGCAACGCCATCTGAATCTCGTTTCCGACACCCGGATCATTGGCGGCTGGTGGCGGATCCTCGTCTCCATCGTCGCTCCGGTGCTACTGGGGTACATGTTCGTCCAGAATGTCTGGTCGTATGTGATCGACGGCTACGACGAGTACTCCGCCGGGCTCCAGGGGGTCTTCGGATGGGGCACGATCTTCCTCGTCGTCGTCGCCACGGCGGTATTCACGTTGATGCCCTGGCGCACCCCGGTTGACGACTACCTCCCCCTCGATCTGGACGTGCTCGAGGAGGTGAAGTGAGATGACCGGAGAGGCAATCGCTGTCATGCTCGTAGCGATCGTCATCATCTGGGGCGGTCTGGCGGTGTCCGTTACCGCTCTGGTGGTGCGGGGGCGCCGCGAGGATGTCGATGCCCGTGAGGCCGCACTCGCCGCAGCCCACGAGCACCTCAGGAACCCGCAGGACGCATCGTGACCGTAGCCGGCATTCCTCCGGTAGCCGAGTCCGGTTCCGCACTGACGCGAGCGTAAGACACAATGCACCCCATGCCCTCGACTTCACACACGTCGCCAACGGTTGTTTCGGCGCCCCCCCGGCTCGTCGCCTTCGACTTGGACGGGACGCTCGCCCCGTCCAAGTCGCCAATGCCCGAGCCCATGGCAGCGGCGTTGCGCGCCCTGCTTGATGCCGTGCCCGTCTGTATCATCTCGGGAGGTCAGATCGGGCAGTTCCATGACCAGGTGCTTTCGCGGCTGAATGCGGACGATCAGCAGCTGCGAAGGCTTCATCTCATACCCACCTGTGGTACCCGTTACTATGTGTACGATTCCGGCGAGGGGAACTGGCGCCTCATCTACGCCAATGATCTGACACCCGCCCAGGGGCAGCGTGCCTGCGAGGTGGTGGAGTCCCAGGCCCGGCGTCTGGGATTGTGGGAGGAGCACACCTGGGGCCCGGTACTGGAGGACCGCGGCAGCCAGATCACGTTCTCCGCTCTGGGGCAGGAGGCCCCTTTGGATGCCAAGCAGGCATGGGACCCCACCGGGGAGAAGAAGGGACGTCTGCGCGACGCCGTCGCAGCCCTGCTGCCCGATCTGGAGATCCGTTCCGGCGGCTCCACCAGCGTGGACATCACGCGCAAGGGCGTTGACAAGGCGTACGGCATGACAAGACTGTCCGAGGTGACCGGTATTCGGCTCGAGCAGATGCTATTTGTGGGGGATCGGCTGGACCCCGAGGGGAACGACTATCCGGTCAAGGCCCTGGGGGTGCCTTGCCGGGCCGTCGATACTTGGGAGGAAACCGCCGCTCTGGTCACCGACCTGGCCGCGCGCCTCGCTGCGAGGGATCGGAGCTGACCGGCGTGCCGATGGCTATTGGGCGCGTGCGGGACGTGCTTAACGGCGGTTTCGGCAGCCTGGGTGCGGATGTAAGGCGCTGGTGGCGCACACGTACCGATCGTTTCCGCCGGTACGTGTGTACGGCCGTGCTGCTGGCGGTCAGCGCAGTCGCCTCACTGGCTGTAGGAGTGTCGACCGCGACTGCGTCCTCTCCTCTCGGCCCGCATGAAGCGACCTGGTCCGTCACCCTGGACTCCACGCTGACCGTCGATCTCGGTCCGCTCGGATCCGTCACCATGGATTCGCCGGCAGGTCCGCTCGGTGTCGAGGTGATTGTCGGTGAGATTCCGGGTGATCCTGATCCCGACGCCGTATCCGCTGAAACACTCGGCCAGGCGTTGAGTTCCGACGGCGCCGCCTACGTGGCACTGATCACCCATCCGAACTTGACGATTGAACGTGGTCTGCGCGCCCTGGCGGACGACGCTCTGCGCCGTGCCGGACTGATCGAGTCGGTGCTGCTGTGCTTGGTGACGGCCAGGCGTCTGGCGGGTCTGCGGCTGAGCCGCCGCATGCACCGCCTGCCCCGGGCCGCCACATCGCTGCTGGGAGCCACCGCTGCCGCGGTTGCGATCGCCGTCGTCGTCCCGGCGGTGCGTACCGGCCCGGAGACGGGCACGCGGCTGGAGGTCCTGGCCGGGACTCCCGTCGCTGATGCCCGCCTGTCCGGTAGGGTCGCCGACATCGTGCGGGCCTACGGCGGCCGCGTCTCAGATTTCCTGGAGGAGAACACCGCCTTTTACGAGGCGGCGGACAACAATCTGAGGACGGCGTGGCAGGCCTCAGCCGCCGTTGACGGAGCCGTGGATGTAACCGCCGCAGATTCGGCCGTGGACGAGGAGGCCATCGCCGTTGCCTTCGAAGCGGTCTCCGCCCGCGGCACGACGCCTTTATCTATGCCTGGCCCGGTTGACGCGGCCTCCGGGACCGCGGCACCTGGAGACGGCACGACCGGAACCGTGACGCCGGCAGGCGGGCAGGCCCCCGAGGCCTCCGTTCCTGTTAGCGGCACCTGGGCCGTCAACCAGGAGAAGACCACCACCGCCGTGCTGTCCACTGACCTGCATTGCAACCTCGACGTTATCGCCTTCACCGGTCTGCTGGACGAACTCGTCGGTGCCGACGTGCACATGGACGACGGCGACCTGACAATGACCGGCAGCCGGCCCGAGTCGATCTGCGTGGATGCACTGTCGAATGCCGTGCCCGCCGGCGTCGCCAGGATCGCCACCCTCGGCAACCACGACTCCGACTCGACGGCGGAGCGGTTGCGCGCCCAGGGTTGGATCGTCACTGACGGCACAATGCAGGAGGTAGCCGGACTCACCGTGTTGGGTGACGTCGACCCGGACCGCACCTCCGCCGGCGGAACCGTTCAACGCGGTGCCGAGAATGCTGCTGAGCTTGGAGCGCGCCTCGCCGACACATCCTGCCGGGCGGCGCAGGCGGGCCGCCGGGCCGATGTCGTGCTCATCCATCAGCCCTACACCTTCGGCCCACTGATTGCTAACGGCTGTGCTCCGCTGCTGCTTGCGGGGCACGTCCACCAGGAACGCGGTATTACCACCACCGCCGGAGGCAACCTCGAGGTGACCCAGTTGGTCTCCGGGGCAGGCAAGGGCGGCACCTCGATCGGTGAGGTCACCGAGGACGCCTACCTGCATGTGCTGGCCTTCAACTCCGACGGCGACCTTGTCGCCTGGCGCACCGTCACCCTGCACACGGACGCCTCCGTGACCGTGGGCGCCTGGCAGCCGATACCCGGAGCTCAGGAGTCTTAAGGAACTGATAGCAGTTGCCCGGGGCAGACCTGACACGAGTCACGCGCCGGCACCGGCGTGACCAACACCCGTTCGACCTGCCATGGCGGTGAGGCACAATGGGGATGCGCTCCGCAGCAGCCGGGGCGCGTTAGCACCGAGGGAGAGGCATAGGAGATCCGCCGATGGCGCACGTGCCCACACAGGCCGAGACTGACGCAATGATCGACGCGATGAGCGAAGAGGAGCTCGAGGCCTACCTGGCCGGCGACGCCGATCCGACCCGCCTGGAAGCTGCGCCCGCGGCCCCGCTGGGCCAGGCTGCTGATGACCGGTGGAAGTCCACAGGCGCCCCGAGTTCCTACGCGGCACTGCTCGTGATCGGCTCGCTCATCGGTATCGGTGCCTGCTGGGAGCTGATCCTCAGCCAGCTCAACCAGCTGCGCGAGCCGGACGACGGCCTGGTCTGTGATGTCAGCCCGCTGGTGTCCTGCGGGGACTCCCTGAACGTATGGCAGGGGAATCTGCTGGGCGCTCCCAACTCCTTCGTCGGGGCGATGGCCTTCGCAGTGCTGCTACTGATCGGGCTGCTGCTGGCTGCAGACATCCGGTTGCCCCGCTGGGTGTGGTGGGGGCTGGTAGCCGGGACCGTGTGCGGCATTGGCTTCGTCGCCTGGTTCCTGGCCGTATCGGTACTGACTTTTGGCAAGCTCTGTCCCTTCTGCACTCTCATCTGGGCGGTTACGATCCCGATCGCCACTAATACCTGGGCTCGAGCCGCGCAGGGCGGTCACCTCGGTCTGCCGCCGGGTGCTGTGCGCCGCCTGGTTGCCGTGCGCTGGTGGATCGCGGCGGCCATGTACGCGACCGTAGCCGTGGTTGTGCTGGTTGCATTCAGAGATGGTTGGGCGGCGATGCTGCGGTGAGGCCGGCGCACCGCGAGGAGCCGACGGGGGACTTCACAACCGCCGCCTCCGCAGTCACCCAGGACTATCTCAAGGCCGTATGGGCGGCCAGCGAGTGGGGGGGTGAGGGAGCCTCCATCACCGGTCTTGCCCGACGCATGGGGGTGGCGGCTTCGACGGCGTCGGAGACCGTCGCCCGCCTGGTGGAAGCAGGGCTGCTGGAACATGCTCCCTATCGGGCGGTCACTCTTTCGGCACGCGGGCGAAGGCTCGCCCGGGGGATGGTGCGTCGTCATCGGCTGCTGGAGACCTACCTGGTGGCGGCACTCGGGTTCGAGTGGGACGAGGTCCACGCCGAGGCCGAGGTGCTTGAACACGCTGTTTCCGACCGGCTTCTGGCGGCGTTGGATACCGCTCTGGGGCATCCGGTGCGGGATCCGCATGGGGATCCCATCCCGGCGGCGGACGGCAGCATCGTGATTCCGGACCTGTGCAGCATTGACGTCCTCGGGGTCGGTTGTTCCGGAGTAGTGGGGCGTATCCGGGACGACGCCGGAGTTCTCAAGCAACTGACCCGGGCGGGTATTGGGCTGGACACGACGGTGATCGTCACCGGCCGCAGCGGCGGGAGCGGTGAACCGCACGGGAACCCGGCACGAACCGTGGTGCGCGCAGTGCAAGCGGATGGCGGACCGGTTGATGGGGCGCCGGAAGTCGTTGTTCCGGAGGGCGGCCTGTGGGTACGCGCCCGACCGGATACCGTACCGGGACCGAAGTAATCGCGTGCGGCTTCATCTACGCTGAGGTTGTGAGCGAAACAACCAGACCCGCGCAGTCAGTTTTCACCAAGATCATCGACGGCGACCTGCCCGGACGCTTCGTCTGGGCCGATGAGACCTGCGTCGCCTTCGCCACTATCGCCCCGCACACCGACGGGCACGTGCTTGTCGTTCCCCGCGAGCCGGTCACTTCCTACGTCGACGCCTCCGATGAGCTCGTTGCCCACTTGGCGGTCGTTGCCAAGCGCATCGGCCGCACCCAGACGCGTTTGTTCGAAGTCGCCCGCGCCGCCGTGCTGGTGGTCGGTTACGAAATAGATCACCTGCACCTGCACGTGCTGCCGATTCGTTCCGAGGCGGATGTCGCCCCCACCGCCGCCCGCCACGATGTGCCCGGTGCCGAGCTCGACGCCGCCATGGAGCGTCTGCGCGCCGGCCTGCGTGAAGACGGTTGGGGCGGGAACGTGCCCGTAACACTCGAGTCTCCTGCACTGGCCTGAGCACAACCACGGAAGGTCACCGCTGGGCTGGCAGCATCGTGTGCCGCGCTCGGCCGGAGAGATCGACGTGACCGGCGTCGCTCCTCCACCTGGCGGACCGGCGTCGGCCTGAGGTCGGACGGGGGATAGGCTGACCCGCAGCAACGGGGCCGCGCACCGTTCGGCCTGCCCGACGACGCTGCGGCCCCGCCCCATTCACACGAGCTAAAGGGAGCACTCCCGCGATGACGGAGAACAGCCGGGCCCAGCAGACCCCCGAGCAGAACGCCACGCCGTACCGATACACGGCCGCACTGGCCGGACGCCTGGAGACCGCCTGGCAGGACCGGTGGGAACGCGAGGGCACCTTCCACGCCGACAACCCCGTCGGCGCGCTGGCCGGCCCCGACGCCGCCAAGGACAAGTTCTTCCTGCTGGACATGTTCCCCTACCCGTCCGGCAAGGGCCTGCACGTGGGCCACCCCCTGGGCTACATAGCCACCGACGTCATCGCCCGTTTCACCCGCATGACCGGCAAGAACGTCCTGTACACCATGGGGTACGACGCCTTCGGCCTGCCGGCGGAGCAATATGCGGTCGCTACCGGACAGCACCCGCGCATTTCCACGCAGGCCAATATCGCCAATATGCGACGCCAGCTGCGGCGGCTCGGCCTGTCCCATGATTCGCGCCGCTCGCTGGCCACCATTGATGTGGACTATGTGCGCTGGACCCAGTGGATCTTCCTGCAGGTGTTCAACTCCTGGTTCGATCCGGACGCGCCCCGCCGCGACGGTCGCGGCACCGGCGCCGCCCGCCCCGTGAGCGAACTGATCGACAAGCTCGCCTCCGGGCGTGTCCCCACTCCCGACGGCCGCCCCTGGGCGCAGCTGACCCCCGGGGAGCGGGCCGACGTCGTCGACTCCCACCGGCTCGCCTACGTCTCCTCCGCCCCGGTGAACTGGTGCCCCGGGCTCGGCACCGTGCTGGCCAACGAGGAGGTCACCAGTGAGGGCCGCTCCGAGCGCGGCAACTATCCCGTGTTCAAGCGGAACCTGCGCCAGTGGATGATGCGCATCACCGCCTACGGGGAGCGACTGGCCGAAGATCTGGACACGGTGGACTGGCCCGAGAAGGTCAAGACCATGCAGCGCAACTGGATCGGCCGCTCCGAGGGCGCCGAGGTGACCTTTGCCCTGCCCGGGGCCGACGCTGTCGGCGCCAGCCAGAACGAGTTGACGGTCTACACCACGCGCCCCGACACCCTGTTCGGCGCCACCTTCATGGTGGTCGCCCCCGAGCACCCGCTACTGGGGGGTCTGTCGGGCGCATCTCGGGAGCAGGATGCCGCCGCCCTGACCGTGCCGCGGGCCTGGCCGGATGGCACGCGCGAGGCGTGGACGGGGGGCTACGCCAGCCCGGCGGAGGCTGTGGCCGCCTACCGGGCTCGTGCCGCCAAGGCCACCGAGGCCGAGCGCACCGATGAGGAGCGCGCCAAGACCGGCGTCTTCACGGGGCTGTTCGGTACCAATCCCGTCAACGGCCAGGCCGTGCCCGTCTTCGTTGCCGACTACGTGCTCATGGGTTACGGCACCGGCGCGATTATGGCCGTCCCCTCCGGCGACCAGCGCGACTGGGATTTCGCCCGCGCCTACGACCTGGACGTCATCGCCACCATCGCCCCGCCGGAGGGTTTCTCCCTGGAGGAGGCCGCCTGGACCGGGGACGGGGAGATCATTAACTCCGCCAACGCCGAGATTAGCCTCAACGGCATGGGCAAGGACGAGGCCAAGGCCGCCATGACCGCCTGGTTGGAGTCCAAGGGCTACGGGCGCGGTGCCGTCACCTACCGCCTGCGTGACTGGCTGTTCTCCCGTCAGCGCTACTGGGGCGAGCCCTTCCCGATCGTCTGGGACGAGGACGGTCACCCGCACGCCCTGCCGGAGTCCATGCTCCCGGTGGAGCTGCCTGAGGTCAGCGACTACTCTCCGCGCACCTACGACCCCGACGACGCCGCCTCCTCACCGGAGGCGCCGCTGGGCAAGGCGAGCGAGTGGGTGGAGGTCGAGGTCGACCTCGGTGACGGGCTCAAGACCTACCGGCGCGAGACCAACACCATGCCCCAGTGGGCCGGCTCCTGCTGGTACGAGTTGCGCTACATAGATCCGACCGACGACGCGCAGCTGGTTGATCCCGCCAATGAGGCCTACTGGATGGGGCCACGCCCGCAGACCGGCAACGCCTCCGGCGGCACCGACCTGTATGTGGGCGGAGTCGAGCACGCCGTCCTGCACCTGCTGTACTCCCGGTTCTGGCACAAGGTGCTCTTCGACCTGGGGGTCGTGTCCTCCTCCGAGCCGTACCACAAGCTGTTCAACCAGGGTTACGTGCAGGCCTACGCCTACACCGACTCTCGGGGCCAATACGTGCCCGCCGACGAGGTCGAGGAGACCCAGGACGAGGGCGGCAGGCCCGTCTTCACCTGGCAGGGTCAGCCCGTGAACCGCGAGTACGGCAAGATGGGCAAGTCCCTGAAGAACATCGTCACCCCCGACGACATGTATGATGCCTATGGCGCCGACACCTTCCGCGTCTACGAGATGAGCATGGGTCCGCTCGACCAGGACCGCCCCTGGGACACCCGCGCCGTCGCCGGCGCCCAGCGCTTCCTGCAGCGGCTGTGGCGCAACGTCGTCGACGAGACCACCGGTGAGGTGACCGTCTCCGACGCTCCGGCCGAAGAGGCCACCCGGCGCCTGGTCGCCCGCACTATCGTGGGCGTGCGCGAGGACTATGAGGGCATGCGCCTGAACACTGCGATCGCCAAGCTGATCGTGCTCAACAACCACCTCACCGGTTTGAAGGCCGTGCCGCGTGAGGCCGTGGAGGCGCTGGCACTCATGGCCGCGCCCGTCGCCCCGCACATCTGCGAGGAGATCTGGCAGCGCCTCGGGCACGAGCGCTCGCTCGCTCACGAGCCCTTCCCGGCGGTCACCGACGAGTCCCTCCTGGCGGCCGAGAAGGTCACCTGCGTGGTGCAGGTCAAGGGCAAGGTCCGTGACCGCCTGGAGGTCGACCCCGACATCGACGCCGCCGACCTGGAGAAACTGGCCCTGGCCGCCCCCGGCGTGGTCCGCGCCCTGGACGGCCGCGGCGTGCGCAAGGTGATCGTGCGCGCCCCCAAGCTGGTGAGCGTCGTCCCCGAGTGAGTATGGTGCCCCCCGCTGGGCGAGAGTGCGGCTGTCTCGGTGGTTGGTCGATTAGCTGGTTACAGCAGCATGCACACACCGATGGTGACTATCAGGTCGATCAGTATGAAGACTGCGAGCGCCCGCCCGATCGGGTGCCCGTAGTTCAGATCAACGCCGACGCCGGCGCGTTTGGGCACCAGCAGTGAGGGGTCTGCGCGGTTGACGTAGAACAAGCCGCCGAACCATAGTTCGTCATCGTCGGGGGAATCGGCGTCCACGGGTGTGAGCCGACGTGCGAACCGGTGGGAGAGTCGGATCAGGTCGGCGATCATCCACAGGATCAGCAGGCAGATGGCCATCACCGTGATAGCTATCCACCAGCGCGCGGCGGCCGGTGACTTCACCAGCGGTAATACCAGGATGCCGGCGAAGGAGACGCCCACGGCCAGTGCCAGCGGTCCCATCACCCGGTCGAGCAGGTGCGCCTGGGCGCGGGCGAGCCGGCGAGTTCGGCCCCGGTCGCCGTCGACGGGGATGCTCGCCAGCGATCTGCGGCGGACGATGCTGGTGCACAGCGCCACCACGGCGACCAGCACGAGGCCGATGGCCGCAGGCAGTAGCACCTGCAGGGGGGTGCGCCGCGCCCAGCCGTCGACGGTGCCGTCGGCTCCCCAGTGGATTGGCAGCGGGTCGGGCAACGAGTCGTAGCGCAGCAGCACTAAGACCGCGGTGACCAACAGCAACAGCGCCGAGACGAAATACCAGGGCGCACTGTTGGTGGACTCCTCGGCGGAGCCTATCGGGGCCAGCTTCCGCACTCGCTTGCCCTCGTACCAGCCCTCCTGCCGTTTGGCCTCAATGATGGGCAGGCGTACGACCGTCCAGGATGCGAAACCCGCGCCCAACTGTGCCAACATAATGATTACGGGCAGGCCCGGGCGGCTGGCAGTGATGCCGCTTAAGTGCAGCAACGCAATCGCCGCCACCGCGACGGTGGCGCCGACCAGGCAGCAACCGTGCCAGGTACGAATGGCGCGTAGCACAACCGGGTCGCGGACGCGTTCGGCGGGTACCGACACGCCCAGCGGGAGCGTGTCCCTGGAGATGGCCGGAGTCGCCCAGAATGCCAGTCCCAGCACGACGGTCATCAATATCATGATGATGGTGTAGGCCAGCATTAACGTACGCTCCTTACGGGGGAGAGTGCGTCGAGCTGGTGGGCGGTCGCGTCGAGGATCTGCTTCTCGGCCAGGCCGTGTGCGCGGGCCTCGGCCAGTAGCGTGCGCAGTCGCGACTGCCACGCGGCGGCATCGGCCCAGGGAGTGCTCGGAGCGACTACGGTGCCGGACTTCGCATTGATGACAACCAAGCCCTCGGCACGCAGAAGATCGTAGGCCTTGGAGACGGTGGCCGGATTGATGGCGAAGGCTCCGGCGAGGGCGCGCACGGAGGGTAAACGCTGGCCGGGCGGCAGCTCGCCGCGCGCAATTCCTTCCACGATCCGGTCGCGGATCTGCTGATAGATCGGGGTGGGGGACAGGGGGTCGACTTCCAGGTCCATGCTGCGAACTCCCGGTGAGGGCACGACGAACTCATCTGTACTGCTAACGCTAGTACAGATGGGGCAGGTGGGCCAGGCACGTCGACGCGATACGCGCTGAGGTCAGCGGCCGCGCAGAATGTTGCCCAGGATGGAACGGGTGATTTGGCGGCCGGCGGAGCCGATCAGCCTCTCCACCTCACGCTGACGTCGCTCGGCGGCCCGCTCCCGGGCCCGCTGCTCGCGCTCGGCCGCCTTCTCAGCCTCTCGCTGCAGGCGCTCGGCGGTGCGCTTTGCCTCCCGGGCGGCCGCGGCATCGGCCTTCGCCTTCGCCCTGGCGGCCTCCTCCTCCGCCTTCTGGGCGGCGGCTCGTGCCTCGGCTTCGGCGCGGGCCGCCTCGGCCCGGGCGGTTTCTTCCTGGGCGCGCTTGGCCAGCAACTCGTAGGCGGACTCGTTGTCCACCGCTTCGGCGTACTTGGGCAGGAGGGGCGAGGACGCCAGAATCGACTGGATGGTGGCCGACTGGGCCGGACCCATAACCGCGGCCGGAGCATTCACCACGACGGGTGCGACCGGCGCGGGACGTCCCTTCTCGTCCAACACGGAGACGACCGCCTGGCCGGTGCCCAGGCTCGTCAGGACCTCGGCCAGGTCCAGTGGGGAGGTCGGGAAGGTTGACACCGCCTTCTTCAAGTTGGCGGCATCCGCCGGCGTATGGGCGCGTAGCGCGTGCTGGATACGGCTGCCCAACTGGGCCAGCACCGCGTCGGGTACGTCCGTGGGGGACTGGGTGATGAACACGACGCCGACCCCCTTGGAGCGGATCAGCCTCACGGTGCGCGTGACCGCTTCCAGGAAGGCCTTACTGGCGCCGTCGAACAGCAGGTGGGCCTCGTCGAAGAAGAACACCAGCACCGGCCGCTCCGGGTCGCCGACCTCCGGCAGCACCTCGAACAGCTCACCCAGCAGCCACATCAGGAAGGTGGACAGCAGCGTGCCCTGGGACTGGATGTCCGCCAGCTCCAGGGAGGAGATGACGCCGCGGCCGTCGGCGGCGGTACGCAGCAGGTCGCGTACGCTCAGGGCCGGCTCCCCGAAGAAGACGGAGCCGCCGGCCGCCTCCAAGGCGGAGACCTGCCGCAGGATCACCCCGGCAGTCGCAGCGGATACACCTCCAATACCGCGCAGCTCCTGCTTGCCCGACTCCATACCGGTCAAATAGTCGACCACGCTGCGCAGGTCCTTCAGGTCGATCAGCGCCAGCCCCTGGGCGTCGGCCCAGTGGAAGACGAGTTCCAGCGCCGAGGTCTGCGTGTCATTCAGCCCCAGCACGCGGGAGAGCAGCACCGGTCCGAAGGCCGTCACCGTGGTGCGTATCGGAGTTCCGGCGGAGGTGACCGGCGCGGTGGCCGACTGCGCCGCCGTCCCCTCAGGGGCGCCGAGGGTGAACAACTCCAGCGGGAAGGCACGCCCCTCCCAGACCTGCCCGGTGGAGGCATTACGAGCCGCCAGTTTCTCGGAGGCGGTGCCGGCCTCTGCCAGGCCAGTCAGATCGCCCTTGACGTCTGACAGGAACACTGGCACTCCGGCCGCAGACAGCCCTTCCGCCAAAAGCTGCAGCGTGCGGGTCTTGCCGGTGCCGGTAGCGCCGGCGACCAGGGCGTGACGGTTGAGCAGGCCGAGTGGAATACCCACATGCACGCCGGGGATGGGGGCCGGCTCACCGTCGGTGAGACAGTCCAAGTAGGTGCCAACCGGAAGCACAGGTCCCGAGAATGTGTAGCCACCCCTAACGCGAGCGGCGTACTCGGGCAGTTCAGCCGCGCACTCACGGGCCTCCGACTCTGGCGCCTCCGCCGTAGCAGGCGACTGCGGCGCCTGCGGTGGAGCGGCGTCGTCGGGCTGAGCGGCCAGTGCCGCCTCCAGTGCCGCCTGCGCCGCGGCGGCCTTGGCGGCAGCGGCGTCAGCGGCTGCCTGCGCCGCCTCCGCCTTGAGGCGGGCGATCTCGGCGGGGTCCGGTGTGTTGCTCGTCATGCCCACATGGTATGCGGCTGGGCATACCCTCCGCGACGTCGGACAGGTAGGAGCGGCTTGGTCGCTCGTACCTGTCACGATGGGGCCATGCGCCAGTACCATTTCGGTGTTTACGCCCGCATAGTGGAGGATGCCTGCATGCTCTGCGTCCGTAAGACGCGCGGACCGTATGTGGGGCTGTGGGATCTGCCGGGTGGAAGGCCCGAGCCGGGCGAGTGCTGGGAGGAGACCCTGCGGCGTGAGTTGAAAGAAGAACTGGGTATCTCCTCCTTCGCGGTGCAGGGTATGCGACGGGTGGAAGTCCACGTGACCAAGGACTCGTGCGGCAACGCCATCGACTTCTACCACTACGGGGTGGTGGCGGATGTGGCGCTCGCGGAAGAGCTGCCGCTACCGGCGCCGACCTCGTCCGACACCGGCGGCTACCAGTGGCGCCGGCTGGGCGATCCCTCATGCTTGAGCGCGCTTGCTGCGGCGGCGATCACTGCGTCCGCCATCTGACACACCCATCACCGGTCATCGCCGATTACCCGAGCGACTCGGTCGGGGACATACGCTTCGAGCATGTCGCTCACCGTCGTCACCGACTCGGCAGCCTGTCTGCCCCCCGCGCTTGCGGATGCGCGCGGCATCATCGTGGTTCCCCTACACACCGTTGACAACGACGATGGGGTGGCGACGACGGCGCGCCCGTCGGTGGCCGCGCTCGCCGACGCATACCTGCGCGCCGCAGAGCACGGCGGCGAGGTGCTTGCGCTCCATGTCACCGCCGCCCTGTCCGGCACAGTCGACAACGCCCGGTTGGCGGCGCGTGAACTTGCCGCCCGAGGAACGACGGTGACCGTGCTGGACTCGGGAGCCTCCGGTGGAGCCCTGGGGCTGGCCGCGCTTGCGGCCGCCGACGCCGCCGACGCCCGGCGCGGCGCCGCCCGCGCCCGTGAATCGGCCGCCCGCTCGCATCTGTTCTTCCTCGTTGAGGACCTGTCCCACCTGCGTCGCGGCGGCAGAATCGACCGCACCACGGCCTTCGTCGGCGGAACCTTGGGCATCCGGCCGATTCTGACCTCCGGCCCGGAAGGAATCGGCGTGGTGGAAACGGTCCGTGGTGCCGCCCGCGCCCGCCGCCACCTGATCGCCCAGGCCGTGCGTGCAGCCGGCGGAACCGCACTGACCGGCCCCCGCCCGCCGGCCGCACCCGTCCGGCTCGCCGTGCACTACGGCGATGACCCGGCCGACGGGCGTGCCCTGGAGAATGATCTGGCCGATGCCATGGTTGAGGCCGGTGCGGTCGTCGAATCCATCATGCGATCACCCGCCGACCCGGCCAGTCGTGTCCATCTGGGGCCGGGAGCCCTCGGCATCGTCGTGGCACCGCATTTGGACCCGCCACGATAGCCGCCGCCCGCCGTCCACAGGCACGTTTCGCCGCAGCCGTTGTCAGTGGCGTTCACAGGGTCTGGGACATGCCGGCCTGCGCCGGTCTACCGTCGAGGCATGAGTGGCAAGCGGGTAGCGGACCGGGTAGGCAAGCGTCCCCTGGCCGACTTCGTGCGTATCGCCTGTTCTACCGACCCTGCAGAACCGGTCCGGCACCCGCGGCGGCTCGCCCTCGCCCCCCGTGCCGCAATCGGCGTGGGGATCACCCTGGTGGCGCTCGCTGTCGCCCTGGCGCTGTATACCGTGCTGGCCGCGCCCAACTCTCGGCCTAATACGTTCACCGCGACTGTCGCCCCCGACGCAGGTACTCCCGCAGCCGTGGTGCCCGTCACCGACCCACAGGCCACCGTCGCTCCCACCGATGCCGAGACGGGTGGGAAGATCATCGTCCACGTAGCCGGCGCGGTCGCCACGCCCGGCGTGGTGACGCTGCCGCCGGGAGCTCGCGTGATCGACGCCATCACCGCGGCCGACGGCTCCCTGCCCGACGCAGACACTGACCAGCTCAACCTGGCCCGGGTACTGAGCGACGGCGAACAGGTGCGTGTACCGCACCAGGGTGAGGACCTCTCGGCCTGGCAAAGTGAACACGGAGCGGGTGATGCCGCTGGGACTGCTTCCATCGGCGCGAACGGCGGTGGCCCGCAGAACACCGGCGGCCGCATCAACATCAACACCGCCTCCGCTACGGAGCTGGAGACCTTGACAGGTATCGGACCGGCTCTGGCCCAGCGCATCGTCGACTACCGCACCGATCACGGTCCCTTCGCCTCAGTAGATGAACTGACTAATGTCTCGGGCATCGGTGCTGCCAAGCTCGAGGCGCTGCGCGACGAGGCCGCCGTATGAGCGCCCCGCTCACGCCGTCTGTCAGGCACCGCACGAATCGCATCGAGACGGCGCCCTGGGACGACCCGGCCACACTGCGCCGGCTGTCCCCACGTCGACGCGGTCGCCACGCCATCCGTGACGCGGCCCCGGAGCCCCTCGACTTGCGGTTGGTTCCATGCGCCGTCGGGGCCTGGGCATCAGCCTTCTGGGCTATCGGCCTGGACGGGCCGCGCCCGTGGCTGCCGCCTGCCGTAGCCACAGGTCTCGCCGCTGCAGCGGCGATCCCATTGGCGGTAGCGGCCGTACGCTTCCGACCGCCCCGCCACCGGCGCGATCCCCGCCCCGGAGCTGAAACCCCTGACGGCACCACAATCGGCTCGCCGGCGGCTTCATTGCTGGTTCTCGCTATAACCGTTGCCGCGGTGCTGACTGTGACCACGGCCGGCTCCTGGGCGCGATCCGGTGACCCGCTCACCATTGCTGCCCGCGAGGAGCGCACCGTCACGCTGACCGGTACCGTCACGCATTCGGCACGAGTCATCGCCTCCGCCAAGCGGACCACCGTACTGACCGCCCTTTCCGTGGATGCTGTCGACGGCGCCCCCTCCCGTCTCGCCGCCACCGTTCTGGGCGACGTCGACTGGCTGGACGTCCCCATGGGCGCGCCCGTGCGGGTGCACGCCCGGCTGCGTCCAGCGGACCCCGGCAGCACCGAGGCGGCCATAATTGGTGCGAATGCGACTGTGGCCGTGGCCGGACCGGCCACGGGCGTCCTCGGCGTCGTGGCCCGACTGCGAGACGGACTCGTCGACGCCGTCGGGGAGGAGCCCGGTGGCGCGGGCGCCTCCAACAGTCGCTGGCCCGCTGGTGCCCGCGCCCTTGTACCCGGTGTCGCCCTCGGCGACGACCACGCCCTTCCCGCTCAGGTGCGTGAGGACATGCGCACCGTGTCCATGACGCACTTGACGGCCGTCTCCGGTGAACATGTAGCCATCGTGCTGGGGCTGGTGCTATCCGGCATGGGCCTGCTGCCCCGATGGGTGCGCGCCGTTGCGGGGGCACTGGTTCTGGTCGGGCTCGTGGTGCTGGTGCGGCCGGACGGATCGGTGCTGCGGGCGGCCGCCATGGGCATGGTGATGCTGCTGGGGGTGGGTGTGGGCAGACGCTCCGCATCCGTGCCAGCCCTGTGCGTGGGCGTGATCTTCCTGCTGCTGCTCGATCCCTGGCAGGCGCGCGACTACGGGTTCGCCTTATCAGTGCTCGCCACGTCCGGCATCCTCCTCGGCGCCGCACCGTTGACTGCCGTGTTGTCTCGGCGCCTGCCCCGCCCGCTTGCTGCCGGGCTTGCCCTGCCCCTGGTGGCCCAACTCGCTTGTGCGCCGGTGCTGGTATTGCTGCGCCCGGTGGTCGGCATCTGGTCAGTGCCCGCCAACGTGGTTGCGGCCCCGCCCGTACCGGTGGCGACCGTGTGTGGCATCCTTGCCGCCCTGGTGGCGCCGCTGTTCCCGCAGGCGGCAGCCGTAATCGCCTGGCCGGCGACGGCGTCGTGCGCCTGGCTGGCGCTGGTGGCAAGCGCCTGTGCCCGTCTGCCGGGGGCGAGTCTTGCCTGGCCGGGGCAGATCGGAGGGGCTCTGCTCCTGGCCGGCGTTGAGGTCACTGTGGTGGGCGCGCTGTATTGGCGGCGTCGGCGCCGCGCCCTCCGCCCGTCAAGGCATGGCAGGCTATGAACCATGGCAACCTCCCGACCCGCACGCGGCGGACGCCGCGCCCCCGCCGGACCCTCCTGGGATGAGGTGAATCTGGCGCCGATCATCTTGATACGGGCCGGGGAGGAGCTGCTCGCCGACAGGGCGGTCTCCCGACTCCTGGCCCAGGCGCGTCGGCAGGACCCGGCCACCGAGGTGACCACCGTCGAGGCATCCACCTATGAGGCCCACCAGTTGGATACACTGGTCTCGCCGTCACTTTTCGGTGAGCCGAAGCTCGTGCTCATCCCCGCCCTGGAGCAGATGACCGATGCGCTGCTGGCCGACCTGCTCGCCTACGTTCCGGCACCTGCCCCGGATGTTGTCGTCGTGATGCGGCACAACGGCGGTCAGCGCGGCAAGAAGTTACTGGACGCAATCGGCAAGTCGCCCTACCCGGTCTGCACCATCCAGGCCGTCAAATCCCCCAAGGACAAGGCCTCCCTGGTGAGTGCGGACGTGCGTCGGGCCGGACGCCGCATGGAGCCCGACGCCGTCGGCGCACTCGTGGATGCACTGGGCACCGACTTGCGCGAACTGTGCTCAGCCGCCGAACAGCTCATCGCCGATACTCAGGGCACCATTACCGTTGCCACGGTAAACACTTACTACGCCGGCCGCTTCGAGGCCACCGGCTTCACCGTAGCCGACGCCGCCGCAGCCGGGAATATGGCCAAGGCCGTCACCGCCCTGCGGCACGCAATCGCCACAGGCACAGACCCGGTCCCCATCGTCGCCGCTCTGGCTATGAAGATACGTCAGCTCGCACGTGTGGCCGCCATGGGCGGGCGCCGGGGACTGACCGCCCGCGACCTGGGTATGGCGCCGTGGCAGGCCGAGCGCGCCCGCCGCGAGCTGTCCGGCTGGTCCGACGACGCTCTCGCGACTGCGATACAGGCGGTTGCTCGCGCCGACGCCGAGGTCAAGGGCGCCTCCCGCGACCCCGTCTACGCCGTGGAGCGCGCCGTGCTGACTATCTGCGACGCCCGCCGTGGCCGACTGCCCGGTCGGCGCTGACCGTCCCACCGGTCCCATCTGTCGCGGAGACGGCGGCATCCATCGGGTCAGCGCTTCCTGTATAGCGTCTTGGTGGCGTAAACGGGCTCGTTGGTCACCTGGATCCCCAGGGAGCGGAAGATGCCCTCATCCACGGGTCCCAGGATGGTCGAGGTATGCACGTCGCAGCCGCGCAGATCGTCCAGCTTGTCCAGCGCACGTGCGGCATTGGCGTCTCCGTTGGCCGACACCGCCAATGCGATCAGCACCTCATCGGTGTGCAGGCGCGGGTTGCGGCTGCCCAGGTGGCGGGTCTTGAGAGTCTGGATCGGCTCGATCGACTCCTTGGCCAGCAGATCCACCTCTGGATCGATACCGGCCAGACGCTTGAGGGCGTTGAGCAGCATCGCCGAGGAACAGCCGAGCAGCGGGGAGGTCTTGCCCAGCTCGATGCCTCCGTCCGGCAGTTCGATGGCCGCTGCCGGCGCGTTGGTCGCCTTCGCCAGTTCCAGGGCCGGCTCGACTACAGGGCGGTCCCCCTGGGCGATTCCGAGTCTGCTCATCAGCAGTGCGATGCGCCCGGATTGGACCGGCTCGAGCATATCTCGCTTCTCCGCCACGAGTGCCTTGAAGTAGCGGCGGATGACCTCCTGCTTGGATGCCTCGCGGCACACCTCATCATCGCTGATGCAGTAGCCGGCCATATTCACGCCCATGTCAGTGGGGGAGGCGTAGGGGGAGGCCCCGAGAATCTCCTCGAATAGACGCGACAGGACCGGGAACACCTCGACGTCGCGGTTGTAGTTGACTGTCTGCGCACCGTGGGCGGCCAGGTGATAGGGGTCGATCATGTTCACGTCGTCGAGGTCGGCGGTGGCGGCCTCGTAGGCGATGTTGACCGGGTGGTCCAGTGGCAGGTTCCAGATGGGGAAGGTCTCGAACTTGGCGTACCCGGATGAGATGCCGCGCATGTGGTCGTGGTAGATCTGTGACAGGCAAGTGGCCATTTTGCCCGAGCCCGGACCCGGCGCGGTTACTACCACCAGATCGCGGCTGGTTTCGATGTACTCGTTGCGCCCGTAGCCCCGCTCGGAGACGATACCGGCTACATCGTTGGGATATCCGGGGATCGGGAAGTGGCGGTAGACGGTGATGCCGAGCTTGTCCAGCTTGCGCTTGAACTCTGCGGCCGGGAGGTTGTCTTCTGTCCACTGGGTGACCACGACGCTGCCCACATACAGCCCGTAGTCGCGGAAGGCGTCCATGTGGCGGAGCACTTCGTCCTCGTAGGAGGTGCCGTGGTCGGCGCGGATCTTGTGCCGGAAGAAGTCCTTGGCGTTGACGGCGACGATGATCTCCACATCATCTGCCAACTCGGTGAGCATGACGACCTTGTTGTCGGGAGTGAAACCGGGCAGCACGCGGGAGGCGTGCATGTCATCAATGAGTTTGCCGCCGAACTCCAAGTAGAGCTTGCCCCCGAACTGGGCCCGGCGTTGGGCGATGCGTTCGGACTGCAACTTGAGGTACTTGTCCCGATCAAAGCCGATATGCATGCGTTCTCCTCACGGTCGCCTGAATGCGCGGCCGGGCGGGAGGGCGCCGGCCCGACGAATCCTAACGCCGTCGGCTCGGGCAATAAGAACGGACCCGCCGCCGGGAGGACTTGACCCCACGGAGCGGAACCGGGGCAACACCGCCAAGACAAAGGGCGCCTCCCCGATGGGAGACGCCCCGTGTGCAGGCTCGCTGGTGCGAGCGACGCGTCACATGGCGTTAACGCGCTTGGCCAGCTTCGACTTGCGGTTGCGGGCCTGGTTGCGGTGGATCACGCCCTTGGAAACGGCCTTGTCCAGCTTGCGGCTGGCCTTGCGCAGGTGTTCCTCGGCGGCCTGCTTGTCACCGGCCTCGACCGCCTCGCGCGTGCGGCGCACGTAGGTCTTGAGTTCGGACTTGACGGACTTATTGCGCAGGCGGGCCTTCTCGTTGGTCTTGATGCGCTTGATCTGAGACTTGATGTTCGCCACTGTGAGTGAAGCTTTCTGGTGTCTGAATGGTCAATGGCCGGAGAGAGGGTTGGCGCTACGGGCGGACTTGAGGTGGTGGAAGCACCCGGCAGGCCCGGTCGCCGGACCCCGAAGCCGGCCAGGCCAGAGGTCCGAAGAGCACTTTAGCACCGGGCGCCCTGGCTTATCTCGGTCGATAACCGTCCATCGGCGTGACGTGCGTCGCGCCGGCACCGTTCACGGAGCGTAGCTCAGGACCAGTGCGTGCGCAGGGCGGCGACGACGCCGTCGAAGGCGGAGCGCTTCATGGTGGCGCCCTCGCGGCGCACCACATCCGGTTTGACGAGCAGCAGACGATCCAGGCGAACCTCGCTGGGGCGGCCCTTGGAGTCCCACGGGCCGGTGCCGACGTCATGCCAGTAGCGGCCCCAGCGGGCCTCCTGTGCGGCGTCGAGGTCGTGGTCCTTGCTGGTCAACTGGGCGACGACGATCCGTTTTCCGTGGTGGGCCAGGACGAGCACGGGTCGGTCTTTGCCCTGGGTGGCGTCCTCCTCGAAGGGTACCCACGTCCACACCACCTCGCCGGGATCGGCGTTGCCGTCGGGATCGGGGGAGTAGGCGAAGTCCGGTAGGCCCAGGGAGGCGACGTCGTAGACCCCGACGCCGTCGTGCGCGCCGGTGCGGGTGCCGGGGGCTGGCGACTGCAGGGCAGAGCGCTTGGGGGTGCCCGTTCGCTTCTGCGCGGGGCCGGAGGAGTTGCGCATGCGTGACTCCTCCCGGGTGCTCAGCTCTTCCTTGAGTACGTCGGTGATGGCCTGTTTGGCGCTGGAGGTGAGAATCCGGGCGATCCGCTTGAGCAGTGGGGATGGCATGAGCCGACCCTACCGGCACGCATATGAGTCCGGGGCTTTTCTGGTCGGTAGGCGCGGGGAAGTCGCCACGATGCCCGCGTCAGAGAACCGTTGGGGCTCGGAGCGTAGCGAGACGGTTTGACACCCCGATGGTCATATGGTTCAGTAGTTATGTAATGAACTGGCGAGGGGTGTTCTGTGGAGCTTGATTCGACCGCGCCGATCTACAAGCAGATAGCCGCTGACGTTCGTCACCAGATCCTCATTAGGGCGCTGACTGACGGGGATCGGGTGATGTCGACCACCCAGTACGCCACCAGCTACCGAATCAACCCGGCCACTGCGGCCAAGGCGTTCGCTCAGCTGATCGAGGAAGGGCTTCTCGTCAAGCGCCGAGGCCTTGGCATGTTCGTAGCTGAAGGCGCCCGTGACCGTCTGATCGCCGCCGAGTACACCGGATTCATTGATCAGACCTTCTCCGCGGTCGTCCGTCAGGCGTTTGCACTCGGTATCGACGCGAACACCCTCATTGAACACATCCGCGCCATTTCTGCCGAAGGCGCAACGGACCAGACCAAGGAGTGAATGGGCTGTTCCGGTTTGAGGGTGTGGTGGCTTCCGGCCGGGGCTGCGGTGTGTGGGGGTCGTGGTTGGGGTGGTGAGGTCGATGTCGGGCGGGCAAGGACTCGACGGGTCGGGCCGCGTCGTCGACGGCTAACCGGCGTCCTCGAACAACCCCCAACCCACCCAGACCGGCTCTTGGTGTTGGTGGCTGTGGTGGCTGGTGTGTCTTGATGTTTGTGGGTGTGCTGGTGGCTGTGGTGGCCGGCGTGTTGCGGGGTGAAGGACGCGGTGAATCGGGCGTGTTCAATGGTCTGTGTAAGCCCTGATTGAGAGGACCTACTGTCATGA
>NZ_JAUMUL010000054.1:0-23358 GCF_030530635.1 Actinomyces sp.
CCGGCAACCCCCGACGCCAGATAAAACACCCTCTACAAAACCCGGGACTTGACACCCGCGCGTAGATCTCGATCGCGGGCAGTCGGTCGGCGTAGCCGGGGCCGACGGCGTCCAGCCTCACGCGAGGTTCGCGGGTGGGGTCCTCGGTGCCGCTGGGAAGTGCGGCGAGTACGGCGTCGAGCGGCACCACCGACAGGTCGACGTCGGAGGATGCACTGATCTTCAGGGACGTGCCACCGCTCTCGAGGTCGTCCTCGTAGGTCAGGACGGTGCCGTCGGCAGTCGCGGGCGGAGCCAGGACGACGTCAGCGGGGAGGGTGTCTGTCTGAACGTGTCCGATTGAGATTGCCTCGTCTGTCTCCAGCGGGATGCCCACGGCGCCGATGCTGCCCTGGTTCAGTCCGGTAGCGATGCGGAGCCGTTCGCACTGGAAGTCGAGTTCTGAGCGCGGGCGCACCAAGTCAACATTAATGGACGTGTGCAGGTCTTCACCGGCCGGTCCGGCGCCGTTCCAGCCGATGATCAGCGTGGCATATTCCAGCCCCTTAACACTTTCAGCCAGGTCGTTATGGGCGGATTGGATCAGGGTGATGGCGTCATCGACGGGCGTGTTCTGCTCGAGTGAGAGGAAGATGCGTAGGCCCCAGGACTTCCGTGACTCCTTCTTGGTGTTGACGTTTGGCTCGCTCATCACGGGGGTGCGGCCACTGAAGTAGTCGGAGAAGGGGGTCGTGTCCGGTTCGGGCGCAGGTATCCGCATCCAGATGCGCACGCCGGCTCCGGTCAGGACGACGGCGGTGCTAAGGCCACCGATGACCTGGCGGCGGGTCAGACCGCGCCGACCATTTTGCTTGGTCGGCTCACCGGGCGCGGAGGCGGCGGAGGGCGGAGGAGTCTGGGAAGTCACCGTCGCAGGCTACGAATGGCGCAGGCTACGAATGGCCACGGCGCATTCTCAACGGTCCCGCATGGGTAGTTTTGCCCATCACCGGCTACATGGCGGCATTGCGCAGACGCAGAGAGTTGGCGACCACGATGACGCTGGAGGCGGCCATGGCAGCACCGGCGATCATCGGGTTCAGCATCCCCGCCGCGGCCAGTGGGATCGCCGCCACGTTGTAGGCGAAGGCCCAGAACAGGTTCTGTTTGATGATCCGCAGCGTGTCCCGGCTGACGCGGATGGCCGCTACCACGGCGTCCAGGTCGGCGCGCACCAGGGTGATGTCCGCGGCCTCGATGGCCACGTCCGTGCCCGAGCCCATGGCGAAGCCCAACCCTCGTGTGCCGGCCTGGGCCAGGGCCGCGGCATCGTTCACACCATCGCCGACCATTCCCACCACGTGCCCCTCATCCTGCAGGGCGGCGACCACGTCGCGCTTGTCTCCCGGCAGCACCTCGGAGTGCACATCACCTGCGTCGATACCGACCTCCTGGGCCACGCGGTCGGCGGTGCGGCGGTTGTCTCCGGTCAGCAGCACCGGGCGCACCCCGAGTTCACGCAGCGCGGCAACCGCCTCCCGGGAGGAGGGGCGCACCGTGTCCCGTACGGACAGCACCGCCCGGGCGACGCCGTCCACGGCAACCACCACGGCCGTCGCCCCGGAATCCTGTGCGGCGGCGACCGCGTCGGTGGCCTGCGCGGCCAGATCCACTCCCTGTTCGGCCAGCCAGGCGGGACGACCCACTCGGACTTGGTATGCGGTGCCGTCGAGGGTCACCGTGCCGGACACGCCCCGGCCCTCATGGTTGGAGAAGTCCTGCACCGCCGGCACTTGCTCCAGGTGCTCCCCGACGGCCTCGGAGATCGCCCGCGCCACCGGGTGCTCACTGGCGGCCTCCACGCTCCCCGCCAAGGCGAGGGCGCGCAACCACGTGCTCTCGGGGTCGGGGCGGTGAAGCTCCTCTTGGCTACCATCCGCGATCCTCGTGCCTCGGATCGCTCCCGCCAGCCCCTCCACGCCTTCGAGGAGCTTCCCCGCTCCGGCCGATTCTGCCCCGGCGGTCTCGGCTCCAGGCTCTGAAGGCGTGCTGCAATCCTCCGCTGCAGCTTCCACCCCGCCCTCAACCTCGGCATCCCAGGTGATGATCCCGTCGGCGACGTCCAGGCGCATGCGGCCCTCGGTGACGGTGCCGGTCTTATCCAGCACGATCGTGTCCAGGGCGCGGGTGGACTCCAGCACCTCCGGGCCCTTGATGACTACGCCGAGCTGGGCGGCGCGCCCGGAGCCGACCAGCAGCGCCGTCGGCGTCGCCAATCCCAAGGCGCAGGGGCAGGCGATCACCAGCACGGAGACGGCCGCCATAAGCGCGGGCTGGGCGGAGTGCCCGAGTAGCAGCCAGACCGCCAACGTGGCCAGGGCCAGTACAATCACCGCGGGCACGAACACCCCGGAAATACGGTCCGCCAGCCGCTGCACCGGAGCCTTACCGGCCTGCGCCTCGGTGACCATGGCGCCGATGCGCGCCAGCGTGGTCCCCGCGCCCACTGCCGTCGCCCGCACCAGCAGCACCCCGGAGGTGTTGATGCAGCCACCGGTGACCGCATCACCGGGACCGGTCTCCACCGGCACCGACTCGCCGGTCAACAGGGAGGCGTCCACGGCGGAGCGCCCCTCGACTACCACGCCGTCGGTGGCGATCTTCTCACCCGGGCGCACCACGAACAGGTCTCCGGCGGCCAAGGAGTCGATCTCGACCTTCTCCTCGGTGCGGGTGGCATCGGGGCGGGGAGTGCCGTCGTCGTCGAGCACATCAACGGCATCGGTGGAGCCGGAGGGGGCGGTCAACATGACCCGGGTGGCCTGGGTGGCGCCGAGCTGAAGCAGGGTGCGCAGGGCGTCACCGGAGCGGAAGCGCGCCCGCGCCTCCGCGTAACGGCCCGCCAACAGGAAGGTGGTTACCCAGGCGGCGGACTCGAAGTACATGTGCACCTGGTGGCCTTGGGCGCGGGGGAGCAGCTCCATGCTCATATGCGCCCCCAGTCGGCCGGCGCCACCGAACAGCAGCGCCCACAGGCTCCAGCCGGTCGCCGCGATCACCCCCAACGACACCAACGTATCCATGGTGAAGGTGCCGTGCCGCAGCGCCCGGAAGGCGGCGCGGTGGAACGGCCAGGCGCCCCAGGTCGCCACCGGCAGCGCCAACGCCGCCACTACCCACTGCCAACCGGTGAACTGCAGCGTCGGAAGCATCGACAGCGCCATCACCGGGATCGACAGCACCAGACAGACGATAAGTCGGCTACCCAGATAGGCAGCGCGGTCGGCCTGCGACTGGCCCAGCATGGGGGCCGGACGGGGTGCGGACGCCTCCGCGGTTGCCGACGCGGACTCGGAGTCGGGGACGCCACCGGATGGGGCCGCGGCGGACGAGTGCGCCTCGGCGCCTAGCGCTGAGTCTGCCTCGGGAGAGGGTGCAGCGGCGCCTGATTCCGGCGCGGAGTCGCCGTCGGCGTCGGGGGCAGCGGAACCGGAGCCGCCGTCGGCGGGGCTCGCAAGATCGGTGCGGGCGGTGACAGAGGCCGTGTAGCCCGCCCGCGCCACCGCGTTGACCAACTCCTCATCGGTAACCGGCGCCGTCAAGGTGACTCGCGCCGACTCCGTGGCGAGGTTGACCGAGGCCTCGACGCCGTCGAGTTTGCCCAGCTTCTTCTCCACCCGGGCCACGCAGGAGGCGCAGGTCATGCCCCCCACGGCAAGGTCCACGGTGGCCACCGGCGCTGCGGTTGGCTCCCCGGTCTGGGTGCCGGATGCGGTTGGCTCTGACATGTGCTGGTCGGGCTCCTGTGCGGTTTCAGGCGGCGTCGCGCTCGATGGCGTCGAGGGTGTAGGCGCCGGCCTCGTCGATTGCCTCGGCCAGAGCGGTGTCGGAGAGCACTACATCGGATACGACCGTGGCCACCGACTGGCCGCCCTTATTGAGGATGACGGAGACGTTCTTGACGCCGTCCAGGGCCTCCAACTCCGCGATGACGTGGGCGACGCAGTGATTGCAGGTCATCCCCGAGATCCTCAGGGTGGTGGTGCGGTCGATACCGTCGGCGGTGAACTCGGACATGATGGGCTCCTTGATTTCGGTATGTGGATTTGGGTCTGGCGTGCGGGCGGCGGATGCCGGCGTGGGCGGATGCAGCCCGCGAGGCGGGATCAGGACTTGACCAGACGGGCAATCGCCTCGGAGGCCTCGCGAATCTTGGCGTGGCCCTCCTCATCGGAGGACTGGGCGGCATGCAGGACGCAGTGGTTCATGTGTTCCTCGAGCAGGCCGAGGCTGACGGCCCGGAGCGCCTTGGTGACGGCGGATACCTGGGTAAGAACATCGATGCAGTACGCGTCCTCCTGGACCATGCGCGAGATGCCGCGCACCTGCCCCTCAATGCGGCGCAGCCGATTGAGGTGGTCCTTCTTGGCTCCCGTGTATCCGGCCACCGTTCCTCCTGTCATGGCTTTGAGCGCGGGTGTGTGCCTGCCCGCCCGCCGGGACGGTCCGTGCCGACGCCAAGCCGGGAGTAGGCGGATCACTGGTGGGTGAGGTCCGCTTCCGGCCTCGCCAGCTCCAACGATACCCCTAGGGGGTAGGGGTTGCAATAGCTGGTGGTGGTTGTGCATCTTCAGAGTCGTTGTCACCTCCTGCGACCTTTGCTCTCTGCTCCGAGCCCCTGCCCTCTGGTGTGCGGGAGTTTGCCGCCCACCAGAGGGCAAAGGCTCGGAGGAGGGTGCGAATCGTCGGAGAAGATGTACGTCGGTGGTGTGTGGGCGCAAGTGGTGTGTGGGCGCTGGCCGAGTAGGAAGGTGACTTGGGGCCGGTGGTGTCACAGAATGCAGTACTTTCGCCCGACTCAATGTCGGCCGACTGCTGTCACCCGCGTGATTCCGCGGTTGCTATAGACCCGCATCCGGAGTTCGCGCTGAAAGTGGTGCATTTTATGACAGTGATGCGGGTCCCGACGCGCTGCCTGTGACATGCTGGCCATATGAGCGAGCAGCGCGCACCTGCGGAAGTTGACGCCTCCGACGCCTCCTGGGCCCCGATCGGTTGGGAACCCGGCGACATCGGTTTCGATGACGCCCCCTTCGGCACGGTTCTGGGCGACCCGCTTATGGGCTCACCCATTTTCGAGGTATCGGTGCTCGCCGCCGGCCCGGCCGTAGACGCCGACGACGCTCCTTCCAGTGCGCAGGCCGGAGGCGCTCACCGCGCCACTGCGCAGCTCAACGCACGCGAGCAGTATCGGCAGGCCGCACGACCCGGTTGGCAGCAGCCGCCCGCCGGGCCGCAGGTGCAGACTCCCGCCCCCGCGATGGGAACGTGGCCGGCTGCCGTGGGAGCCCCGACGGTTGGGGAAGTCCGCCCACCGGCGCCGCGGGTCCCTGGTAATCCGTCGTTCAACCCGCATGCGCAGGCGCCGTCCGGGCATCCGCAGCCGAGCCCCTCGATGCCCCAGATCAATGGACCGGCGCAGGCGCCCACCACCGCTGCCAACAGCGGACCGTGGGCACCGCAGCCACATGTGCCGGGGCAGGGCCCGTACGTGCAGGCTCCATCGCGGGGTGCCCCATCGACCTCCCGCCGGGAAGGTCAGACCAAGGACGCCGAGGGCATCAGCGGCTTCGTATCCACCGGGATCTGGTGGGTGGTCGCCTTCCTGCTCCTGATCATCTTCTCCAACATGTGAGGCGCCGTGAGGACGCTGCCCGGAGGGGCCATCTCGGTGGCTGCCCCGCGTCCCGACCGTCTAACCCGCTCGGCTACGGCGGTCCCTGCGGGGAATTGCGGGGAATAAGGGGGTCCGATCCGGGCAAGCGGATCGAGCAGGATCTGAGAGGAGGATGCGGTTGCTGGCACGCAAGGCTCGCGGGACCGCCCGCAACCCGAATTCGCGGCTGGGCCGCACACGCCATTGCGACACCGCCAAACGGGCACTCACACCCCAAACAGGACGAGCCAGTTAACTCACTGTATGCGGCTACTGCATCCGGCTCACTCCCACGCGCATGTATAGCTGTCGGGACTGTGGAGGGGTGACTCCAGGCTGCGGCTAACCGTCGACGGCCCGTGGAACGAGTCGACTTGGCCGGCCCCGGCCACCCCTACTACTTAACTGCCCCGGAGGTGATGCCGGAGATGATGCTGCGCTGGAAAACTGCGAACAGTACGATCAATGGCGCGCTCATCAGCAGCACGTAGCTGAAAATCAGATGCCAGTTGTTCAGGTGGATGCCGGCACCGGCCACTGCGAACAGATTCAGTGGCAGAGTATCCAGGCGGCCGCCCACGATGAACAGCGCGTAGAACACGTCATTCCACACGTACAGGCTGATCAGGATGGTGGCCGTCGCCAGCACCGGGCGCAGCAGTGGCAGGATGACCATGGTGAACACCCGTACCGGCCCCGCCCCGTCAATCCTTGCGGCCTCCTCCAAGGACTCCGGAACAGTGCGCACGAAACCGGTGACGAAGAAGATCACCGTGGACAGATACATGCCCGTATAGGTGCAGATCATCCCCACTGCGCTTCCGGCCAGGCCGAGTTGGCGCAGCAGCAGCACCAGCGTGACCACCGCCGGCGGCAGGATGATGCCGGAGATGCCCACGGAGTACACCACCGCCGTCAGCCGTCCGGAGCGGCGGGCCAGAATCCATGCGGCCATGGACCCGAGCACGAGCACCGCCAGCACCGAGGGAACCAAGAGCACAACACTGCCGATGAGCGCCAAACCGATGTCTGAGCGCTCCACCACCTCGGCCAGGTTCTCCCCCAGTCGCCACCGGGACGGCAGCGACAGATCGGGCGAGAGGGCCTCCGCCTGCGACTTGCCCGCGGTGACCAGCACCGTCCACAGCGGCACTCCCACCAGGAGCAGTGCCAGAACCAGGCCGGTGAGCGGCTGCACCACGGTGGAAAGCAGGCGTGCGGCCGTGATGTTCCCGCGACGATCGGACTTGTGGACGGCGTCCGCGCCAGCACGATCACTCATGTCATGTTCCTTTCTCGGCGCCGGAGCATCCCGATCACCGGGAAGGCCAGGAACACCACGGCAAGGAACAGCACCAGACTCATGGTGGTCGCCTGGGCGTACAGCCCCTGACCGAAGGTGCGGAAGATGAACAGGTTGAGCAGCTCGGTGGAACTGCCCGGCCCGCCGCCGGTGGTGGCCTGCACAATGTCGAAGGAGTTCATCGATCCCAGCAGTGCCGTGGCCACATTGAAGGTGACCGCCGGGGCGATCAACGGGATGCGGATGCGCAGGAGCGTTTGCCAGGGGGAGGCCCCGTCGATGCGCGCCGCCTCGAGCACTTGGGAGTCGATCGTCTTCAGGCCGGCCAGGTACACCAGCATCGACATCCCCATCCACTTCCAGGAATGGATGAGGATCACCACCAGGATCGTCCACTTGGTGGACCCCAGCCAGGCCGTGTGCACGGGCGTCCCGGACAGCACGGACAGCAGCTGATTGACCCCGCCGTCCGGCTTGAGCAGCGCTTGGAAGATGTAGCCGGCGGCCAGGGCGGAGATGATCACCGGAATGAAGAACACCACCCGCAGCAATCGGTTGAGTCGGGTGTCGCGTTCAAGCAGGAGTGCCAGCCCCATCCCGAACAGGTTCTGGAACACGGCCACCCCGGCGGCGTATACCAGGGTGATCGTCAGTGCCTTCCGCAAGGCCCCGGAGGCGGCCAGCTCGGTGAAGTTATCCAGCCCGACCGGGCTGATGGCACTTTTGAAGCTCGACCAGTCCGTGAAGGCGTACACGAAATTGTACGCCGTGGGCGTCAGGAAGAACACCGCGAGCATGGCGAAGGCGGGTGCCGCGAACATCCAGGGGTGGCAGGAGCCGGCGCGCGCGACCCGTGGCGATCGGACCAGCGAGCGCATCGGCTCAGAACCCCTCGGCGCCAATGGCCTTGGCGAGCTGGGCGAACTGTGACTGAGTCTCCTCTCCGACCTGCGCGGGCGTCTTGGTGCCGGCAATCATGTCTCCCAGGTTCTTGGCCAGATCGGGGTTGGCGATTGCCAGCGACTGCATGGAACCGACCGAATTACTCAGGGCCTCGTTGGCCTCAACGGCCGCGGTCGGTACGGAGTCGGGGGTCTCGACGCCGTCGATGATGGAGACCGTGTTCTGGCCCTTGACGAAGTCCGCGTAGCCGTCGGTGAGCCAGTAGGTCAAGAGCTGGCGGGCGGCGGCCTCACGGGTGTCGTCGCCGGTCTTGAAGGCGACGACGGCGTTGGTCTGCTCCGGAATCGAGGTGGCCATCGCGCCCTTGGCGGAGATGGGGAAGAACCCGATGGTCTCGTTCAGGGCCTCGGCGTCGGTCTGGGCGGCCATATTCGACAGCAGACTGTTTACATGGATCGCCATGGCCGCATCGCCATTGAGCAGTGCCTTGGCCTGGTCGTCGAAGGTGCCGGTCTTGATGTCGGTGTTGTAAAGGCCGTCCTTAATCATTGTGGCGTACTGGTCGATGGCCCCCTGAATGTCGGTGCCGGTGAAGGCGTCCTGGTTGGAGTTGACCCGGTCCCACAGTCCGTCCTTGGCGGCGTCGGCCAGCTGGACCTGCACCACGTACTGGGAGGCCCACCACTCCCCGCCCATCTCATAGAAGGGAGTGACGCCCTTGCCCTTCAGGTCCCGGGCAAGCGCCAGCAGTGCGCCGAAGTCGGTGGGGATCCGCGCCCCTTGATCCTTGAATACCCGCTTGTTGTACCACACGCCCATGACGGATGGCGCGGAGACGAAGGCGGCGTAGCGGTGCTCGTTCAGCGTGCCACCGGCCTCCAGGACGGAGGAGACGGTGTTGGCCTCCCAGGGGGCGCCGTCAAGGACTTGGAGACGCTCGGCGGCACCCAGGCTGGTGAGCATGGAGGTGGTCGGCTGCCACATGGCCAGATCGGGCATATCGCCGGTGGCCACCTTGGTCTGCACGGTCTGCTCGTAGGGGTCGGGAATGGTGACGATCTCGATCTCCGCCCCGGTCTCCTTCGTGAAGGCGGCGACGACGTCCTTGGGGATATCAGCGGAGGACTGGGCGGCCCAGAAGGTGAGGGTCACCCCGTCGAGTTTGCCGGTTGGGGACGGCCAATCGGCTGGCTCCGCTCCGTCGCTCGTACCGCCGGAACCGGGGTCCGAGCATGCGGCCAGTCCCATTACGGCGGCCGAGCCGACCGCCAGGCCCATCCAATTTCTGCGGCTCAGTGGGGTGCGGTTGAGAGCGGCCGTGAGGCCATGCCTGCGGTTCATTAATCCTCCTGTGGTGGTGCGGCCCGACGGGGTACGTGCGCATGTGTCGGTTCGGACCGCTCTTCGCCGGGCGATCCGCGACGATCGCCCGCTTGGCTCTGATACGTCCCGGGAGATTAGGAGTTGGTCCTGAAATGGCTTCGACGATGACCCCTAGAACGATCCGCTGGTGACATCGGCCACGATAGGAATTGGGGGAGGCGTTGTCCACAGGCCTCGAAACTCTTGTTTCAAGGCGCTCCGACGACTTATTTACGAGACTTCCGGGATGCCTTATCGTGTCGCCGTATTTGTATGCATGCGAAGGAGCATGAATCCATGACCATTACTAGACGACGCGCACTTATGTCCGCCGCGCTCTTGGCCGGCGTTCCGCTGACGGACGGAGCTCTAGCCCCCGATGCCGCGGCCGCGGGTGGGCAGTTCGATTTGGAGAACTGGACCCTGGTGGATTCGCTCAGCGATGAGTTCGATACTGCATTGGATCCCGATCGCTGGCACAAGGGCCTGTGGTACCCGGGTTCCCATCTGCACGCCTTTCGGGATGACAACGTCCAGAGCGAGGCTGGGAACCTGCGCCTGTACGCGCGTAAGGAGTACTACGCCGGCAAGGGTTACACCTTCGGAGCGGTCGAGTCGGTGTTCGACACCCCCGGTGTGTGCAGTTACGTCGAGGTGCGCGCCAAATGCCTGGCCGGTGCCGCTAATGTCCTGTCCGCGATATGGCTCCAGTCCTCCCGGCTCGACGGCGTGAACCACCTGCTGGCCGACCCCAACCCGGAGATCGACATCCAGGAGAACACCGGGGATCGGGTCATGCAGGCGGCCCTGCACCTGTGGCCCGGGAATGACGAGGCGCGGCACGTGCGCTACGGCGGCAACGCCAACCCGAACGTCGGGGTGGACGTGACTGCCGACTACCACCTGTACGGGGCCGAGCGCCGCGACGGAATGCTGCGCCTGTACTTCGACCGGCAGCTGCTGTGGGAGCTGCGCGCTCCCGATCCCTCCCTGTGGCGCATGTCCCGACACGTCGTGTTCAGCCTGGAGGCGCACCGCGGTTGGCCGAACGATGCGGGCCTGCCGGCCTCCTTCGACATCGACTACGTCCACACCTACTATCGCACGCCCGAAACCGTCCAGGCCGACGGCGAATACCGCATTGTGGAGTCAACCACGGGCCGCCGCCTGGTGCGCACCGAGAACGGCCCGGTCCTCAGCGGCCAGGCCGCTGAGGCTGACGACGCCTCCCGGTGGCGCCTGACCCGCCAGGACGACTTCACCTATGTGCTCTCCGCCCCGGATGGCGCCGGCACGCTCGGCCTGGGTGCCTTGAGCGGCTACCCCGGTACCGCCGTCGTCATCAATCAGGCTGGAGTCACCGGCCCGGACTCCGCCGGCAGCGTAAACCGGTGGCACGTCCTACCCGGTACGAGCGCGCCGGAGACTGTCCGGCTGCTGTCGAAGTTCGCCGGCCTGTCACTGGTTTCCGGGGAAGACGGCGTGATGGTGGGCGAGGATGATGTCGACTGGACCCTTGAAGAAATCGTCCCGCCGACGCCGGAGCCCGAACCGCAGATGCCCGCATACGTAGCCGCCAGCAAAGCGCGTCCGGGAGCCATGATCCTCACCGGCGACTGGGACGGGGACGGGGTGGTTACCTACGCCGTGCGCATCGGTACGCGCGTGGTCTTCTACAACGAGAACCGGGTGGACGCTCCCGTTGCGGCGGCCTTCACCCTCGGCCGGGCGCGCGACACCGTATACGTCGGCGACTGGAACGGCGACGGTAGCGACAGCCTGGCCCTCAAGCGCGGCAACCGCGTCTTCCTGCAAGTCACCGCGAGTTTCCCCGTAACCGTCGTCGGTACCCTCGCCGATCTCGACAAGGCGCGCAGATAGACGTCGAGGTGGCGGTGGCTGCGAGGCGGAGCCGAATGGAGCCGTCATTCGGGTTAGGGTGGGCTATATGGAGACTCACCATGACTGAGCCCCGGCGACCGTGGCGTCCTCCCACCCTCGCCGATGTAGCCGCCCGAGCGGACGTGTCCAAGGCGACGGCCTCGCGCGTGCTCGCCTACGCAGAAGGCCGGTCGAAGAGCTGTCCGGCGGCGGCCGGAAGCGTGCTCACCGCCATGTCCGATCTCGGATACCTGTCCGGTCCGGCCGACCTGCCCCGCCTGTTGGTCGTGGTGACTGACGTGAGTCGGACCGGTTACTGGGCGACGCTGTCCGGGGTGCTCGCCGCATGCCAAGAACTCGGTGTAGGCCTGGCCGCGCATGTGCTCTCCCACGATACTGCTCACCGGCGCCGGGCCCTGCTGACGGCTCTGGAGGAACGTGTCGACGGCGTCGTGGCGGTGGAGTTCGACTCTCTGAGCGTGGCCATTCTCTCAGAGCTGCCGGCCGATCTACCGCTTGCCGTTGCCGGTGGCGCACCGGATCCGGATACCGACGGGCTGCCGAGGGCGTGGATCAACGACCGCGCGGGGGCGTGCACGGCGGTACGGCACCTGATCGAGTTGGGACATCGGCGCATCGCCTACGTCGGTGTACCGCCTGCCGGTCACCCCGATCCCCGGGTCATCGGCTGGCGGGAGACGCTGCTGGCGGCGGGGCTGCCCGTGCTCGAACCGCTGGCGACGGGCTGGTCGGTGGAGACCGGAATGCGGGCGGCGGCTCGAGCACGGGCGGTGGGTGCAACCGCCGTCCTGTGCGGCAACGACGACCTGGCGATGGGTCTGATCTCGGGACTGACTACCGCCGGAGTGCGGGTGCCGCAGGATGTCTCGGTTGTCGGCATGGATGACCATCCGCATGCCGCGGCAGCAAGCCCGGCCCTTACTACCGTGCGCCTGGACTTTGTAGGACTGGGGGAATGTGCTACCCGGTTGGCTCTGGGAGACCTGGACGGCCCATTGATCGAGGTGCCCACCGAGTTGATCATTCGGCAGTCCACCGCGCCGCCGTCGTCGTGATGAATGGCGCGGCTGATAGTGAGTCGGTCAGCTGCACCGTCGATCCTCCAGGTGACCGACCAGGCTGGTGGCCAGGCCCGTGTAGGTGGCGGGCGTCAGCTCCAGCAGCCGTGCCTCGACGTCGGCGGGCATGCCCAGGGAGGAGATGAACTCGCGCATGGAGGCGGCCGTGACCCGCTTGCCGCGCGTGAGTTCCTTGAGCCGCTCGTAGGGATCGGCCATGCCGGTGGCTCCGGCCACCGACGCCGCGCGCATGGCCTGCTGCACCGGCTCGCCCAACACCTCCCAGGCGGCGTCGAGATCCTCCGCCAGGCGGGCGTGATCCGCATCGAGTCCGGCCAGGCCGCGGCGAATGTTGTCGATCGCCAGCAGCGAGTGCCCCAGGGCCACACCCACGTTGCGCTGAGTGGTGGAGTCCGTCAGGTCGCGCTGCAGCCGGGAGGTGACCAGGGTGGCGGCGAGCGTGTCCAGCAGCGAGCAGGAGATCTCCAGATTCGCCTCCCCGTTCTCGAAGCGGATCGGGTTGACCTTGTGCGGCATGGTGGAGGAGCCGGTGGACCCCTGCGCACTCAGGCGCTGGCGGAAGTAGCCCAGCGAGATGTAGGTCCAGGCGTCGGTGGCCAGGTTGTGGGCGATCCGGTTGAAGCGGGCGATGTCGGCGTAAAGCTCCGCCTGCCAGTCGTGGGACTCGATCTGGGTGGTGAGCGGATTCCAGGTCAGACCCAGGGACTCGGCGAAGGCACGGGCGACCTGCTCCCAGTCGGCGCCCGGCACGGCGACCACGTGCGCGCCGAAGGTGCCGGTGGCGCCGTTGATCTTGCCCAGATACTCGGCGCCCTCCACTCGCGTCACCTGGCGGCGTAGGCGGTGCGCCAACACCGCCAACTCCTTGCCGAGTGTGGTGGGCGTGGCCGGCTGGCCGTGGGTGCGGGCGAGCATGGCGACCTCGGCGTGCTCGTGGGCCATGGCGGCCAGATCATCGACGAGCCCGCGGGCCGCGGGCAGCCACACCTGTGCGACGGCGTCGCGAATGGTCAGCGCGTAGGCGAGGTTGTTGATGTCCTCGCTGGTGCAGAAGATGTGGACGATCTCCTGCATCTCGGGCAGCACCGTGGCGCCCAGGACGTCCGGGGCGGCGTCCAGGTGCCGCTTGAGCAGGTACTCCACCGCCTTGACGTCGTGGCGGGTGACTGCCTCGATCTCGGCCAGCTCGGCGATCTCCGCCGCGCCGAAGGCGTCGACGACGCCGCGCAGGTAGGCCTGCTCGGCGTCGGACAGCACCGGGGCACCGGGCAGCACGCGGTGGTCGGTCAGGTGGATGAGCCACTCCACCTCCACACGCAGGCGCGCCCGGTTCAGGGCGGCCTCGGACAGGTAGTTGACCAGTGGCGCCGCCACGGCGCGGTAGCGGCCGTCGAGGGGGCCGAGGGCGATGGCTGGGGAAACGGTGGCGAGGTCGACCATGACGCCGATTCTGCCAGGTGCGGCCGACGGCGCAGGCCGCCATCTCAGAGAACGTCGTCAGGGGTTTGCCGGTTTGGGGGTGTGGTGGTGGGGTGGCGGCGGGATGAGGAACGGGTGAGCCGCGCAGTAAGCGCGCATTAGTTCGCGGTGCAGGCCGGATGCATCAGGCACGGCGGTAGGTGGTGGCGGTGGAGCCCTGGCGGCCTTGGAAAACGACGAAACCGGTGGCCCTCAGGCGGTCGAGCGCCCATTTGACTTGGCGGTCGGTGAGTCCTGTCGCTTCGGCTATCTGTGCGCGTGTCTTCGGCGTGGTTCCCAAATACGACCAGACCACTGCGGCATTGGTGGAGACGGCGGCTACTTCCTCAGGAACTCGAGTTTCATCCTTCTGGGCCGAGTTTCCCGAGTTATCGGCTTGTCCAACGGCGGATGCAAACACATAGGACGTCGAGCCCTTTGTTCCCGAGGTCTCAGCGAGCCCTAGGTTGACAAGTTCTTGCAGCTGTCGCCGGGCCTCAGCGGAGTCCAGACCGAACCGACGCCTGTAGGTCGAGTTCGTCCAGGAGCGACCGTGTCTCATCTCTGCCAGGGCATGACGCTGCTCGACTCCAAGTCCCTCGGTGTTGAGTTCTGCCAGCCAACTCAGATCGGACGGCGACAGCAGTGCCGCCCTCGGCAGCAGCGCCGTGAACCTCACGCCAGTGTCCTGGAAGCGGACAGGCTCCATGTCGGCTTGGCGGAGGGCTTTGCGCACGGCGCGGATACCGGTTCCGAGGCCCTCGATCACGCGACGCCCTTCGGTATCGGTCGTGAAAGTACAGATATCATACAGGCGTTCGTTGACGGCCGACTTGCCGTCACGAGTACCCAACTGGTCCACGGTCAGTCCCCACAGGCCACCGGGGCTTGAGATGACCAGGCGATCCCGCGTCATACGGATCTCCGCCCCCTTCGACAGGGCGGGTTCTGACAGATCGCGGTGGACCAGCGCGTTTGCGATCAGCTCGCGTACGGCGACCGGTGGGTACTCGTGCACGTTGCGTATAAAGCCCTTTATCAGGTCCCCATCGAGACTGTTGATCGAGGTGTTCGGGACCGGGATCGTGTCTCCGCGGGGGCGCTGATGACGTATCACCAGCTGTTGTCCTCCTGAGCAGACATCCGGTAGTCGCCGTCGTACTGGCGTAGGTAGGAGGCGCCGCTCTCCTTCCAACGGCAGGGCTTGGCATTGGTCGGCACCTCCCGCACATTCGCTACTACCACCGTCTTGCCGTCGAACTCAATACTGCGGGGATCGATCGAGATTTCAGTGGAAAAGCCTTGGCGCGCCTGGGACGCCAGCGCTTGCATCTGCTCGCGGGGATGCTTGATCCCCACGACCTTCACCGGGTTCTCGCTCACGCCTAGGAGGAGCGTGCCCCCACCGGGGAGATTGGCGAAAGCGGACAGAGTCGGGCCGAGCGCGTCGCGGGAGTACTCGGAAAAGGTCTTGGCCTCAAGGTCCAGGCAGTCGCCGCCCTCGAGTTCGAGTCGGGAGAGAGCCTCTAAGAGGTCCTGCTCATAGACAATCATGTACAAGAGTGTATAAGAGTCCGTGTCGAGTGTACAAGAGGTGAGGTGCGACTGTACAAGAATGTATAAGAGGCACACGGGCTGTTCGTTGGCCGCGTGCCGGACGTCGTTGGTCCGGGCAGGCTGTGAGCGCCGCCAGGAGGACGGCGATGACGCCCTAGCATAGGAGCCATGTCCGAACAGGTGCGGCGGCTGACGACCGGTGACCTGGCCAGCGGTGAGATGCGCGCATTGATGCGTGAGACCGCCGTCGACGCCGTCGGCTTCTATCGCAAGCCGGGTTTCCAAGTCGCATCGGCGCCCGAGGACCCGCGCCGGCCCGGCGCCGCCCGCTACCCTCGCCCCATGAGCAGTGCGCGGCAGACCGAATGGGAGACCCGCTACGCAGCAGCCGACCGCCTGTGGTCCGGCGCGCCCAACGACTGGCTGTCCCTGGCGGCCGACTGGGAGCCGGGGCGCAGCCTCGACGTCGGCTGCGGGGAGGGCGCCGACGTGCTGTGGCTGGCTGAACACGGATGGCGAGTCACCGGCGTCGACTTTGCACCCACGGCGATTGCGCGCATGCTCACCGAGGCCCGGCGCCGCGGCCTGGCCGAACGCGTGCGCGGCACCGTGCTCGACCTGAGTGCCGACCCGTTGCCGGAAGGCCCCTTCGACCTGGTCACCAGCTTCTACGTGCACGGCGGACCGGAACCGGGCAGCCTCGACCTGCCCCGGCTACTCGTCCGCCTGGCCGGACTCGTCGCCGACGGCGGTCGCCTGCTCACCGCCGCTCACTGCACCAACCCGCCCTGGCACGGTCATCATGCCCGTACCTACCGGCCCGAGCAGCTGGCCGATGCCGTCCTCGGTGCCGCTGCCGGAACGTGGGAGGTGGAGGCCTCCGAGGAGCGCTGGCGGGAGGCCGTCTCACCCGAAGGGGTGCCGGGGAGACGATCTGATGCCGTCGTCTGCCTGCGCCGCAGCATGGTGCGGGGTACTGGCGGCCGGTCGGCGGGGGGTACGGGGTAATGAGCGAGTCTGCGACGCATCCCTCGCCCGAGCCGAGTTCCGCCGACGTGCCCGGGTGGGTTTACGACCTGGTGCCGATCGCCGCCCACGCCCGCATGCTGATGCGCACGAACGCCTTCGCGCTGCTTACGGCCACGGTGATTGTGGTGTTGGTGCCGCAGTTGGTTGCGCGTCCGGCGCCCGGGGTGGTTGCGGCGTGTATGGCATTTGGGAGTCTGCTGGCGCTGCGACATGGCGGATGGAGTGTGCCGGCTGCTGAAGCGTCGGTCGCCGACGGCGGTACGGCGGGGGCGCGGGTGGTGCCCGCGGCGCCGGCCGGAAGCGCGGCGGCAGCGGCGGGCACCGCAGCCGGGGCGGCAGCGGCGGCACCGGGGTCTGTAGGCGCGAGGCTCCGCCCCGGTGGTCGTACGGGCGCCCTACTGGCGGTGCTCGACCTGCTGTTGACCGCCGTGGGACTGGCCGCCCTGGTGGGCCTGGCCCTGGCCGGGGCAGACCGGCCACTGTTGGTGTCCGCCGCCGGTGCCGCGGCGGGTCTGACCCTGGGCGTGGGCTCGGTGGCCGTCATGGAGTTGAGCGGGCGTCACAAGGGTGCGGTCGCGGTGCTCGGCGTGGTGGGCATCGCCGTCACCGTTGTGGCCGCATGCTTCGTCATGCGGCTGGAACTCTCCTGGTGGTGGGTGTTGGCACTTGCGATCGGCGCGGACGCGGCGGGCCTGCTCGCTCTGCGCGCAGGCACTCGGAATGATCGGAGGGCGGACACCGCGTAAGTGACACGCATACGCCGGATGGCTCGTGACGGAGTTGGACACCCGAGCGCATCAGCCCGAGCCGGCCCGCCCACCCCGACCACGGTCCATCCCTGCATCGGAGGTGGAGGAATCGAGCTCGAAGGGCGCGCCGTGTTCCACAAGGGCGCTTCGTGCATCCCCCGCACCCATCGCATTCACAGCTGCTCTGCAGGACCGGCCACAGGCCATTTACCTTCGGGGCATGTCTTCTTTCCTTCTTTCAATTGCCGCCGACAAGGCCGCTGTGGGAGCCGCGCTGGTCCCCGCTACGGTCCCATCCGGTTGGACCGGCTCGGCGTCGGCCGCCTGCCAGACCGCCCTCGACGACGTCGTCGCCAAAGTTGCGGGGCTCGACACGCTTATGACAAACGCCCAGAACGCGATGACCGCCCTGGAGAACGCCGAGAGCGAGGCGGGCTGATCATGAGCGCAACCACCGCGAATCATGCGTCCACCGATGACCAGCACGCACTGGACTCACTACAGCTGCGAACCCCGCTGGCCAGTTATCCGGACCCGGCCAGTGTTCCCCCCGGCTCCGGCCCCTTCAACTATCGGGCCTCCACGAATTCCGATGAAATGATGTGCACCCGGGAGAACTGGGCCCCCGTCGGCAGCAAGTCCGCAGGCTCGGGACCCTTCACGACGGATGCGGCCCTGCCCCACGCCGTGACCTGGCCCGGTATGCCCACCGGAACCGGCGTGGTCGTCAGCGGCGGGGCATACGGCGTGAACACCGATGATCTGACTAGTTTCGCCGCCACTGTCGATACTGCTGCGGATTGGCTGGAGGACGCCCGCGACCTGGCGAAGTCCTGCCTGAACGATCTGTATAGCGGCGTCCGGGGCTTAAGCACGAACACTCAGCAGAACGGCGTCTCCTACGGCACCGTTCGCAACGGTTTCGACTCACCCATGGAAGCCCTGTTGTCGGACGAGAACCAGTGGTTGATCGGCGCCGTGCCCGGGGGCTCTGGCGCCAACACTGCCATCGAGCGCGCTAAAGCCAGAATCGCCCTGGAGGCGCTCACCCGTGGCTTCGGCTCCCTCGACGACGCCGCTTCCAGCCTGCGTTCGCTGGCCACCGCTGTGAAGGCGGCCGCCACCACCTACACCAATGCCGAGTCGGCCACGGATGGGCAGTGGACGCTGGTGCAGCGGGCGGCATTCATGGGGGCGCAGCGTTTTAGCGGCGTCTCCGTTGTGGATTGGGTGCGGGGTGCCGCCGGGGCGCTGTCCCTGCTCACCTTCGGTGGCGCCACCGCGCCAGAAGGCATTGATGACGTCCTCCAGGGGATGGAGATGTTGTTGACCAATCCGCATCTGGATGACTGGGTGAACACCGACCTTGCAATCATCCTCGGCCTGGCGCTCTGGGCGCAGCAGGCCAAGACCGGAGTCGAGGCCAAGGTGCTCGAGAACTACATCGGGCAGGTGGCCACGGAACTGGATCCAGCCATCTCCGATGTGCTTCCCGATCAGGTACAGGTCGGCAGCCGCATGGTGGACACCACCTCCTTGACCCCTATGCAACGGGTGGCCTACTACCTGGCCATATGCGCCGAGCGTTCAGGGACCGACCGCCACGGAAAGCCCACCGGTGTCACGGTCACTCCGCACGGCGGACAGTCGGTCACGGTCCCCACCGGGGTGCGCGACCCCTTCGGGTTCGGGACGCCGGTGCCCGCCGTGGCCGCGGCGCTGCCTGCGACGGGCGCTGCCGCCCCGCAGCCGGGCACGGTGGCCGAGGTAATCCGCTACGGCGACGACATGAAGGGCCGTGACCAGGACCTCTCCTCCGGCGTGGTCTCCGTACTGCGCACCGACCACTCCGACGGCACCACCTCCTGGCTCGTCGTCGTTCCGGGCACCACCGACTGGGGCAGCGGCAGCTCCAACCCGCAGGACCTGCTCACCAATCTTCAGGGAGTGTCCGGGCGTCCCACGGACATGGAGACCGCCGTCGTGACCGCCATGCGGGAGGCCGGTATCGCCCCGGGAGACAAGGTCGGCCTGTACGGGCACTCCCAGGGTGCGATCACGGCCGCCAACATCGCCGCCGACCCGGCCGTCAATGAGCAGTTCAACATAACTAACCTGCTCACCGCGGGCGGCCCCACCGCCGGTGCCGACCTTCCCGATAACGTCAGCACCCTGCACCTGGAGAACACCGCCGACGCTGTGCCCGCACTCGACGGCGCCGCCACGCCGCGCACCGCCACCCGCACAGTCGTCACCCTCGACACGCACGCCGCCGACTTCCACGGCTACCCGCACGGGCCGACGATCTACGCCGACGCCGTGGAAGGCATCACCGGCAACCCGCAGATCGACCAGTGGACCGAGGGCTTGACCGGCCTGACCGGGGCGGGCGAATCCGGTGCCGAAACCACGGAGATCGTATTCGACATCACCCGTGACAGCCCCGACACCGCCTGGGAACGGGTGGCGCGGGACGCCGGCAAGCGGGGGTGAGTTCGCAAAAGGGCAGCATCGCGATCCGGGTGATGCGCGACCTGTGGTCAGCGGTCGTTCGGACCCAGAACGCCGACGATCACCGCCGAGACGATCGACACGATCAGTGAACCCACGATCGCGGTACCGAAGGAACCCACATGCAGCCCGAGCGTCAACTCCGCCCCCGTGCTCACTCCGGCGAGCAGATCCGTGATCCGACTGGTCAGCATGAGCATCGCCCCGTTGACCACCAGGGCGAACAACCCGAAGGTGACCACGTACAGAGGGAAGGCCACTACATGCGCCACCGGCTTGATCAATGAGTTCACCAGTGCCAGCACCAGGCCGACCACGAGCAGGTTGACCACGGTCAGTGCCAGGCTCGGCGTGCCCGGTACGGCCATGCCGTCCAGCAGCGCCGCCGCCAGCCACAGGCCGGCTGCGTTCCCGAGCGTACGAACAATCAAGTCCATGCGCCCATCCTCGCAGACGGCGGCCGCGGCCGGAACCCGGAGCGCCCCGCCGCGCGTGTCGTTGCGTGCCAGGATGGGGGCATGACCCCCGTGCACATCCGCCCCGCCGTTCAGACCCTGCCCGCCTACGTGCCCGGTGCCCGCTCCCGCGGGCAGGACGTCGCCAAGCTCTCCAGTAATGAACTGCCCTATCCGCCGCAGGAGAGCGTGCTCGCAGCCTTGACCGCCGCCGCGGGCGGCGTCAACCGCTACCCGGAGATGACCGGAGACACCCTCGTGGAGGCGATCGCACAACGCCATGCGGTCGCCCCACAGCAGGTGGTTGTGGGCAATGGGTCGGTCGCCCTGATCCAGCACGTCCTGGACACCGTATGCGACGACGGCGACGACGTGGTGCTGCCGTGGCGCTCCTTTGAGGCCTACCCGATCTGCATCGCCGTGGCCGGGGCCCGGGCCGTCAAGGTGCCCCTGACCGCCGACGGCCGTCACGACGTACCCGCGATGATCGACGCCGTGACCCCCCGTACGTGCGCCCTGCTCGCCTGCACCCCCAACAACCCCACCGGCCCGGCCCTGACCGCCGATGAGCTCGCCGCACTGGTGGAAGGCGTCCCCGAACACGTCCTCGTGATCGTGGACGAGGCCTATCTCGACTTCGTCACCGACACCGAGGTCGGGGATGCGCTCACTCTGCTCGCCGACCACCCGAACCTGCTGGTCAGCCGCACCTTCTCCAAGGCGCACGCCCTGGCGGGCATGCGCGTGGGCTACCTAGTGGGCGAGGTCGGCATCATCGGCGCCATACGCTCCGTGGCCACCCCCTTCGGTGTGAACCTGCCGGCGCAGGCCGCCGCCGTAGCCGCCCTGGCGCCCGAGGCGCTGGCCGAGACCGCCCGCCGCGCCGCCGTCGTCGTCGGCGAGCGCGATCGGGTGTTGGCCGGCCTGCGGCGGCAGGGCTGGGATGTGCCCCACGCGCAGGGGAACTTCTTCTGGCTGGCCGTGGGGGAGGAGACGAGCGCGCTGGCCGAGCACCTCCGGGCGGCCGGAATCCTGGCGCGGCCCTTTATCGGCGAGGGTGTGCGGGTATCCATCGGCACTCCTGCCGAGAACGACCGTGTGCTCGCGGCCACCGCCACTTGGCCGGCGCGCTGACAAAGGGTCTCCGAAGCCCTACGGCGGCGCCCTCCGGGCGGCGAAACAGCGTCGTCGGGCCCCGCCGGCCCAATGGCGAGGGCCGGTCCTCCTCAGCGGATGGCGATGGTTGCCAGGAACAGCAGGCAGAACACGATCTCGCTCATGCCCATGGTCCGCGGACGCAGCGGGGTGCGACGGGCGCGCACCAGATGCCACTGCCACAGCGGTACGGCGAGCGAACGTACGGCGAGAGCCACCCACAGCACGGCGTGCGCCCAGGGAAGTCGGCCGCCGTCGGCGAGCCACAGGGCGCCCCCGGCGACCAACACGTGCCATGCGACCGTCCCCGCCAGGAGCGGCCGGTTGAAGCGTTCGCGGATCATCGACTTGATGTAGGGCACGGTGCCGCAGAAGTAGGCGGCGGTCAATGCCGTGACCAGCCACATCCAGGCCCAGCCGGTCAGTTCCCCGTTCGGGGAGGAGCCGGGCAGATCGCTCGCCCCGGCGCCCAGGCCCAGGAAGCCGCCGCGGCCGCCCACGCCGAGTGAGTAGGTGACCGCGGCGATGAGTGAGGCGGCCGCCGTGGCCGCCAGGCCCGACGGCAAGGAGCGTTCCCGACCGCGCCAGGCCTCCCACAGGGCGATAGCGAACAGCGGGGTCAGCGGCACGGCCCATTGCAGCAGGTAGGGGGCGACGGCCAGCGTCACGACGCCGAGCAGCGCCGTCCAAGCGGTGTAGACGATCAGGGGAGGGAGCGTTAGCGCCCGGCGTCGTGGTGAGCGTGCGCGCACCCACTGCGACCAGGCCCAGTAGGTCAGGTAGGCGCCCAACCAGGCGGGGATGAATAACAGGTTCACCCAGCTGAATCCGCCCACGATCCAGCCCACGATCGGCGGCAGCAGCAGCATTGAACGTACGCCGTGCTGGTTGGGCAGCCAGGCGCGGCGTGCGGACGGCCCGGGCTTACGCGCAGAGGCGGGTTTGGATCGCGCGGAGGCGGCGGCGGGTCCGGAACGGGGGGACGAGAGCACGGGTTCTCCCGTGGCCAGCAGCCGGTCGTCCTCGCGGCCGGGACGGGACTGCTGGTGGGGGATCGGGCCGCGTCGCCCGTGTGCCGGGGAGGCCGTGGGGGCTGGGCCTGCGGAGTGGGCGTCCGTGTTCCCATTCGGCAGGCCGGAGGTGTACTCGACGTGCCGGTCTGCAGGGTCGGAGGGGCGCTGTTGAGTCACATAGTTCAGCCTAACTGGATTGGGTCGATATCGCCTCGGTGGAGGCTGGAGCCGGCGGTGCGAGTCGTCCCTGGCCTGGACCGTGTTTCGTCGGTTGGACCACCTGGTAGGCACTCTCAGGCGGTCCAACTGAAGGAATGTGGTCCAAGTGCAGGAACGGGGTCCAAACTGCCGAGGCAGGCGATGCCCTCCCCACGGCATGCCGACCTGAAGCACCACGTTGCGCCTATAACCCGAGTTATCGGCGTGACCGTGGTGGTTGAGATCGGGGTTTTGGTTGGTGTGGTGCGGGAGAGTCGGGGTGATTTTGGTCTGGGAGGTTAACCCGGGGTGGTGGTTGACTTTAGCGGGTAGATGTGCGGGCTGTGGGAACACGGTCCCCGTGAGCAAGGCTCTGACCGATCTGTCAGACCCCGATGAAGAAGTCCGGTCGTACGGCCGCGGGCACTCAACGGTGGAAGTGCGCCGTCCCGTTGGACCGCTCACGCCCGGTTGGACCGCTGTAACCGGCGGCTACGGCGGTCCAACGGGGGAACAGGGGTCCAACGGGGGAACAGGGGTCCAACTGACAGGCTCAACAGCCACACACCGCCACCTAACCGCGTACCGCCACCCGAGCACTTACACAACAAGATCTAGTGAGCCCGGGGGCGCCCGAACCGCACACACATTCGCGCCGACGACCCCGAAGAAGGCCTCTGGGCCCGCAAGGGCTGGGCCGGACGAACCAGCTAGAAACCACGACACGCCGGTCTAAAGCACCACGTTCGCGCCGATAACGGGCTCTTTCGGTTTGGGGGTGTGGTGGTTGTGGTGGGCTGAGGTAGGACTGTCGCCGATGTCCTGAGACAGGAAACGGGCCGGGGTGTCTGGTGCGCCGGTTGGGCGTTAACAACGCTACTTAACGTTCTGTTGTATGCCTGCGGGGCCTTCAGTAGAGGGGTAATCGGCGTTGTTAACCCCGAAGTGGCGTAGCAGATGGCGAAGCGGCGTAGCAGACCGGGAAGTGG
>NZ_JAUMUL010000054.1:23368-24520 GCF_030530635.1 Actinomyces sp.
CCTCAGCGTCGGCCTCGGCGGCCTCGGCCCTGGGGGGGGGGGGCGCGGGCGGGGTCCCGCGGGGGGGGCCCCCCGCCCCCGCCCCCCCACGGCAGGCTCATCGCGTCCCTCGCCTCGCAACATGCCGGCCAGCACACCCACAAACATCAAGGCACTCCGGCCGCCACGGTCGTCAGCACGAAGAGTCGGTGTGGTTGGGGCTGGTGGGGGTTGTTCGAGGACGTGGGCTAGCCGCCGACGACGCGGCCTGGCCCTTGAGGACGCCGCCCGGGAGGGTGTCCTCGGCGGCCGGCCGGCGTCGTGGAGGTTTATCCCGCGTCCTCGAGCACTCCGCCTGGCCGACGGCGAGAGCGTCCCGACTGGGCCGAGAACGTCCTCGCCAGCCCGACGACGTCCTCGGTGCCCCGAACACGTCCTTGTACGCCCGAGAACGACCTGTGCTGGCCGAACACGTCCCTATCAGTCCGAGTACGACCCGTCAGCCCGACACCGACCTTGCCACCCCAACCACGACCACCGCGAACACCGCAACCCGGGCCGAAGCCAACACGCCGGAACCACCACACCCCCAAACACGAAGAGCCCGCTAACCCCCGCAACCGACCTGAAGCACCACGTTGCGCCTATAGCCCCAACCCGCATGCCACCCACGTTGACAGGAGGAAAAAGAGAATCCCCGGAATCGTTGTGATTCCGGGGAAAAGTAGTGGCGGAGGATGGGGGATTCGAACCCCCGAGGGCTTGCACCCAACACGCTTTCCAAGCGTGCGCCATAGGCCACTAGGCGAATCCTCCAGGTGCCGCACGCGGCTGCTCACCACGTGTAGCGAAACGCGAATATATCGGACCGGGTGGCTCTGGCGCCAACCCTGAGCGGTGGCATCCGTCACGAACGGACCCGTGGCGTGGACATGGGCAGCCATCGGCGTGCGCGATCGCGCCAGCAATGGAACGTACCGGTGGATGAGGGGACGGACTCGTGGATGAGGGTGTGCACGCCCTGCAACTGCGGGCAGGCGGCGGACTTGACCGTCTCCGGGTCCTATCGGGTACGCTCGCACTCGGCCCCTCGTGCGGCGTCATCCAGTGAATCCCCCCAGGACCGGAAGGTAGCAAGGGTAAGCGGGCTCTGGCGGGTGCACGGGGGGTCCT
>NZ_JAUMUL010000055.1 GCF_030530635.1 Actinomyces sp.
CAGGACGTGCTGCTGTTCATCGACAACATCTTCCGCTTCACCCAGGCCGGCTCCGAGGTCTCCACACTGCTGGGACGGATGCCCTCCGCCGTCGGCTACCAGCCCAACCTGGCCGACGAGATGGGCCAGCTCCAGGAGCGCATCACCTCCGCCGGCGGTCACTCCATCACCTCCCTGCAGGCGATCTACGTGCCCGCCGACGATTACACCGACCCCGCCCCGGCCACCACCTTCGCCCACCTGGACGCGACCACCGAGCTGTCTCGGGACATCGCCTCGCGCGGCATCTACCCGGCGGTGGACCCGCTGGCCTCCACCTCCCGGCTGCTCGCCCCCCAGTACGTGGGGCAGGAGCACTACGACGTCGCCACCCGCGTGAAATCGATCCTGCAGAAGAACAAGGAACTGCAGGACATCATCGCCATCCTCGGTGTTGACGAACTCTCCGAGGAGGACAAGGTCACTGTCGGCCGGGCGCGGCGAATCGAGCAGTTCCTGTCTCAGAACACCTACATGGCGGAGAAGTTCACGGGCGTGCCCGGCTCCACCGTGCCGCTGGCGGAGACCATTGAGGCCTTCCGCCGCATCACCGAGGGCGACTACGACCACCTGCCCGAGCAGGCCTTCTTCAACATCGGCGGCATTGAGGATCTCGAGCGCCGGGCGGCGGAAATGGCGGAGGGCTGACATGGCCGGCGACCGCAGCCTCCAGGTGGAGGTGGTCTCCCGTTACGGAGGAGAGGCTTGGGTCGGCGTGGCCACCAGGGTCTCGGTCCCGCTGCCCGACGGCGAACTCGGTGTGCTGCCCGGGAGACAGCCGCTGTTGGCGGTGCTGGGTCGCGGCAATGTCCGCATCACCCCGACCGACGGCGAGGAGGTCAGGCTGCCGGTGGCCGGTGGCTTCTGCTCCGTTGACGGGGATGTGATCACCGTGGCCGCCGATGCGGCCGGGACCGAGGTCACCGACGCCAGCGTCCAGGTGACGGATGTACTTGCCGAGACCATAGTCCTACCCGGCGTGAGCTTGCGGGACTGATATGGGAATGCCGGTGTGGGAGATTGTCAGCGTTGTGGCGCTGGTGGCACTCGCCCTCATCGGATTGTTCCTGGTACGGCTGCGGCGTTTGGCCGGGCGGGTCGGCGCCTTCGAGTGTGCGCTGCGTCCGGTGGGCAGCGGACGCTGGATAAGCGGCATCGCGGTTTTCGGCGACGACGACTTGGAGTGGCACCGGCTGGTCTCCTTCGGGCTGCGCCGTCGCCGCCGTTTCAGACGCGACGATCTTGAACTGGGATCGGTGCGTCGTCGCGGCCAGGGCGGGCGCGTGGTTGATGTCGCCTGCTACTACCGCGGCGAGCGCTTCGACCTGGCCATGGTGGAAGACTCCCACTCCGCACTGGTCGCCTGGATCGAGTCCGCCGCCCCCACCCAGCCCACCCTCTTCTAGCTCAACGGGGCAAGCCCCGACTTGTCCCTGTTTGGACCCCTTGCCTCGGTTTGGACCGGCCCAGTGGCGCGCTACGGCGGTCCGAACAGAGAGAAGCGGTCCAAATGGACTTGCGCGGTCCAAACAGGTGTGGATGGTTCGAGCCCGGGGATGGCAACACCCGTTTGACTGACCAGTTGACATGTTTTGGTCAGTTAGTCAGGATGGGTTGGGGTGTAAGCACACCCGAGCCCCGATCGCCAAATGGAGGCGCCATGATTCTCTGGCTCGACGACGCCGAAGCCTCTAATCGCTCGTTGACGGGCGGCAAGGGCGCCTCCCTGGCGCAGTGCCGACGGCTCGGTCTGCCCGTCCCCGACGGCTTCTGTGTCACCACCGAGGCATTCCTAGCCGCCAGCCGGTCGGGTGCAGTTGATGGGCAGACGAATGGCATGCACCCGCTCCCACTTCCTCCCGGGTTTGAGTCCGCCCTGCTTGGCGCCTATAACCGGCTGGGACGGCCCGCGGTCGCGGTGCGCTCCTCGGGCGCCGATGAGGACGCCCGCGAAACCAGCCTGGCCGGGCAGCACGACACTGTCCTGGGCGTGTCGGGCGCGGCAGCACTGCTCGACGCCGTACGCACCTGCTGGGCATCCGCCTTCAACGAGCGGGCCGCCGAGTACCGCCGCCGCCGGGAGCTCACGGAGGCGGCGCCCATCGCCGTCGTCGTCCAAAGGATGGTGGATCCCGCAGTCTCCGGCGTGCTATTCACCCGCGACCCGGTCTCCGGGGCAGCTGATGCGGCGGTGGTGAGTGCCTCGTACGGGCTCGGGGAGAGCGTGGTCTCCGGTCTCGTGGTGCCCGATGTCTTCAGGCTGAGTGCCAGCCCGCCGCAAATCGTCAGCCGAACCCTGGGATCCAAGGAGACTCGGATGGACCAGGGCCCGCGGGGCGTCGTCACCGCACAGGTCCCTCCGGCCGAGCGCAACCGACTGTGTCTCGACGACGATCAGCTGCTCCGCCTGCTGGAGGTCGGTATGCGCCTGGAGGAGTACTACGGATGCGCGCAGGACGTCGAGTGGGCGCTGTGCGACGGCGAGGTCGTGCTCCTCCAGGCCAGGCCGGTGACCGCCTTCGCCGGCCGGGCCGGCTCCGCCGCGCCGCCTGCCGCACCGCGATCCATGCGCGCCCGAGCAGAGGAGTTGATCCGGGCGGACGTGGCTGAGCACCTGCCCTGCCCCTACCCCCTCGACTTGGGTGCTGCGCACAGGCTCGTCGAGGCCGTGGGGGCGCTGCTGTCCCGTGCCGGCTTCAATCCTCCCGCCCCAGAGGCGCTGCTTCAAGGCGACGCCGACGGCGTCATACACCTGCGCGCGTCCCTGCCGCCGCAGAGTCTGTGGGGGCTTACGCGTCTGCCCGCCGTCGTGGGGCGCAGCCTGCGCCGCGATCCCGTGCGTTGGCCTCAGGAGGAGACCGCCATCCGCAGACGCCTTGGTCGTCTCACCCGGTGCATCGATCGATGCGCCGAAGCCGATTCGGCAACGCTCCTCCGGCTCCTGGATCAAGCGGTCGACGCCGCCGCCCACGTCCTGCACGACCGCTACCGCAACTATCTCGTGCCTCTCGCCGTGAACCGGGCGGTCACCATGCGGCTGGCGGCAATGGCGGGTCTGGGAGACGGCGTGCAAGAGGAGGACCTCTACCGGGATCTGTCCTATGCAACCACCGCGGCCAACGCCGGGGTCTCCCGCCTAGTGGAGCGGATGCGCTCACTCGGACTGGAGCGGAGGCTGCTTCAAGACGAGCCGCGACGTTTCCTGAACGAACTCGACACCACGCCCGCGGGACGCCGACTTCTCGCCGAGCTGCACCAGTTCCTGGATGAGTACGGTGCGCGAGCCGGCTCACCCTACCTGGCGTTCTCCGCCAGATCATGGCGTGAGCGTCCCGAGGACCTGATCGGCCTCATTGCAGTGCAACTGCGCGGAATGAGCGCCTCTCCCCGCGAGCGGATGGAGATTGAGCCCCGGTCTCGGCCCGCCTTGATACAGGACGTGGCGGCCCGGCTGCCTGCGCCGCTGCGCGGCTGCTGGCACCGATCCGTGGCGCGGCAGCGCGCCCTGCACGTCGGACGGGAGGGCACCCTGTACCTGATTGAGGAGTTCTTCTTACAGGCCCGCCGGGTCATGGCTGAGATCGCCGGCAGGCTGGTGGCCGGCGGTGTGTTGGAGGAGGCGGAGGACGTGGTTTTGCTCTACGACGCCGAGGTGCGTCGGGCCTTGAGCCATCCGGCGGGCGCGGAGCTGACGCGCCTGGTCGACCAACGCAAGAACGCCCGCGCGCGGGCCCGGGAGGCCTGGCTGCGCAGTTGTGGCGCAACAGACGCGGCTGAGTCGGCCGACTCCCGACCCGCAGAAGGGCTGGTGCTGCGCGGGTTTCCGTCCGCCGCCGGCCGGGCCCGCGGACGGGCACGGGTGATCCTAGGGCCGCCGGACTTCGGGCGGTTGAATGCGGGGGAGGTGCTGGTGTGCCCGTTCACCGACCCGTCGTGGACACCACTGTTCTCCCTGGCCGCCGGCGTCGTCGCCGATGCGGGCGGGCCTCTGTCGCACGCCGCGATCATTGCCCGGGAGTACGGCATACCCGCCGTGCTCGGAGTCAACGGCGCCACCGCGCGGATTCGCAACGGCGAACTGATTGAGGTGGACGGTTCGGCCGGTGTCGTCACGCTGCTGATGCCGGAAATGAGTGGCCCGTCTGTGATGGCTGACGAATTGATGGGAGATGCCAATGGCGATCTCGGCTGACGACGAATTGGGCTTGCTGGGCGGCGCGCGCCGGGGCGGGCGCCCGGCGGCTCAACTTCACCGGACCGGTCCTGGGGCCGGACAGTCGAGGCAGCCAGCGGCAGTATGATCGCCCCATGCGTAAGTCCGGGCACGCGTCCGACGCCGGGGCGCCGACCGTCGCTTCTGCCCTCCCAGAACGAATACTTACCGCCGCCGCGGAACTGGTCGCCATACACGGTCCGCAGAAGACCACCGTTGCCGAGATCGCCCGGGCGGCCGGCGTCGGCAAGGGGACGGCATACCTGTACTGGCCCAGCAAGGAGGAGCTGCTACTGGCTCTGCTCGCCCACGAGACCGCGGCGTGGATCGGCTGCGTGCGCGCGGAGGTGGTGTGTGATCCCGAGTGGTTGCGCCTGTCGCGGCTCGCGGTGCTGCTGCTGCGCTCATGGCGGCACGAGCTGGTTGAGCTCATCGTCTCCGATGTGTACCTGCGGCGGATTCTCACCACGCACCGCGACTCCCGCGAGACGCTTGACCGGTCCATGCCGGTGGAGCTGTGCCTGCGGGTGCTGCCCCTGCTGCGGCGAGAGGGGCTCATGCGCGACGACGCCGAGATGGATGTGCACGAACAGGCATACGTCTTCAATGCGGTGATGACCGGCTTCGTCGTCGGCAAGGTGACGGAGCGCGCTGACGCTACGGTCATCGACCCGGACGCCGCGTTGGCCCGCACAATCCGTCAACTGCTGGAGCCCGACACTGCCCCAACCAGATCCCAGTGTGAACGACTGCTGCCCGAGGTACTCGAAGTGGTCGATCGGGCCGTAGCCAATCTGGAAGAGATGACGTACGGCGCAGCGGCGCCCGAGCGGAAGGGGCGCGCACGAGGGTAGGGAGGGTACCTCAGACCCCCTGTGGCGCGGCCTGCCTCGGCCCTGCCCCGAGGGCGCGCCGAGGCGGACAATCGCTTTCATGAGCACAAAACCTCCCGTCACTGTCCTGCTCGGCGCCGGAGCCATCGGCACCGCCATCGCCCGGCGCGTCACCAACGCCGGCCACATCGTCGTCGCCGACCTGCGGCTCGAGAATGCGCAGAAGGTCCGCGAGCAGCTGCTCGACGCCGGCTACAGCGCTGAGGCGACGACGACGGACCTGGCCGACCCCGCCTCCATCCGGGCCCTGGCGGAGCACGCCGCCTCGCTCGGGCCGGTGAGCCGCGTGATCCTCGCCGGAGGAGTCTCGCCGTCGCAGGCCGACATTCCCACCATCCTGCGGGTGGACCTGTACGGCTTCGCCGTCGCCCTGGAGGAGTTCGGCAAGGTGATCGCCCCGGGCGGCTCCGGTGTCGTCATCTCCAGCCAGTCCGGCTACCGCATGCCCGCGCTCACGCGTGAGCAGGACGCCCTGCTGGCGACCACCCCCGTGGGTGAGCTGCTCGACCTGCCGCTGCTCGCCGATGGCGCCATCACCTCCACGCTGCACGCCTACCAGATGTCCAAGCGGGCCAATGGCCTGCGGGTGCGGGCGAACGCCGTCACCTGGGGCGAGCGCGGCGCGCGTATCAATGCGATCAGTCCCGGCATCGTCATCACGCCGCTGGCGCGCGACGAGCTCGAGGGGCCGCGCGGCTCCGGTTACCGCAAGCAGCTTGAACTCTCCCCGGCCGGGCGCGCCGGTACGCCCGATGAGATCGCTGCGCTGGCCGGATTCCTCATGGGGCCGGAGGCAGGGTACATCAACGGCACGGACGTGCTGGCCGACGGCGGCGTCACCGCCTCCTGGTACTACGGGCCGCTGTCCGCGGGCGGGGCGAACTGAGTGGAGTGAGCCGCGTCATACCTACCGATCTCGGCACGTAAGTTCTACCGATCTCGGCACGTAAGTTCTACCGACCTCGGTGGAGGGGTGCGGGGGCTGGGGGCGCGGGTTGCGGGTAGGCTGCCGGGGTGCGCGTAGTCATCGCTTCCTGCTCCGTGGACTACTCCGGCCGCCTGGACGCCCACCTGCCCCGGGCCACCCGCCTGATCATGGTCAAGGCCGACGGCTCGGTACTGGTCCACTCCGACGGCGGCTCCTACAAGCCGCTGAACTGGATGAGCCCGCCCGCCCGTCTGGCCGAAGTCGCCCCGGACGAGGATGACACCGAGGCCGGCGTCACCGCCCGCTGGGAGGTGACGGCCGCCAAGAGCGACGACCGCCTGGTCATCCGCCTGTTCGAGATCGTCTCGGACACCAGTGTGGAGCTCGGCGTCGACCCCGGGCTGACCAAGGACGGGGTCGAGGCCCACCTCCAGGAACTGCTCGCCGAGCAGGTGGACGTGCTCGGCCCCGGCTTCCGCCTGGTGCGCCGCGAGTACCCCACCCCCATCGGCCCGGTCGACCTGCTCGTGCGCGACGCGGCCGGCGCCGCGGTGGCCGTGGAGGTCAAGCGCGTGGGCGGCATTGACGGCGTCGAGCAGCTGACCCGCTACCTGGACATGCTCGACCGCGACCCGCTGCTGACCCCGGTGCGCGGCGTGTTCGCCGCCCAGCAGATCAAGCCGCAGGCGCGCGTATTGGCCGAGGACCGCGGTATCCGCTGCGTGGTGCTGGACTACGACGCCATGCGCGGCCTGGACGACCCCTCCTCCCGCCTGTTCTGAGGCGTGCCGCCGGCTCGGAGCCACTGAGCCGTGGCAGAGCGGTGCCGCTTTCGTGACGCCGCGCGGGCCTGGTGTGCGCCCGCATCGAGCTGTCCGTCCCACCTAATAGCATCTGCCCATGCCTGCCACCCGCTCCGCCGCTCCGCGCGAGATGTCCTATCTGCGCATACTCGCCCAGGGACTCGTCCCCGCCACCACCGCCCCCGACGTCGTCGAGGCGGTGCGCCGTCAACTCGCCGTGCAGGGGCAGCAGCCCTCCGCGGTGCCGCACGCACTGATTCTCCGCGCCGACGGCGCCACGGGCTCGGCGGTCGACGCCGCCTTCGCCTCCGGGCACCTGGTGCGCTCCTGGCCGATGCGCGGCACCATCCACATCACCACCGCCGCCGACCACCACTGGCTGCGCGAGGCACTCATGCACCGCTCGGACGCCTGGACGCGACAGACCGAGGCGCGCCTGGGCATAGACGACGCCGTACTGGGCCGCGCCGCCGATGCCGCCTTGACGCTCATCGGCCGGGAGGGGCCGGTGACCCGAGTCCGCCTGATCGAGGCCTGGCGGGAGGTTGGTCTACTCGATTCCGCGGACGCATCCAGCGTGGGGACCTGGCGTCGACGGCACCTGCTGGTGCGACTGCAGCGCGCGGGCCTGCTGGTGCAGGGGCCCAGGCGGGGAAACGAGCACCTGATCATGGACGCCCGCGACCTGCCCGGTGCGGACGCCGGCCCCGGCGGTAGCGGAGGAGCGGTCCACGGCGCCGCCGGGCACCGCGCCGCGCTCGCGGAGATTGCCCGTCGCTACGCCACCAGTCACGGACCCGTGAGCGCCGCCGACCTTGCCCGCTGGACCACCTTGCCGGTCGCCCATGCCACCCGGGCGCTGGAGGACGCCGTCGAGATCACGAACGCCGCCGCCTACCCGGTGGACCCGGACACGGCCCGTGTGCCGCTGGTGCGGGCTCGGGCCGAGGGCGGTTTGCGGGGGAGTGTGCGGCTGCTCGAAGCGGATGCCGGAGCGCGGCCCGGACGCGATGTGCTGTACCTGCGCGCCGACCTGCCGGAGCTGCTGGAGGACAGTCGCCGCGCCGCCGGCCGTACCTTGTTTCTGCCCTCCTTCGATGAGCTGCATGTGGGGTACAAGGACCGGTTGTGCCTGACCGACGCCGCCGGGGAACTGCTGATCTGCCCGGCGAGCAACGGAATGTTCCGCCCGCTGCTGGTGGACCGTGGGCGGGTGGTGGCCGTGCGGCCCGTGGGGGAGGGACTGCTATGGGCCGACGGTGCCCGCCGCTCGGCCAGGCTGGAGCAGTCGGTGGAGCGGGCGGTGCGCCGCGTCGAGCGCCATCTGAGCCGCTGAGTGCCGCAGATATGGCCGTCTCATCCACCCCAATCCGTGAGACAACAGACGTCTGATGTTTGCGGGTGTGTGCGGTAGACTTGCGGCATGAGCAACGCCGCCATGCCCGCCGGTTCCTCGTCGGCCTCCTCCAATGCGCGCCACACCACGGTCGCTTCTGACTCCATGTCCGCCGAAGCGGTACCGAGCGTGCCCTTTGCCCTGCGTGGGCGCGTGGTCACCCCGTGGCAGATCATCGACGACGGCGTCGTCGTCATTGCTGCGCGCCACCTGGTCTGGGTGGGGCCTGCGGCCGAGGCCGCGCGGGCCGGCTGGACGGACCTGCTCGCCACCGCTCGCAGTGCCCCGGAGGGCGGCTATCTGCTGCCCGGCCTGGTGGACGTGCACTGCCACGGTGGCGGCGGCGAGTCCTTCCCCAACGCGGAAACCCCCGCCCAGGCCATGACCGCCATCCGCGAGCACCGCCGGCACGGCACCACCAGCCTGGTCGCCTCCTGCGTCACCGCTGCCCCGGAGGTGCTCAAAGCGCGTACGCGGGTACTGGCCGATCTGTGCGAGGCGGGTGAGTTGGCCGGCATTCATTTCGAAGGTCCCTTCGTGTCCGTCGAGCGCTGCGGCGCCCAGGACCCCACCTACATCACGGACCCGGATGCCGCCCTCACCCGTGAGCTGATCGCACTCGGCCGCGGACACGTGGCCACCATGACCATCGCCCCGGAGAAACCGCATATCATCGGGGACGACGGCGTTATCGCCGCGCTGATCGAAGGCGGTGCGTTGCCCTCCTTCGGGCACACCGATTCCGATGCCGCCCCCGTGCGCGCCGGCCTGGCCGACGCCTCGGCGCGTACAGCCGCCCGCCTTGAGGCCGGAGAGCCGGTCCGCTCCGCCCGCGCCACCGCCACCCACCTGTTCAACGGCATGCGGCCCATGCACCACCGCGAGCCCGGACCCGTGCCGGAGTTCCTCGCCGCCGCCGCGGGTGGGGAGTGCATCGTCGAACTCATCGGCGACGGCGTGCACGTCGCCCCGGCGCTGGTGAGGGACATGTTCGAGACGCTGGGGCGGGAGAACGTCGTGCTGATAACCGATGCGCTCGCCGCCGCCGGCGTGCCCGACGGCGACTACGTGCTCGGCTCTCAGGCCGTATCGGTATCCGGCGGTGTGGCCCGCCTGACCGAGGGTGGGGCACTGGCCGGCAGCACGGCGCACCTGCTCGACGTCGTGCGCACCACCTGGCGCGGCGGGGTCGATCTGGTCGACGCCGTCTTCGCCGCCTCCTGCCAGGGCGCCGAGGTCCTCGGCGACGACTCCATCGGAGCGCTCGAGCCCGGCATGTGGGCCGACGTGGTGATCACCGACGCGGATCTGCACCCGGTGACGGTGATCCGCCGCGGTGAGGTCGTGGACTGACCCGGGTGGGACCGGGTGGCGTGCGGCTGGCGTCGGTTCGGGGCGGCCCCGTCGGGATGCGGGAGCTGGTCAGCCGGGCAGGCCCAGCAGCCGACGAGTGTAGACGGCATGACCGGAGTGCTGGGCGTCGTCGTCGATGATCGAGGCCAACCGCACCCCGCGAGTGACCGGCGGCGTCCAGGTGCGGTCGATGACCTCTTCAAGTGCTTGCGGCGACAGAGAACGCAGGTAGTCGCGTGCCAGGGCGTAGGCGGCGTCGAGGTAGTCGGTCAACACCGTCAGGTCGGTCACGCGCACGAGCGCGGCCTGTTCGGGGGTGTGGCGCCAGTCCTCGGTGTCGTCCGGCAGCGGCAGAGTGAACCGTTCCTTGAAGCCGGCGGCGGTCCAACGCATTTCGGTGCCCACCAGGGCGGAGATCTGCATGTCGATCTCGCGGGCGGTGTGCCAGGCCAGCCAGCTGAGGGAGTCGATGCGCGGAGCCAGTTCGGGAGTGGGTTGGGTGTTGGCCTGCTCCAGGGTCACACCGTCCAGGGCGCGGTCGAAGCGCTCACGGGAGCGCTCCATTGAGGCCTCCAGAAGGCCGAGATAGGGATTGGCGTTTGCAGGGGAGTCGGTGTGCTCGCTCATGCATCCACCGTAGGCGTGAGCCCGGATATTGACCAGCGGTTCGTGGCTGCGGAATCGAGCCGGGATCAGGGTCGTGGCGGGTGTGGCCCGACCGGGCGGTGTGCTTGCGGGCAGAGTTGCGGGCCGACCGTCCCAAGCGATCTCAGATCTGCTGGCCGCACTGGGAGCAGAAAGTGGCGTCCTCGGTCTCCAGATATCCGCAGGAGCGGCAGCGCAGCCGGACCACCTCGGCCGGGGAACCCGCCGGCTTAGAAGAGCCACTGAGCGCGGTCTGCAGGGTAGGCATCTCCTCCAGCCGCATCTGATCCTGGGCGCCTTCCGACCGCTTCCACGGTTCTGCATCGCGGGCCTCTCCCTGGGGCGACAACACCACGCCGGAGCCTGCCAGCCCCTCCTTGCCGACGCGTCGGATCCACTGACCGATCCCGATCAGGATGAAACCCACGAGTGAGAGGGGGAAGGACCGGAACATGCGGCCGACGTTCTGGCCCATGTCCGCGGGGAAATTAGAGGAAGCGCCGAACCCGGAAAAGGCTGTGAAGCCGACGACGAAGACGCTGAAGAACATGAGCAGGCCCACGCCCTGGAGCACGGCGCCGCCGTAGTAGGCGGCCTTGCGCCAGGTCGGCACGTCATAGTTGCGCGGCCGTCCACCGTTGTTCGCATACGGGGATTGCTGGTCTGGCAGGGGACTGTTGGTCATGAGAGGACCTCCGAATGGGTTGCGGCGCTTCACCCTAACCGACGGCTCGTAGAATCACGAATCGAGAACGGGAAGTGACGTGAGTCTCAGAGGTTCGCATCCATACTTCGAACGCTCGGACTACGAGTACGCTCTAAGGCAAGGCGATGCCCCGGAACGGCCGACGCGGTGGCAAGAAATGCAGCACTTTCCCTGTACCTGGGATCGGGGTCACCGCCTGATCCGCAAGATTGCGGGGTTCGCCAGCGGGGTGGGACCGTTACTTCCGGGAAAGTGCTGCAGATTGTGACACCTTACTCTGAGATAGGCTCGGCGCGCCCCGAGGAGAGGAAGACATGAACGAGCAGCAGGCGCGGGACGGCAACAAATCCGATGAGCGCAGTGGTCAGATCTCCTCCGGCGCGGCCGCCACCAGTTGGGTGGAGATCATCCGTCTGCGCACCCTGCCGGCCGCCGTCGCTCCCGTCATCCTTGGTGCGGGCGCCGCCCAAGTGCTGGGTGCGGCCTCCGGGCCGCGGGTCCTGTTGGCGGCCGGGGTGGCCCTGGCCCTGCAAATCGGCTCTAACCTGGCCAACGACTACTCCGATGGTGTGCGCGGCACTGATGACGAGCGCATCGGCCCGCCCCGACTCACCGCCTCCGGCCAGGTCGAGCCGCGTCGCGTGAAGCACGCCGCCTTCGGCTGCTTCGCCGTAGCCGGCGTCCTCGGATTCGTATTGGTGGCGCTCTCGGGCCACTGGTGGTTGTTGGGGGCCGGGGCCGCAGCGGTTGCGGCCGCCTGGTTCTACACCGGTGGCTCACATCCGTACGGCTACGCCGGACTCGGTGAGGTATTCGTGTTCATCTTCTTCGGGCTCATGGCCACCTGCGGCACCGTCTACGTGCAGGTCGGGAGTGTGCCCGGGTGGGTTTGGATCGCCGCGAGCGGGATCGGTCTGATCGCCTGCTCCTTGCTGATGGTCAACAATCTGCGTGACATTGCCACCGATCCGCTGCACGGGAAGCTGACCCTGGCGGTCCGTCTGGGGGAGCGGGGCGCTCGGAGAGCCTTCACTGCCATGATTACGGCCCCGGTGGCGCTGGCGATCGTGGCGATCTGGTGGGCGCGCGCCGGGTCGGCTACAGCGGCTGTGGGCGGGCTTCCCTGGGTTCGGCTCGGTGCCGTCCTGGCGCTGGTCGTGGTGCTTGCCGCAATGGCGGCGCGGACGCTGCGTCCCGTGATGGCGGGGGCGACCGGGCGCGCCCTCATCCCGGCCCTGCGCGATGCCGGGCTGTACGAACTCACCTACGGCAGTGCCCTGGCGGCTGCATTTGTCTTGGTAGCCAGATGAGTTGTGGTCATATTCCGGATAGGTAAGGGGAGAATGCCGATGGTGAGGCCCCAATGATTTGCAGCGCTAACTGTTCCGTCATCTGGGGCCTCACCATCGGTCTAGGATGACGCCACTCGAGCCGTCATCGCATGGCTCGAAGTCCGCGGTAGATATCCAGTAGAGCTAGTTGGCAGAGGTCGTGCATGGGAAAAGGTGACGACTGATCGCATGTACCGCGGCAGCCGGGCACTATGCTGTGCCAGTACTATCTCACTTCTTTGAGTCCTTGTCGGACATGGCGTCCTTGTCTGACATGGCGTCGTCCGGAGCGGTGGAAGAGTTCGACGAGGAGCCCTTATTGTTCGACATGTCGTCAGAGTTGCCGCAGGCCGCCAGGCCGAGCCCGGCGACGAGGGACAGGGCTACAGCCGCGGACCGGATGGCAATAGATGAGCGCATTGAGGATTGTTCCTTCCTGAGTGAGTGCGTCCCAGTTTGGGGACGCTGACATGAACCGTTCGGAGCTGTCGCGTTAGTGGATGAGTGACATGGGACACTGTTGGAGGCATGGATGTGTGACGCACGTCAAGTGATCTAAGGGTGGGGTGGGGTCGAATAACAGGCAAGTGGGTCACCATGAGGTGGTCGGCCCGGAAAGGACAATCATGTTAAGCCTCGCTCTGATCGGCCTATTGGGTGGTCTGATCACTGCAATCTCGCCGTGCATCCTGCCCGTGTTGCCGGTAATCCTCGTGGCGGGAGGCGCTGATGGCGCGAATGTCGGTGATGATGGTATGCGCAAGCATCGTGCCCACCCATACCTGGTGGTGGGCGGTCTGGTGCTGTCGTTTACGCTCATAACACTATTGGGTGCGACTGTTCTCAGTGCTCTAAATCTGCCACAGGACATCATCAGATGGGCTGGGGTTGTGCTTCTCGCGCTTATCGGCCTAGGTATGATTGTTCCTCGCGTAATGGAGTTGATGGAGCGCCCGTTTGCTCGTTTCCAGAACTTCGGCGGTGCCAATCCGAGCAATGGTTTCCTTCTGGGGCTGGTTCTGGGGGCGGCGTACGTCCCCTGTGCCGGGCCCGTTCTCGCGGCTGTTGCGGTCGCCGGTGCCACCGGGAATATCGGTACCGACACGGTGATCCTCGCGGTGTCCTTCGGGCTCGGCACTGCCGTGCCCCTGCTTGGATTTGCGCTGGCTGGGCGTGGAATTGCTGAACGCGTCAAGGCCTTCCGTACGCGTCAGCGAGCGGTGCGAGTCGCTGCCGGTGTGCTCATGATTGCTCTGTCGGCTGGCATCGCCACAGATCTGCCCGCAGTGATTCAGCGCGAGCTTCCTGATTACACGGCCTCCGCCCAGAAGCATCTGGACTCGCTGCTGCACGGTGGCGCTAATGCTGGCCGTAATTCAGCGAACGGATGCGAGCCCGGAGCCGCCCATCTGGCGGATTGCGGTCCTCTGCCGCAGATTACTGGTGCCACTGCCTGGCTAAATACGCCGGGAGAGCAGCCTCTAACGGAGCAGCAGCGCAAGGGGAAGGTGACCTTGGTTGACTTCTACGCGTACGCCTGCATCAACTGCCAACGCTCCGTTCCAGGCATCCAGCGACTGCATGAGGCTTACGCCGACGCCGGCTTGCAGGTAATAGGCGTACATTCGCCCGAGTACGCTTTTGAGAAGGAGCTCAGTAACGTTCGTGAGGGCAGCAAGGCTCTGGGTATTACCTATCCAGTCGCTGTTGACTCCGAGTTGTCCACATGGAGGGAGTTCGACAATCACTACTGGCCTGCTCACTATCTCGCCGACGCCAAGGGTAACTTGCGGCAAGTCGCATACGGTGAAGGCGGAGAGGCCACGCTTGAGAAGCTCATTAGGCAACTCCTCACTGAGGCGAATCCGAATGTGCGCCTGCCCGATCCGGTGCACGCCGACGACGAGACGGGGCTGGGCGAGCGGACTCCGGAGATCTATCTGGGTGCGCGGCGAGCCAATCATTATGTTGACGGTCCACTGAAGAAGGGAGACAACTCGTACTCCTTCCCGGGAGACACCCCGGAGGACACCTTCTCCTTGGATGGTAAGTGGCGAGTCGGCGATGAGTCTGTAAGTCCTGCGGGTGAGTCGGCGCGAGTGCGCCTGGCTTGGCGCGGCAAGCAGGTCAATCTGGTGGTCTCCGGCAGGGGAACTCTGGCCTGGACCGTGGATGGCGAACGCCATGAGATGAAGGTCGACTCGGTGCCCAATGGTATTGCTCTGATCGATCGGGAGAAGACTTCTTCCGGACTGGTTGAGGTTGAGGCTTCGGCCGGTCTTGAGCTGCACTCGTTCACCTTCGGATGATCAAACCCCTGAGAGGGACGTACCATGCGCCTGTGCATGAAGAAGACCAGGACCACGATGCCGCACTCATCGAGCGCACGGCCGCGGGTGATCAGGAGGCCTTCGCCGAGCTCTACGACCGCTGGTCGGGGCGACTGATGGCGTTGATCATCCAGGTGCTGGTCGACAGAGCACAGAGCGAGGAGGTCCTCCAGGAGGTGTTCCTTGAGATATGGGAAGGAGCGGCGGGTTACGACCGCAGCCGTGGATCCGCACGCGGATGGATGGCGGTCAGGGCCAGGCGCCGAGCGGTCGACCGGGTCCGCTCCTCCCAGGCATCCCGTCGGCGGGATCAACAATGGCACGGAACACTGCCCGATGCGGATACGACTTTGCAGCAAGTAGAGGACGCTCTCGAGGCCGAGGAGGTGCGTCGTGCCCTGAGGCGGGTAGGAGAACCGCATCGCTCCACTCTCCTGCTCGCCTATGTGGCCGGTCTCAGCCATGTTGAGATCTCCCGGCGAATGGGAGTGCCACTGGGTACCGTTAAGTCGAGGCTTCGTTATGGTGTAGCACGAATGCGTATTGAAATGGGCGCTGGCACAGGACAGGAGGTGCAACGATGACGAGGTCGACTAATGATCCTAGCCACAAGGGAGAGGCGGAAGACGGCGACAAGAGTGTTGCGTTCACATCGGACCTCTGGATGGAGGAGGGGCTCGATCCTGAGCTGCTGGGTGCCTTCATGGAATCGTTGTCACCCGTCATACCCGGCGACCATGTCAGGAAGGGCGTAATGGAGCGGGTCGGAGACCGCGAACCGTCGAATGTGAGGCCGTCGGTGCGGCAAACCGAATCCGGCCCGGACACGGAGGCCAGTGGTGGCAGGGCCGACGATGCCCAGCCGAAGGCGGGCGGAAGCGTGGTGAAGTTGTCTCGCCGCCACAGGCGTAGCGCCATCGGTGTCCTCTGGCGCGTTGCCGCTGCAGTCGTCCTGGTGTCCGTGGGAATCGGCGTGGGGCATTGGACTGCCATGGATTCCATGGCACCCACAGAACATTACGCCCACCTGAACCAGGCCCAGGATGTTCAGCGCGTCAGCGACACCATGCCCGATGGACATGTTGCCACCCTCACATGGTCTCAGGACATGAGTATGACTGCACTCACTCTGCCAGAGGAAATGATGGAGGCCTCCGCGGAGAAGAGCCTCCAGGTGTGGCTTCTCAAGGGGGGCGCCACGACGTCACTGGGCATTTACAACCCGAGCGCTGGTACTGGCTTCACCTTCCTGGATCTGATGCCCGAGAACGGCGAACGGGTTTTCGTCACCCTGGAACCGGAGGGCGGGTCGGAGCGGCCCACCGGTGAGGCAGTAGTGGTCTTCGACATCGGTACTGATGGCACCGCGACGCGTCGGGACGTGCGCAATGCCGATGAGGGGCAGAGTGGTACTGCCGACGTATGACCAGATGACTCTCTCGGTCGGTCGGCGTGAGATCGGTCGGACCGGGGTGGAATGCTTGCGCCGCGCCGCCGGGGCGGGCTAGCGTCCCTGTCATGGCGAACACGCACCTGAAGTCCCGGACCGCTGGCAGCGTACAGACGCTCGCGGGTATGTGTCGTGGGTGCGTGTGTAGGTGCTGTCAGGCGCTCTGAAACCGTCCTTAAGGCGCGACGCCCGCTGACGCCCGAACCCGCCTCCCTACCTCCGCCATACCCCTTGCCGCGGTGCGCGGCCCGGCTGCCGAGTGTCGGACTTGCTGCGCCCACCCGGCGTCCTGGGGCCGACGGCTATGTTCGTTGAGGCGCGCTGCGTTCGATGACGTCTACCGCCTACGCCTGGCAGCTCCCTCCCACGGACACCCCTCCTGTTTCATCTGGTTCCGTCTACTCCCCCCTTGCCGCCCGATGGTTCCGGCCGCGCCCACGCCGACGGTCGGTGCCGATAGGAGAACCGCCATGTCCCGCCCAGATAACACTCCCGACAACGCCTCCGAACACGCCCCTGATAATGCGCCGGCATCCAGCGATGTCACAGACGTCACCGCAGAGAACGCAGCCGCCATCCTCGCCTCCGACGACGCTTCCGAGTCCGCCCCTATCAGTTCCGGGCTATCGCGCCGCGGCCTGCTCACGGTCGGCGGGATCGCCGCCGCGGCTGTGGTCGGTGGCGCCGCATGGCTCACGCTGCGGCGCACCAACTCCGGCGTGGTTGGTGCCGCCGAACCACTGCCGCTGGTGATCGGCGGCGACATCTGCGCCGCGCCGCTGTACGCCGCCTACCACCAGGGCTACTTCAACGACGCCGGCCTGAACGTCACCCTGGCCCGCACCCAGCGCACCGAGGATACCAAGGATGCGCTCAGTGCCGGCAAGTACATCGGTGCCCCCGGCATCTTCTTCTCCTGGCTGGAGCCTATCTACAACGGCATCAACGCCAAGCTGACTGCCGGCTTCCATTCCGGCTGCCTGCAGCTGGTGGTCAACAACGGCTCCCCGATCTCCTCCTACGCGGATCTGAAGGGAGCCACCATCGGCGTGCCCTCACTGTCCTCCTCGGCTTTCGCCTACTTCTCGATCGGCTTGGCCAAGGCCGGTATCAACGTGGATCCCGAGCACGGCGACATCACCTGGACCACCATCGACGAGGACTCCTTGGGCACTCGGCTGACCAATGGTGATGTCGACGCCATCATGGGTTCGGATCCGGCGCCGTTGCTGCCGGTGTTCGACGGCACCGCCCATGTGATCGAGTCCAACGACGACGAGCCCTTCTGCTGCTCCGTCGCCCTGAACGGCGACTTCGTTGCCAACCGGCCCGACGACGCCAGGACACTGACCGAGGCGTGGCTCAAGGGCTCGGACTATCTGGCCGCCTCGCAGGCCAATCGCAAGGAGATCGCCAAGATCGAGGTGGACAACAACTACGTGGCCGCCGAGCAGTCCCTGGTGGAGCGGGTGTTGGAGACTTACGGATGGGAGGCTTCGGCCACTGCCTTCCGCGCGGCCATCGAGCCCGGCATTGAGGACTTCAAGCTCACCGGTTATATCGATGCGGACATCGCCGCCGCCGAACTCGCCGACACCGTCTACGCCGACCTGGGGGTCAGCCGGTGACCGCCGAGACGCGGACTTTGATGGCGGCGGGGCGGTCCACTCCCGCCGCTAGGAGTTCCTCGGCGGGTTCCCCGCGGGAACCGGTACCCGCGGCTTCGGGCCCGGTGGGGGACTCGCCCCGGCGCGCCCGCCCGATCCGCCTGGCGGGGGTGGCGCTGACGGTCTGGGTGCTGTATGCCGCTGTCGTGGTTCTGGTGCCCGACGCCGCCGACACGCGCACGGCCGGCACGACGCCTCTGCTCGCCGGAGTCGGCACCTGGATCGTGGCGCTGGGAGTGTGGACGGTGGTGGCCCTGGCGCGTCCGGATGGATCTGCCGCGGGGACGCTGGTGCGCCGGCTGCCCTGGATCGTGTTCTTCGGTGCCTGGTTCATCGTCTGGCAGTTGACTACGGTCAAGTCCGGGCTGCTGGACCCGCCCTACTTCGTCGCCCCTGAGGTGCTCATTGAAGCATTTGTCGGCGATTGGACACTGCTGGCGAGGTGTTTGGGCTCCTCCGCCCTGCTGTTCCTGACCGGCTACGCAGTTGGCTCCGTGCTGGGCTTAGTCACGGGCCTGCTCATGGGCTGGTCGAGGCGGGCGGACTATTGGCTGCATCCGTTGCTGCAGACGATCGGGCCGGTGCCTGCGGCCTCGCTGCTGCCGCTGGCCGTCCTGATCCTGCCGACGACGTACACCTCGGCCGCCTTCATAGTCGCCTTCGGAGCTTGGTTCCCCATGGCCACGATGACGCGCGCCGGGGTGCGGGCCGTTCCACGCGCATACTTCGACGTCGCCCGCACCCTGGGGGCGAAGGAGGGCTTCTTGGTGCGTCGCATCGCCATTCCGGCCGCGCTGCCGGACATGCTTACCGGCCTGTTCACGGGCCTTGGGACGAGCCTGGCGGCGCTGATGACCGCCGAACTCGTCGGCGTGGACCAGGGGCTTGCCTGGTACATCAACTGGGTCAAGGGATGGGCCGATTACCCGCGCATGTACGTGGGTCTGGCGGTGCTGATCATCTTCTGCCGTGCTCTGATGATCCTGCTGTTCAAACTGCGCTCCTCGCTGCTGGCTTGGCAGCAGAATCTGGTGAGGTGGTAGGTCGTGAATACTTCGACTTCTGCGACGGCGGCGGTACCGACGCAGGCGGGCGCTGCCGCCACTGATGGCGCGCCCGCCTCACGAGGGGCGGGGGTGAGCCTGGCCGGGGTCAGCCATCGGTATCCGCTGCGCCGGGATGTCGACCATGGTTGGGTGCCGGCACTTATGCGGTTGGCCTCTCCGGCGGCCCGCGCCCGTCACGAGTCCGAGGCGGCCAAGCCGGCTTTACTGCCGGTGCTGGACGGCATCGACCTGGATATCGCGCCGGGCGAGTTCGTCTCGCTGGTGGGCCAGTCCGGCTGCGGCAAGTCGACGATCCTGCGGCTGCTGTCCGGCCTGGAGGTTCCCAGCGGCGGAAGCGTCATAGTCGACGGCGAACCGGTGACCGGCACTGCTCCCGAGCGGGCCCTGGCCTTCCAAGATGCCACTTTGTTGCCCTGGCGCACGGTGCGTGAGAATGTCGCCCTGGGGCCGCAGGCCCGTGGGCGTGTGGAGCCGCGCCGAGTCGAGGCGGCGCTGGAAGTGGTGGGGCTGCGCGACTTCGCCGACGCCTATCCGACTACCCTGTCCGGGGGCATGGCCCAACGTGCGGCCCTGGCGCGGGCTCTGGTCAATCGGCCGCGCCTGTTTCTCCTGGATGAGCCTTTCGGCAAGCTCGACGCGCTCACGCGCCTGACCCTGCAGGATGAGATCGCCTCTCTGTGGGCCTCGCAGGGCTTCACGGCGGTGCTGGTCACTCATGACGTGGAAGAGGCACTGCGCCTGTCCAATCGGGTGATTGTGCTTTCCGAGCGGCCTGCACACGTGGTGGAGGATATCCGGGTGCCGGAGGGGCTGGGAGGTGACGAATCCGCCCCCGAGTTTCAGCGGCTGCGTCGTCACATTCTGACGCTCCTGGGGCGGTGACCGGGGCATGACGGACGGCGCCCGCTCCGACTGGGGAGTCGAAGCGGGCGCCGTTGTCGGTATGCGGAGCGATTCAGCGGGTGGCCGCCTCCAGGGCGACCTCGGCGTCGGGCTCGTGGGTGATGCGGTTGCGCAGGTCGCGGCGCACGATCTCAATGGACCACATCCACACGATGTGTCCGAAGAACTCCGAGAAGTGCTCCGACCAGGTCTGGGCGCCGTCGATCCAGGGGAAGGGGCTGGGCGCCCAACCCAGTAGCGGCATCACGATCACGTGCGCGCCCACGTACACGAAGACACCGAAGACGGCGCCCTGCCACAGCTTGATGCGGGGGAAGTACTCGGCGGCGATGCAGTAGATCAGGCCGAAGACGATCGCAAAGCTGAAGTGCACGATGAAGGACATGATCGGCAACTCGTTGTTGGAGAACGTCACCGTCAGGTGCGAGGTCTCCGGGGACATGCCGAACCACTCCAGCATCGACTGTGGTGGATTGGTGTCCGAGCGGATGCCGGGTGTGCGCGGCGGGAAGGGCACCTCCCAGCCGAACTTGACCAGGGCGGAGAAGGCGCCGGCGATGAGGCCGACGAGTGTGGCCACGCCGAGGCGGCGTCGGGAGGGCTCGGTCGAGCCGAGCAGGCGGGTGATCCAGGTGGGCATGTGGGTACCTCCAGGTGGTACAGCGGGAATGCAGTGCGATAGTGAGGAGGGTGCGTGGGGTGCTTTCTCCTCAAGGTTGGCGTCAACGATCCCATGGTGCGGTGCCCGTGTCCAAGCGGCTCGGCGACGTTGTGTGGCGGTGCAGGGGTGGGTCTGGAGGCTCAGAAGTAGTAGGGGAAGGGTGACCAGTCGGGCCGACGTCGCTCAAGGAAGGCGTCGCGTCCCTCGGCGGCCTCGTCGGTCATGTAGGCCAGGCGGGTGGCCTCCCCGGCGAAGACCTGCTGGCCGGCCAGGCCGTCGTCGGCCAGGTTGAAGGCGTACTTGAGCATGCGGATTGCCTGCGGCGACTTGCCGGCCACGATGCGCGCGTACTCAAGGGCCCGTTCCTCCAGCTCGGCGTGGGGGACCGCCTCGTTGACCACGCCCCAGCGCTCGGCGGTGGCGGCGTCGTAGGTGCGGGCCAGGAAGAAGATCTCCCGGGCCCGTTTGTCCCCGACCTGCCGGGCGAGCAGGGCGGAGCCGTAGCCGGCGTCGAAGGAGCCCACATCGGCGTCGGTCTGCTTGAAGCGGGCGTGCTCGGCGGAGGCGAGCGAGAGGTCGCAGACCACGTTCAGGGAGTGCCCGCCGCCGGCCGCCCAGCCGGATACGGCCGCGATGACGACCTTCGGCATGGTGCGAATCAACCGCTGCACCTCCAGGATGTGCAGGCGCCCGGCCCGGGCGGCGTCCAGGCGCTCGCGCCGGGCGGCGACGGCGGCGTCGTGGTCGTCGGTGGGCGCGGCTGCGGCGGCCTCATCTACGGCGTCGGAGCGGGACGTCCCGGCGTCCTCCCCGGCAGTGGAGGTGGCCCCGGCGTCGTCGCTCTTTTCGTACAGGTAGCCGTCCCGGCCGCGCACTCGCTGATCGCCGCCGGAGCAGAAGCCCCAGCCGCCGTCCTTGGGGGAGGGGCCGTTGCCGGTGAGGATGACGGCGCCGACGTCGCCGCTCATGCGTGCGTGGTCCAGCACCCGGTACAGCTCGTCGACGGTGTGGGGGCGGAAGGCGTTGCGCAGCTCGGGCCGGTCCAGGGCCACCCGCACCACCGGCAGGTCGCGCACCCACGCGCCGCCGGCGTCGCGCTCGCAGCCGCGGTGGTAGGTGACGTCGGTGAGCGCGTCCGGGCCGTCGCCGCGGTTGTTGAACCCGGCGATGTCGCGCCAGCGCAGGGGATCGAAGATCTCCGAGACCCGCTGCGGCAGCGGGTAGGGCGATGGTGTGGTTGAGGACGTCTGGCTCATGGGCACAGGGTAGGCGTGGACTCCTCCACTCTGAGGTGTTGTGGCAATCCTGCATTTCATGTACTACTAAGAACAGTCCGCGCAAGGCGGTGTTCCCTGACAAGGAGGTTGTAGATGCCTTCCGTGAAGAAGAGCCTTGCCGTCGCCTGCGCTGGGCCTGGCGGCGGTGGCGGCCTGCGCTCGAGCGATGATCGAGTCGCGGAGGACTCACCATATTATGGCTCATTGAGCGAGTTGGAGTCCGCCTCCGATTATGCGCTACGCATCGGCGTGACTGACGTCGAGACGAGCGTCATCGATGACACAACCTGGGACGTCGTCCATGGGGACGTGCTCGCTAGCGATCCCAGTTTCAATGAGACAAGACTGTCACTCTGGAGATCCCGGCGGGCACTGGCACGGCCGAGTCGGTTGAGATGGCGTCCGGCGGCGAGTATGCGATCTTCGTCAGAGTTTCCGATGATGGGGATGTGTTCCTGACCTCGGCGGATCAGGGTGTGTTTCCGGTTTCTGACGGCGTTGCTGGAAGCGGCGATGCCGGGACATTCTCCCTAGGTGACGCGGCGAGCCGGCTCGGCCTCAGCGAGTAGCCTACGAGGCCGGCGGACGCCGGTGGAGCAGGCCGTCGCAGAAACACATGAGCGTCGCCCATGAGGGTGCGCGCCCGCCGGCGCACAGATGTGCGCGCGTTTCGTGAGTGCAGGCGCGTCCGCTTACGGCGCGCACAATGCCCGGTTCACAGTGCTCGCGCACACGCCCGGCGCTGGACCCGGCTAGCCTGTGTCCATGACGCTCATGACGCAGAGCCCCCAAACCGCCCCGGCCCCCGCCGACCGCACGGTCATTCCCCGCTCGGCCGGCGGTGGCCGCGTCGACTCTGAGACGGGCCGCCTGCGCGAGGTCATCGTTCACCGGCCCGGGCGGGAGATCGCCCGCATCACCCCGATCAACGCGGGCTCCCTGCTGTTCGACGACGCCCTGAACATCGCCCGCGCCCAGGCCGAGCACGACGCCTTCACCGCGATCCTGCGCGCCGAGGGCGTCATCGTCCACGACTTCCGCGACCTGCTGACCGAGACCCTGGCTGTACCCGAGGCCCGCCACCTGGTCTTGGAGGAGACGGTCGGCCCGCAGGCGGTGGGAGTGTCCACCTCCGAGGTCCTCATCGACTTCTTGGGCGGCCTGCCCGACGCCGAACTGGCCGAGGTCCTCCTGGCTGGCATCACCCGCGATGAGCTGCGCGAGCGCTTGGACCCCGCCGACGCCGCCACCCTGTTCGCCACCACCTACCTGTCCACCCTGGAGGGACAGTTCGTGGTCACCCCCCTGCCCAACCACCTGTTCACCCGCGATACCTCGGCCTGGTTGTACGGGGGTGTGTCGGTGAACACCATGGCGCTCGCCCCGCGCCGCCGCGAGGCCGTCAACTATGAGGCGGTCTACCGCTTCAACCCGGCCTTCGCCGACCGTGTCGGCCTGGCTCCGGCTCCGGGCGGGGGAGGGGCGACGTCGTCGGACCGGACGCCGGGTGAGCGCGGCCCACTGTGGGTTGAGCCGCACGGCGCCTCCCCGGCCACCGTCGAGGGCGGCGACTTCCAGGTGCTGGGCAACCGCACCCTGGTCATGGGGCTGACCCACCGCTCGTCGGCCGCGGGCGTGGAGCGCCTGGCCACCCGCCTGTTCGCCGACGGCGTCGCCGACCGAGTCATCGGCATACACATGCCTGACCGCGCCTTCTACACTGAGCTCGACGCCGTCATGCACCTGGACACCCTCATGACCATGGTCGCCCCCGACACCTACCTGCGCTTCTCCGGCTTCAACGACGTCACCACCGTGGAGATCGAGCCCGGCGCCAACTACGGCTCCACCAAGGACTCCGCTCTGCGGGTGACTGTCCACGACGGCGGCGACATGGACGCCGTCCTGGCTCGGGCCGCAGGTATCGACGCCTTCAGGGTCATCAGTCCCGACATGTCCGACGAGGCCGAGGCGCTGCGCGAGCTGTCCCGCGACTCCTGCAACGTCGTCGCCCTGGCTCCGGGGCGGGTCATCGGCTACGCCCACAACCAGAGCGCCAACGACGTGCTGCGGCGGGCGGGTGTGGAGGTCATCGAGACCCCTGGCGTGGAGCTGGTCCGGGGCCGGGGTGGGGCCCACTGCATGACCTGCCCTGTCACACGAGACGCGGTCTGAGACAGGGCTTGCCGTTGGCTCCACCGCAGCAGACGGTGCCGGGTGTTCGGCCGAACTTGACCGATACGGACGTCGGCGGTTCCGCCGTTCACGGTACTAGGGGTGAAACGGGTTCTTCGCGTTTGTGGGTGCGTTGGTGGGGTTGGCTGGTCGGGGGCCGGTGGGTACCCCACCGCCACACCCAGAAAGACGAAGAACCGTGAAACAGGCTCCCAATGCCGATTCGTAGGGCCATGCGCATGTGCGGGGGCTCGCCGTCGGCTCCTTTGGCGCTGCCCATGGGCTCGCCGTTCACCGCAAATACCCGGCGCCCGCTGATGGCGCCGGTGCGCGCATCACGCATACCGAGTACGCGGCCTCTATGGTGTTTGACCAGGCCGAGAACCGCATGCACACCATTAAGGCCGTCATGGTCGCTAACTTGGCCGACCCCAGGGACTCTGCACAGCCGATACTCCTCCCTTCGGATTAGCCGACCGGATGATTGACGGCCAGGTGTGGAGTGTCACATACTCGGCGAGTCTCCATTCCCAATCAACATCTGGAGGGTTATTCATAGGGGGTGTGGGTGATTCGCGACACGTGCATAGAGGGTAAGGGTTAGGACGGCCTGCTCTTGAGACGCTTTGGGTGTCATAGTCCAAACTTCTCAGAAAGCAGACCGCCACCATG
>NZ_JAUMUL010000122.1 GCF_030530635.1 Actinomyces sp.
GGAAGGCCTCGTCGATCTCGGCGGTGGAGATCAGGGTGGAGAAGATCGAGGAGTATGAGCGGGCGTGCACCGACTCCATGAAGGCGATGTTAGTGAGCACCGCCTCCTCATGCGGGGTGCGAGCGTCCGGGATGAGGGAGACGGCGCCGACCGTGCCCTGAATGGTGTCCAGCAGGGTCAGCCCGGTGAACACTCGCGTGGTCATGTTCTGCTCGGCCTGGTTCAGGGTGGCCCAGGACTGGACGTCGTTGGACAGCGGCACCTTCTCCGGGAGCCAGAAGTTGCCGGTGAGCCGGTCCCAGACCTCCAGGTCCTTGTCGTCGACGAGCCGGTTCCAGTTGATCGCCTGGACGCGGTCGATGAGCTTGATGGGCTCAGGCATGGGTCCTCCCGGGTGTGCTCGTTGGGTACCTCATGCTACCGACGACGACGCCGCACTCCCCGCCGCGCCGACGTGAGATGCCCCGCGGCCGGGGCGGGCTCATGGCGGGAATAGACGCAAGGGCCCCACATACACGGACGGACCATGCCTTAGCCTGGTGCCGCCCCGCATGCGACGAACGGAACTGCTGATGATCGAGTCCTACCCGGTGTTGTCCCTCATCCCGCCGCTCCTGGCGATCCTGCTGGTGATCGTGACGAAGAAGGTCATCTCCTCCCTGGCTGTGGGCATTGTTGCCGCCGCCCTGCTGATTGCCGACGGCGGCATCATCGGGACCGTCACCAAGATCTGGGAGGCCTTCTCTCAGATCTTCTGGTCGCAGGGCGCGCTGAACGCCTACTACGTGCTCATCCTGGCCTTCCTGCTGACGCTCGGGGTCATCACCTCCCTGGTGCTGATGTCCGGCGGCACCCAGGCCTTCGCCGAATGGGCGATGACCCGGGTCCGCACCCGACGCGGCGCCCAGATCCTCGCGGCGGCACTGGGGACCGCGATCTTCGTGGACGACTATTTCAATGCCCTGGCCGTCGGGCAGGTCGCCCGCCCCGTCTCCGATCGGCAGCGGGTCTCGCGGGCCAAGCTCGCCTACCTCATCGACTCCTCCTCCGCCCCCGTGGCCGTCCTTGCCCCCTTCTCCAGCTGGGGCGCCTCGATCATCGGCATCATGGGGCCGATCGTGGCCACCCTCGGCATCCAAGTCTCCGACGCCGGCGCGTTCCTCCGTTCCGCGGGGATGAACTACTACGCGATCGCCGCGCTGATACTGCTGTGGGTGACCGTCGTCTTGGAGATCGACTTCGGTCCGATGCGCCGTGAGGAGCGCCGCGCCATCTCCACGGGCAGCCTGTACGCGCCCGATGAGCAGATCCCGGGGCAGCTCACCGATTCCCTGCCGCGGCACGAGCCGGGCGCGATGCGCGCCTTGATTGTGCCCTTCGTCGTCCTGGTCGCCGGGGTGGTCGGGGGCATCCTCCTGACGGGGCATCACGCGTCCGGCTCCTGGTCCATTCTCGAAGTGCTCGCCAGCACCGACGTCGCCCTGTCCCTCAACCTCGGCGGCCTCCTCGGGCTTGCAACCGCCGCCTTCTACTACTTCCACTTCACGCACGAAGACCCGATCTTCGAGGCTAAGACGGCCGCTCGGGGCGTGGTCGAGGGCGCCCGCTCGATGCTGCCGGCCATCAAGATCCTCCTGTGCGCCTGGATGCTCGGCTCGCTGATCGCCGAGCTCGGTACGGGGGCCTACCTGGGCTCACTGGTCGAATCGGCGCAGGTTTCGGCCCGTTGGCTCATCCCGATGCTGTTCGTCATCGCCGGCGCCATGGCCTTCGCCACCGGCACCTCCTGGGGGTCCTTCGGCATTCTCCTGCCGATCGCCGGAGAGATCATGGGGGCGGTCGCTGGCGGCGGCGAGTTGCTGATCCCCGCGTTCGGAGCCGTGCTCGCGGGCGCCGTGTGGGGCGACCACTGCTCCCCGATCTCGGATACGACGATCCTGTCCAGCACCGGGGCGGGCTGCAATCACATCACCCACGTCAACACGCAGCTCCCCTATGCGGGTGCCAGCGCGGGCGCGGCGCTGCTCGGATACGTGGCCTTCTCGGCGACGGGTTCCGGGGTGCTCGGGGTCGCGGTCACCGTTGCCGCGCTGATCGGCTTCGCCCTCGCCGTCCGCGTGTGGCTGCCATCCATTGGTCCGGCGGGCGACGCCTCGTCCGCGTCCGCAGCCGACGACGAGCCCGAAGAGGTGCCGACCTCGGCCTAGCGTTTTGGGTAAGTGGGTGGGGTGGCAGGCAGCCGGATGGAGCGTGGAGGCCCGCATCAAGGCCGCGCTGGTCGCCAAGGCCGACGCCGACCGCAAGAACCGGCTGGCCAGTGTCAGTGGACTCCACCACCTGCCGGACCCCTGCGGCATGCTGGCCCGGCTGCTGACCGCAGGACAGATCGCGAACTGCCCGATGATGATCCCCATACTGGAACACAGATCCGGATGGCCCGTCCGGGACTGGGAAGGCCCCGCCCGCGCCCGCAGATGGTGCTGGCCGACAACCACCGCCGACGCGGCAGCGCAGCGGGCACGCCGCCCGCCTTCGACCCCGTGGCCTACGAGGACCGCAACGCTGTGGAGCGGTGCTTCAGCCAGCTCAAGCACAACCGGGCCATGGCCACCAGATACGACAAACTCGCCGTCCGCTACCAAGCCACCACCCACACCGCCAGCATCGACCACTGGCTCAAACGACTCACATAACACGACCTAGGGGTGTGTGGTTGTTTGCGGTTGGGCCGGCTGGCCTGGGGAAGGTGTGGGCTCCGGGCGGAGCCGAGGGTACCGGGGGTGTCCCTATGTGGTTTGTCAAGCGGCGGTGGGCGAGGGTGAGTACGGCTTGGCCTAAGGCGTTTTCCTTGGGCGTGTTTGCGGTTGTAGTAGGCCCGGGATGCGGGGTCGGAGCGCAGTGAGGCGAAGGCTGACAGGAACATGGCTGGCTTGAGGCGCTTATTGCCCGCGTGGGAGACGCACCTCGCCCCGTATGGAGGACCCCGACCGCCGGGTGACTGGTGTCAGGCCGGCGTATGAGGCCAGGTGGGCGCCGGTGGGGGAAGGTTCTACCCGCGGTTTCGGCCAGGAACACGGCGGCGGCCGGGACCCCCGCCCCGGGGCACGGGTGGTCAGGGGCCGGGCAATAAGGAGGGCGGGCCACCCGACTCGTCACCGCCGGGCTGGGCGGCAGGTGGGTGGTCGTCTCGATCGACGACCGCGAACTCGTGGCCGGGAGGGCGTGTTCAATGGTCTGTGTAAGCCCTGATTGAGAGGACCTACTGTCATGA
>NZ_JAUMUL010000123.1 GCF_030530635.1 Actinomyces sp.
GGCTCACGAGGACGTGTTCGACCAGCACAGGTCGTGCTCGGGCGTACAAGGACGTCGTCGGGCCGGTAGGGACGCTCTCGCCGCCGGCCGGGCGGTCGTTGACGACGCGGGTTAAACCTCCAGAACGTGGGCTGACCGCCGGAGGACGCCCTCCAGGGCGGCATCCTGGAGGGCCAACCCGCGTCGTCGACGGCTAACCCACGTCCTCGAACAACCCCAACCCACCCAAAGCAGCTCTTCGTGCAGGTGGCTGTCGTGGCCGGTGTGTCTTGAGTTTGTGGGTGCGCTGGCCGGCATGTTACGAGGTGAGGGGCGCGATGAGCCGCGCCGACTCACCACGCCAGACCCGACTGCACTTGGCCACCGGCAGCCCTGGCCAGTACCACCACACCCTCAAACCAGAAGAGCCCCTTGTGTGCACATGTGCGTCGGCCGAGTCGGCATCACCGCCATTGTTGGCCGGTGCTTGGCGTACGGTCTCCCGTCTCACGTGCGACTTGTGCTCTCGCGTACGCGTTTTGGGGATTTCCGACTGCCAGACCCGGGGAAAGCTCCAAGACGCGTACGTGTGGCGGGCACGCGTACTTCAGAGGCGGATCAGTCCTGGCGGGCGAGGTCGGCGGCGCCGATCAGCCCGGCCTCCTGACCTGAAGAGGAGATGACAATCTTGATCTCGGGACGGTGGGCGCGTGCCGTCAGGTGCTCGGCGAAGCTCGCGCGCACCGGGTCCAGCAGGATGTCGCCGGCCTCGGTCAGGCCCCCGGCCAGCACAATCACCTCGGGGTCGAGCACGGCGCACAGGTCGGCCAGGCCCAGGCCTAGGGCGCTGCCCAGGCGGGCGTAGCACTCCAGGGCGGCCGGGTCGCCTTCGCGGGCGGCTGCCGTGACCGCCTTCCCGGAGATCCGGTTCTGGTCCCCACCCGACAGCTCAATGATGCGGGCGGCGTAGTCGGGCCGGAACTTGGCCAGCTCCCAGCCGTTGACCCCCAGTGCCGTACCGGAGCCGTAGCGCTCCAGGCAGCCGCGCTGGCCGCAGCCGCAGGGACGCCCGTCCGGGACGACGTTGATGTGGCCGATCTCGGCGGCGAAACCGGCGGCACCGCGCACGAGTCGACCGTCAATGATGACGGCGCCCCCCACGCCCGTACCCAGCGTCACCACCAGGACGTTCTTGGCACCCCTGCCGCCGCCGAAGCGGGCCTCCGCCCAGCCGGCCGCATTGGCATCGTTCTCAACCACGACCTTCTTACCGGTGCGGGCTGCGATCTCATCGGCGATGCGGGCTCCGGTCCAGTCCAGGTTGGTTCCGTAGACCATGGTGTTGCGGTCGGAGGAAGTGAATCCGGCCGCGCCCACGCCGATGGTCTCGACGTCGTGCTGTGCGGCGAGTTCATTAGCCAGGTCCGCGATGGTGGTGAAGATGGCCTCGCGGCTGGTGGCGGGGGAGTCGCGGCGGGCGGTCGCCAGCACGGCACCGTCCTCGTCGACCACTCCAGCGGCGATCTTCGTTCCGCCCACATCGACGCCGATGCTCAGTGCCATAGCTGTTCTCCTGGTTTGCTCATATGTCGGTATGTTTTGCGAGGACCTCCCGCGGCACGCGGCAACGGCGCCTGTGTCTCAGTCGGTCGACTCCGACTGTGCGGGGATCTACCGGCATATTGTGACAGTTGTCTTCGGGGAGACCAACCTCGGTCCGCATCGACATCGGCCCGCTCCGGGCTCAAGCTCCCCAACACCGAGGCGGGTTGAATTTACGCACCGTATCGGCCGGCCTTACAAGCTGGGCTCGGCCGATACGATGCGTTGACTCCTCAGATGACTCCGCTCGGGAACGGCGGGTGCTGTCACCTGGCCGCGGCGGCCTGGTTGAGAATGGTGTTACGCATGTAGCCGGCGTCCGCGTACCCGTTCACGTAGGCGTCGTTGATGATGAAGAAGGGCGTGCCCTGAATGCCGAGGCTATAGGCGTGCTGCTTGGCGTCCTCGACCGCCTGTACGGTGGCGGCGTCCTTCAGGTCTGCGCGGAACTTCTCAAGATCCGGCACGCCGGCCTCCTGCGCGAAGGCGACCAGAGAGTCCTCGGTGTACTCGGGGTGGTCGGTCGGGTCGGCGGCGCGGTAGACGGCGTCGTGGAACTCCCAGAACTTGCCCTGGTTTCCGGCGGCGATGCCCCCTTGCGCGGCCAGCGGCGAGGTCGCGGTGATCTGAGCGAGGTCGCGCCACTCCACACGCAACGTTCCATCGTCAACCAGGTCCGCCAGCTCGGGCTCCACCTCCTGCGCGAACTTGGTGCAGAACGGGCAGGCGAAGTCGGAGTAGACGACCATCACCACCGGAGCGTCAACCTTGCCCTTGGCCTGGGAGTCGTCAGCGTTGCGCCTGACCTCGCCGTGCATGAGCTCCAGCAGTTCGGCATCGGTCTGCGACGGCGCGGCAGTCTCGATCGTCGTCGGCTCTCCTGAAGCGGCGGTCGGGGCCTGGGCGCTCACCTGCTCCGGGGCGCTGGTGTTGGACCGACCTGGTCGCACCACCAGAATAATCGCGATGACGGCCAGCAGGATCGCGATGCAGAGCAGCAGGGTGACGATGATCGGGTTGCTGCGGGATGCGGGACGCTGCCCGGGCGTGGTGTCGTGGTTCGGTGACGTCATGGCGGCAGTCTCTCAGAGTCGACGACGACGCCACCCGTGATATCGGCCGGGGTCGGATGGCATATCGGTAAAGCGGCGCTCCAGAAGTAGAAGCCGACTCTCGGCTGCGACTGCGGAATGCTGTTGGGGGCGGACCCCGGGTACGTGATCGGGTTCCGCCCCCACATCTACCGACCTCGGCACGTAAGATCTACCGACCTCGGCGCAGGGGGTGGTGTGGTGGTCGGTCGGTTCAGGCGGCTGGGTCGTCTCCGTCGCCGCCGAAGCGCCGCATCATGTCGGTCAGGCTGGTGCCGGTCAGTGAGCGCATGACGGCGTCGAGCTGCTCGACGTTGCCGGCCACGGCCTTGGGCAGCGCGGAGGCGCCCTCGGTGGAGATGATCGACATGTCCTTGACGCTGCCCAGCGGCTCGGCCAGGGCGCGGGCGATCTCCGGCGCCTTGTCCAGGATCATCTGCTGGGTGGCGGCCCGGCCGTACTTGGCCAGGGCGTCGGCCTTGTCGCTCATGGCCTTGGCCTCCGCCTCACCGGCGGCGCGCACGGCCTCGGCCTCGGCGCGGCCGCGGGCGGCGATGGCCTCCGCCTCGGCCTGGGCCTGGGCGGCGGTGGC
>NZ_JAUMUL010000056.1 GCF_030530635.1 Actinomyces sp.
TGAGGTAGTCGAGGTAGAAGGCGTGCTCCCACATGTCGATCTGGAACAGCGGGATCGTTCCCACGGGCACGTTCCCCTGCTGGTCGAACAGCTGGAAGGTGACCAGCCGGCCGGAGACCGAATCGTAGGCGAGCACCGCCCAGCCGGAGCCCTGGATACCCAGCGCGGCGGCGTTCAGCTGCTGCTTGAGGGCGGCGAAGGAGCCGAAGGAATCCTTGATGGCCTCGGCCAACTCGCCCGCGGGCTCGCCGCCCCCACTGGGGGACAGGTTCTTCCAGAAGATCGAGTGGTTGATGTGTCCGCCCAGGTTGAAGGCGAGGTTCTTCTCCCACAGGTTGATGGCGGCGAAATCGCCGTCGGTGCGGGCGGCGGCCAGCTGCTCCAAGGCGGCATTGGCGCCGGTCACATAGGCGGCGTGGTGGCGGTCGTGGTGGAGTTCCATGATCCGCCCGGAGATGTGCGGCTCCAGGGCGGCGTAGTCGTAGGGGAGCCCGGGGAGGGTGTACTTCGGGACGGCGGTGTCGGTGGTTGTGGTCATGGTGGTCCTGCCTCGCGCGTAGCGCGTTGTCGGTGAAGACGTCGCTGATGAATGCTGACGGTTGCAGGGCGACAGACTCATGAGTGAGACTGAAGTCCTAGACATGACTCATCGTAGACGGCGATTGGTCGGCACAGAAGAGTGCGACGCACCCCGGTGGCGCGATTACACTGAGCGCTAAAGCCCCGTCGTCCACTGGAGGACCGCATGACCGACCAGGCAGAAGTCGCCACCCTCGACCTCCTCGTCTTCTCCGATGACGCCACCGTGCGCCGCCAGGTGATCGACGGCGTGGGCCGTCGCCCGGCCAAGGGCATGCCGCTGGTCACGTGGACCGAGGCCGCGACCGCCGAAGGCGTGCGCCTGGCTATCAAGGACCGCGACCAGGCCGGCGTCGCCCCCTTCGCCGCCCTGGTGCTGGACGCCGAGACCAAGAAACTTGGCGGCATGGGGTTGGCCCATGAGCTGTTCACCGAGTTGGACCGGCGGCCCCCGGTGGTGCTGTTGACCGCCCGTCCCCAGGACGACTGGCTGGCCGCCTGGGCCAAGGCCGAGGTCGTGGTGCCGCGGCCGCTTGACCCGATGAGCCTGCAGGAGGGTGTGACCAAGGCACTGCGGGCCCGCCGCGGCTCGGTCACGCCCGCCGGCTGAAGACCGACCGATGTGCCGGGCACCGGGGCGGATGCCTCACGCCCCGCCGAACGGTTCAGACCTCGGCATCAATGACACGCCGGTGCCTCACAGCGGACCCTATCGGCCAGGACAGTGAAACCCTGTTCCCTTCGGTCGCAGCCGTGGCATCGCCGTCGACCCCCGCAACCTCAACCAGCCGTGCTCCGCTATCCAGCACCCAGTCGGCCAGCAGCGCCGTCTCCTCCACGCTCGTGTCCGCTCCCACGCGCGCAGGCCGGTCCACCACCTGCGCCGTGGCGCGCACAGTGGCGATGGTGGGGCGCGGGTCGGCTCCGGGCGGGGTGAGGGCCGACCCGGCCAGGCGCCCCCAACGCACGTCAACCAGCTCCCAGCCGCCGCCCTCCCGCCGTCGGGCCGCCACCAGATGGGGACAGACCAGCAATGGTCTGACCTTCTCCGCCCGCCAGACCCCCAGCAGCAGGGCGCGCAGCCTGCGGGTCCAGGTTCCCGCCTCCTCGTAGTGCTCCGCGGCGGACAACTCCCCGATCCGCTCCAGCAGCGGAAGGGCCACCAGGTCTATCTCACCGGCCAGGGCACGGGCGGCGGTTGCGGCGTCGGCGGGGGAGTCGGAGCGGCGCACCGCACGGGCCAAGCGTCCGTCCCAGGCGTCCAGGCGCAGCACCGACTCCGCGGCCCGCTGCGCCTCCAGGGCTGCCTTGCGAGACGGGAAGGGACCGACGGCGCCGCCCGCCTCCTCCAGCGGTAGCGCACGGGTCAGCGCCAGGTGCGGGTGCGGGGTGGAGACCAGATGCAGCCAGGGGCGGCGCTGCGGAGCGCGGGAACGCCGGTTGACCGGCGGGTCCAGCTCGGCTATCAGTCGCAGCTCGCGCACCCGCGCCTCCAACTCGGTGGGCGTCTCAATCGCCCGCACGGCCACAGTCGTATCCAGCATCCGGGCCACCTTGGTGCGCTTCTCCGCAGCCGTGAAGTAGGAGCGCACCCGCCGGTGCAGATTCACGGCGCTGCCCACATACAGCACCTGCCCGGAGGCGGAAACGAACTGGTACACGCCGGGTGCGGCGGGCAGGTCGTCGGCCAGGCGGCTCTTGAGGCGGCGGGAAGAGGGGACCGGGTCGGTGGCGCTGGCCAGGTCCTCCAGGTGGGTGACTCCGAGCGGGGCCAGGGTCTCCAGGGCGGCGTGCAGCACGTCCACAGTGGCTCGAGCATCATCCAGGGCCCGGTGGGTGGGAGAGGTGGGGGAACCCACGAAGGCCGCCAGTGTGCCCAGCTTATGGTTGGGCACATCCGCTCGGCTCCAGGCCCGTCGGGCGAGCGCCAGGGTGTCAACCACCTCGGGCTCCTGCCAGTCCAGGCCCAAGCAGTGGGCGGCTCCACGCAGATGACCGAGGTCGAAGCTGGCGTTGTGGGCCACCACCACCGTCGTCGGCCCTCGCAGCTGCGCCCACTGCAGGAAGGCGGCCAGTGCCTGCCCGACCGTAGGGGCGTCGGCCACCATCGCGTTGGTGATGCCGGTCATGAGCGTGATCTGTGCGGGAATCGCGGCGCCCGGATTTACGAGCGTGGAGAATTCCGAATCCACCACACCGCCGCATACCTTAACGGCACCGATCTCGGTGATGGCATGCGCGCCCGGGCCGGATCCAGTGGTCTCCAGATCGACGACGACGAAGGTCACCTGGCTCAGGGGCGTGCCCATATCCGCGAAAGATGGCTGAATGTGGCGGGTTGTGCGCGCCGGTGGGGAGCCGTCGTCTAAGTAGCCGGTGGCGCCGGTCATGGACGAACGGGGCGAGAGCGCTTCTAAGGGCACATTGCGAGGCTAGACTGCCGTGAGCAGCCGATCCAGCCGCGGACACGCCCGGCGGGCGTACCCGGACGGCCCGGCGACTTCCCGCCCGCCGCAGCACAGGAGGTCCCACATTGGGTTACCGAGGTATCAAGGCCGCCGTCGGTCCGGCCATGGAGATGCTCTACCAGCCCTGGATCCGCGGTGAGGAGAACATCCCCGCTGAGGGCGCCGCCATCCTGGCCTCGAACCACCTGGCGGTGATCGACTCCTTCTTCCTGCCGCTGCTGGTGGACCGTGAGGTTGCCTTTATCGGCAAGTCCGACTACTTCACCGGCAAGGGCATCAAGGGCTGGGCGGTTAAGAACTTCATGACCGCCGTCGGCACCATCCCGGTGGACCGTTCCGGCGGCAAGGCCTCAATGGCCGCGCTGCAGGCCGGCATTGATCGGCTGCGCTCGGGAGAGCTGTTCGGTATCTATCCGGAGGGCACGCGTAGCCCCGACGGGCGCCTGTACCGGGGCAAGACCGGAGTGGCGCGCGTCGCCCTGGCCACCGGGGCGCCGGTGATCCCCGTGGCGATGATCGGCTCCAACCTGGCCCAGCCCATCGGCCAGGTGGTGCCCTCCACCCGGCATCGGGTGGGCATCGTGATCGGTGAGCCGCTGGACTTCTCCCGTTACAAGGGCCTGGAGAACGACCGTTTCGTGCTGCGCTCCATCACCGACGAGATCATGTATGCGCTGATGTCTCTGTCCGGACAGGAGTACGTGGACCTGTACGCCGCCGACGTGAAGAAGACGATGGACACGGAGAAGAAGACAGCCGAGGAGGTTGTCGACGAAATGCTGGAGGAGCTGGCTGCCAAGCGGCCGGCTGCAGCTCCGGTCCAGGCCCCCGGCGGCCGCCCCGCCCCAGACGTCGAGGTCCCCGAGCCGCCTGAGGAGCCCGATGATGCGAAGGATGAGGAACCGGCGGAGACGGCGGCGGAGGGCGATGCATCCGAGGCCGACCTGCGCCCCGAGGACGATTGAAAGACGACTGAAAGTAGTACTAACTGTCAAGATTCGGGACAAACAAGCCCGCCCAGGCCCTGTGGGTGCTCGAGACCGTTGAAACCATGCGGTTTCAACGGGCGCCGTCACGTGCGCCGACCGCGTTTGTCCCGAATTTGGACACTTTCACTCTGGTGTGACCGCTAGATCGCGCGGCAATCGGATGAATATGGGAACGGTGAGGACGAGAGCGGCTGCCATTGCCGAGCAGGCCCGCGTGAAGCCGACCTGCTCGGTGAACGTGCCACTGAGTGTGGGTCCCAAGATCAGGCCGGAAGCGTAAGCCAGGTTGTACAGGGAGTAGGCGCCGCCGATGGCGGGAGGGGTGGCCATGGCTCCCTGAAGGCTGATCAGTGTGCTCGCCGGTGCCACCAGAAGTGCGATTGCTGCGCCCAGACAGATGAGCCCGGCGATGAGTACCGGGAGGTCTGAGCCGACTCCAACCAGCAATAGACCTGCGGCTGCTGAAGCGACGCCCGAGCAGGCCAGCGTCCTTGGAGCCACATGGGCCAGACATGCACCGACCACTGGATTCAGGCAGGCGCTGACGAGCGTAAGCAGGGCGAACAGCAGGCCTATGCCGGTGGGACCGACTCCGAGCACATCGGCCAATTGCATGGGGAGAATCGGCTCAATGCAGGACGTAACAGCAGCGCCTATGAGAATCAGGGCGGCTACAGGTCGGCAGCCCGGTGTGCGCAACACGTCCATGGCGGTGGCGGGGTCGTCTTCGGGTGACGGGATCGGGCGAATGAAGGCAATCCGCAGTACGCCGTCGATCAACAGTAGCGCGGCCGCGAAGAGGAGCGGAGCGGCGTGCCCACCGAGCCGAGCGAGCCATCCCGCAAGGGGCGGGCCGGCCAGAACTCCGACCGATACCATGCTCATCGCCAGTCCCAGGTAGGTTCCGCGCCGTTGAAGGGGAACGGTTGCGGCAATCAGTGACAGTCCGGCCACCCAGCTCAACCCGGCGGCGGCTCCCTGTAGCGCTCGGGCTGTCAGAAGCAGCCAGTAAGGGCTTCCGACCACGAACAACACACATGCGCATGCCAGGCCAACAAGGGCGACGAGCAACGGTCCGCGGGGACCGCGCCTGTCGACGGCTCGACCGGCGATTGGCGTGATGATAACCAGTGCGGCCGCATAGGCGGCGAAGAGCAGGCCGGTGGCCGTGGGGCCGGCTTCGGTCACGGCGGGAAGCAGGGGGAGTACCGGGATGAGAATCCCGTAGACGAGCATGTCGGTGAAAAGGGCCACGCAGGCCACTGTGACGGCCATGCGCGGGTCGGTGGGGGTGCGGGTGGACGATGGTCGCATTTGGACTCCTGTTTTGGTGTCAGTGCGATGCTGCGGCGATCAGTCCCGCGACGGCGGCATGCGCCGTCGCCCTGTAATCCGCTGGCCCCGGTAGATCCCCGGGCGTGAGAGCCGCGGTGAGTGTGGCACCGTGCAGGAAGGCCGTGATGGCGAAGCGGGCAATATCAATAGGAGCGCGCAGCCGCGGCTCGCACTCGGCCAGGAGCCGAGTGAGATCCTCTGACCATTGCGTGAGAGCCGCTGTCTTCTGCCCCATTCCGGACTTGAGCGTCGGCGCTTGGGGCGCTACGAGGACGGTGACCACGGCGAGTTCACGGAAGGCGGCATCCTCGCCGAGTCGGCGCAAGTAGTCCTCCAGAAACATCGTTAGCCGCGCCTCTGGTGCAGCGGAGGCGTCGAATGCGGCGAAGAGGGCTTCGCCCTGCAAGTGCCACTGGTCTGACAAAACGGCATTGAGCAGGTCATGCTTGCCGGCGAAGTGGTGGTACACGGCGCCGCGAGTCACGCCGGCTCCGCGTGCCACTTCAACTAGAGAACAGGCCTCCCAGCCGTCCGATGCAAAGCGGTGCAGCGCGGAGCGGATGATGGCTTGGCGGGTCTCGGCGGCCTCGGCTGCGGTGCGACGCATGTTTACATGCAACCCTGTATGTATAGGTTCGTCAAGTATCCGTGCAGCGGATGAGTCGCGCACGCGCCGGTGTTGTGGCTACAATTGTTGCTATGTCGGCCGACGCTGTCATGCCGTTGCGCGATGTGAAGAACCACCTGTCCGAGGTCGTCGGCCAGGTGGAGCGGGAGCACAGCCGCGTAACGATCACCCGGCACGGGCGCCCTGCGGCAGTCGTCATCTCTCCAGACGACCTGGGGTCACTTGAGGAGACGCTCGACATCCTCAGCCGCCCCGCGCTGATCGAGCGGATCCGTGCAGGAGTGGATGATTTGGGTGCTCAGCGGGTGGAGACGCTCAGCAAGGACGAGTTGCTCGACTTCCTTGAGGGGTGAGTCCGTGCCCTACGCGATCGCACTTGCGGCAAGCGCTAAGCGCGACCTGGGCTCGCATCCGGAGAAGGTCGTCACCGCCATCGTCGAGTTTCTTTACGGACCATTGCGAGACAATCCCCATCGCGTCGGCAAGCCTTTGCGCTTTGAGCTGGCCGGGCTCCACAGTGCCCGACGGGGCGATTACCGCATCATCTACAGAATCGATGACGATGCACACCGGGTTGTGGTGGTTGCCGTTGACCATCGCAGCGACGTCTACCGTTGACGGGGCGACGACGGCGCGTCGGTGTCGTTCTCGTATGCGTCGGCCTTCGGGTCCCGCGTAGCGCACAAAGTGTCCAGTATAGGCACGAACGGAGATGGCGCGCCGGTCTGCGTTTTCAAGAACGTTGGAATCATGCGGTTTCTTTGGGTAGCTCTTGGTCGGTCAACGCCGTTCGTGCCGAATCCGGACAGTAGGTTGACTCATGCCGGGGATCCTGGTTGCCGGAGCCACGGGCATGCGCCCAGCAACGCATCCGCGTCTCGTGGGTCGGGTGGGTCCCGGCATTGTTTAGGAGCAGCTTGTCTCCTCAGACTTTGTCAGAAGGTTGAGCGCCTCCCGCAGTCGATCCGGATCGCGTAGCACGGGTAGCCTGATGAACATCCTGCACCCTCCGGAGACCGAGAAAAGCGGTCCCGGTGCCAGACGTACGTTGTGTCGCTCTGCACGCCGCATTAGACGCATTGAATCATCAGCCGTGTCCACCCAGAGGCCTGATCCTCCTGCGGGTGCTTGGAATCGCCAGCGCGGACAAACCTCGCTGAGCGGGCGCACGACTTGCTTGTAGGCGTCGGTCAGTTCGGCTCGCCGAAGTCGCAGTTGCTCGGGAATACGCGGGAGCAGGAGCGTGGCGGCAAGCTGGTCGGGGACCGAGTCTCCCAGATCCATGCCGCTCTTTAGACTCGTGAGCTGGGCGATCACCGGCACAGGGCCGCGTATCCATCCCACCCGTATGCCGCCCCAGAACAATTTCGACAGCGTGCCCACAATCAGCAGCTCATCGGCGTCCGCTACAGCCTCCATTCCGGTCAGCGGTTCATTCCGGTGCCAGGGCAGATCCGCCTGCGAGTGGTCATCGATGACAAGGAGACCGTGTTTGCGTGCAATCTCGAACATGGTGGCGCGGACGCGCCGTGTGTAATGCGGCCCGGTCGGGTTCTGAACGGCGGTTGCCGTGTACAGCAGATCGGCATTGGCAGAGGCGGCGTCAGGAGCCTCCAGGTCGGGGCCGTGCCGCTTCATCGGTATGCCTCGCAGCTGTCCGCCCGCGGCACCGAACGCCTCCAACGTCCCGCGGTAGGTGGGGTCCTCCACGATGGTTGTCGTGCCGGGCCCCGCGAAGAGTTTGGCCACGAGCCACACGGCCTGCTGCGCGCCCGCAGTGACGATGATCTGCTCAGCGCGGGTCGGAACCCCCGACTGCGTATAGCGGAGTGCGATCATCTCCCGCAGCTTCGGAACGCCGGCGGGAAAGTACCCCAGGTGTCCAAATACCGCTTTGAAAGAAGTCGACCGACGTCCTCCATGACTTCGCCGATCAACGGCGAACCCGGAAGCGCGCCGGAGGAGAGATCAAGGTCGAGAGGACGACCGGAGAATGAGGCCATGCGTCCTTCGAGGCCGCCGAAGTTGCCGCTGCGCCTGATCACCGAGCCGGAGCCCCGGTGAGAGGAGAGTCGCCCCGATTCCTGAAGCTGTTCATAGGCACGCACGACCGTGCCCCGTGAGATGCCGAGCGCGGCCGCAAGCGACCGTTGGCTTGGGAGCACCGTAGCCGCGGGGACCTGCGCTCCGTCGATCAGCTCGCCGAGGGCGTCGGACAGAGCGTTGTATCCGGGGACTCCTGGACGGCGCCACTCTCCCAAAAGACGGGCAACCCGCGCCGCGTCGATTCTAGTCGCCGGCTTAATCACTCCTTCACTGGTGACGACACTTCGGACAAGACACCGGCATGGCCCACCCCTGGCGCCTCACACAGACAGGCGCCCATGGACCACTTCCGGGAAAATGGACTATTTTTCAACCGGGGCGTGCTCGTACCCTGATAACCACAACGTTCACCAGGTTACAAGCTGTCAAGGAGGACGGCATGGCGGTAGTCGCCCTTATCGGAACCTTTGACACCAAGGGCCCCGAGTGCTCGTGGGTGTGCAGTCGTATTGAGGCCCTCGGCGTCAAGGTACTCGCCATCGACGTCGGCCCCTTCTCTACTGCGAATGTCGACGTCTCCGCGGCCGAAGTCGCCGCCGCGGCCGGCGAGGACCTCGAAGAACTCAAGACTCACGAGGACCGTGGATGAACGATGGAGGTGATGGCCCGCGGTGCGGCCGAGGTCGTCATGGCCAAGGCGGCCGCCGGAGCGATCGATGCAGTATTCGCCGCAGGCGGATCCGGAGGATCCTCGGTAGCCGCCCGGGCGATGCGAGCGCTGCCGATTGGCTTCCCTAAGCTGCTCGTGTCCACGATGGCCTCCGGTGACACCTCTGCCTATGTCGGCGAGACGGACATCACGATGATGTACTCCGTCGTCGACGTAGCCGGGATCAACTCGGTCTCCAGCCAGATCTTCGCCAATGCGGCCGCGGCGGTCTCCGGCATGGCACGGGAGTACGAGAGCCGTCGTGCCACGAAAAGCGCAGCAGTCAGGCCCATCGTTGCGTTGTCCATGTTCGGCCTGACGACGCCCGCCGTCGACGAGGCTCGCGAGATGTTGACCGAGCTTGGGTACGAGACCCTTGTCTTTCACGCGACTGGTTCCGGCGGCAGAGCGCTGGAGAAGCTCGCGCACGACGGCGTACTTGCGGGTGTTTTGGACCTGACAACTACGGAACTGGCCGATGACCTGGTGGGGGAGGCGTACTCAGCGCGGGACCGCACAGGTTGGAGGCGGCGGGGGCGCGGGGTATCCCGCAAGTCGTATCCGTAGGTGCCCTCGACATGGTTAACTTCGGAGCGCGCGAGTCCGTGCCCCACCGGTTCGAAGATCGGACCTTCGTGGTGCACAACCCCACGGTCACACTGATGCGCACCACCGCCGCCGAGAACGCAGAGCTCGGCCACCGCATAGGTCGCAAGGTCACTGATGCCGTCGGCCCCACAGCCGTAATGCTCCCGTTGGAAGGTGTATCCGGAATCGACAAGGAGGGGACTCCCTTCTGGGATCCCGAGGCTGACGCTGCCCTCTTCAACGCCGTACGCGCCGAGTTCAGGAATTCCACGGTCGAGCTGGTCGAGCGCGAACTCAATATCAACGATCCCGGCTTCGGCACGGAGGCAGCCCGGCTGCTGCATTCGATGATCCAGAGCAGTACTGAGGCGTAGCCGCAATCAGTCCTGAATCCACGGCTCTCGCGTAAGGCTGATATGCCGTCGGCGAGAGCCATCAGCAGACGCCATCAGGCGCCCAACCAGAAAGGTACCACACAATGAACCGAACAGAGATACTTACTGCGCTTCGTGCCAAGGTCGACGCCGGGCACCCGATCGTCGGCGGCGGCGCCGGCACTGGTATTTCAGCGAAATCCGCTGAGGCCGGAGGGATCGACCTCCTCGTCATCTACAACTCCGGCCGTTTTCGCATGGCCGGGCGCGGCTCGCTGTCAGGTCTCATGGCCTATGGCGACGCCAACCAGATCGTCATGGAGATGGCCCGCGAGGTCCTGCCGGTGGTCAAGCGCACGCCGGTGCTGGCCGGTGTAAACGGAACTGACCCCTTCCGCGTCATGGGCAAGTTCCTCGACGAGGTCAAGGCCGTGGGGTTCGCGGGAGTCCAGAACTTCCCAACAGTAGGCCTAATTGACGGGGTGTTCCGCCAAAAGCTCGAGGAGACCGGCATGGGGTACGACCTTGAGCTGGAGATGATCTGTCAGGCGCATGAGCGAGACCTGGTCACCTCACCGTATGTTTTCGACATCGAGCAGGCCACGGCCATGGCCGAGGCGGGAGCCGACATTCTGGTGCCGCACATGGGGCTCACGACCAAGGGCACGATCGGTGCCTCTACGGCGCTCACACTCGACGAGTGCGCCGACCGGATCCAGGCGATGCACGACGCGGCGAAGAAGGTGAAACCGGACATCCTCGTCCTGTGCCACGGTGGTCCCATTGCCGAGCCCGCCGACGCCCAGTACATCCTGTCTCACACTACAGGCGTAGTCGGGTTCTACGGGGCATCATCCATTGAGCGCCTGCCCACCGAGGTTGCCATCAAGGAACAGGTGGAGCGCTTCAATGCGATGACCTTCTGACCGCCCCCGCCCGCCCATGTGCGGCGAGGTGGCGGCTGGTCGAGGCGGAGCCGTCTCAGCCCGGGATCCTGTACGGGTGTGACGGCCTCGCCGCGGTCGTCATCTCTGCTGATTATCTGGAGTTGCTTGAGGAGAAGCCGGAGGTACTCGGCGAACCCGCGCTCATGGTACGAATCCGCGGTGGATGGCTTGAGTGTTGGATGGAATCCGGACGGTACGTCGAGCCCGATGACAGCCCGAGTGCGGTTAGCAGATCGGGGATGCGGACTTCTTGGGAAGCTCCGGTCGTCGTGGCGGGGTCGCTGCCGACCGAGATCACGTCGACGGGCACCGTCAGTAGATCTGACAACTCCTCCTCAAGTTCCAGCAGTATCCGGATGTCCGCATCTGGTGGAAAACGGACCAGCAGGTCGATGTCCGAGTCTGGGCGATCCTCGCCGCTGGCTACGGAGCCGAACGCGCCGATAACCTCGCATCCATGCGAACCGGCCAACGCGATGACCTCTTTGCGCGCAGCGCGCAGCAGAACTGAGGGGCGCACCTGTAACGCCTTTCGCAGTCGCTCCCGTGTGTCAGCGGACGGACGGCGCGCGCCGGACTCGATGGCGGCAAGGAGTGGTTGGCTGACACCGGTGCGGTCCGCGAACTCGCGTTGGCTCAGCCTCGCCGCGTGGCGACGGAAGCGGATCCAGCCCCGTTCGGTGCGCTGTGTCACGCATCCATGATAACGCGTGTGTGATCGCCGAGTGGGGTCGCCAAGGCGGCAGCTCGACTGTCCTTGGAAGGTTCCGGCGCGTCACTTCTACCGAACTCGGCACGTAAGTTCTACCGAACTCGGCGGGTGTCCGGGTTGGGGTGAGGGTTCTGGGTGCGCGGGGGTGGTGGGCCGGTAGGATGGTCGTGACAAGCCCCACCATCTACGAAAGGTAACCGATGTCGATCCGTCGCGTCGCCCTCCTCACTGCGGGCGGCTTCGCCCCCTGCCTGTCCGCCGCTGTCGGCGACCTCATCGAGCGCTACACCGAGGTCGCCCCCGAGGTTGAGATCATCGCCTACCAGTACGGCTACCACGGCCTGCTCACCGGCAATTACGTCGTCATCGACGACGACGGCCGTAAGAACGCCGGCGTGCTGCGCCAGTACGGCGGCTCCCCGATCGGCAACTCCCGCGTCAAGCTCACCAACGCCAAGAACCTGGTCGAGCGCGGCCTGGTTGAGGAGGGTGTGGACCCGCTCGCCTTCGCCGCCGAGCGGCTGCGCGAGGACGGCGTGGACGTGCTGCACACCATCGGTGGCGACGACACCAACACCACCGCCGCCGACCTGGCCGCCTACCTGCACGAGCACGACTATGACCTCACCGTCGTCGGCCTGCCCAAGACCATCGACAACGACGTCATCCCCATCCGCCAGTCGCTGGGCGCCTGGACCGCCGCCGAGCAGGGCGCCGGATTCGCCCTCAATGTCATTGGCGAGCACCGCTCCAACCCGCGCATGCTGATCGTCCACGAGTGCATGGGCCGCAACTGCGGCTACCTCACCGCCGAGACCGCCCGCCGTTACCACGAGCTGCTCAAGGACCGGCAGTGGGCCCCCTCCCTGGGCCTTACCAAGGAGCGTTGGGACGTGCACGCCGTCTTCGTACCCGAGGCCAAGCTTGACATCGCCGCAGAGGCCGAGCGCCTCAAGGCCATCATGGATGAGCAGGGCAATGTCAACATCTTCCTGTCCGAGGGCGCCGGCGTACCCGAGATCATCGCGGAGATGGAGGCCAAGGGCGAGGAGGTCCAGCGCGACCCCTTCGGCCACGTCAAGCTCGACACCATCAACCCCGGCCAGTGGTTCGCCCGCCAGTTCGCCGAGCTCATCGGCGCCGAGAAGGTCATGGTGCAGAAGTCCGGCTACTACTCGCGCGCCTCCGCTGCCAATGAGGAGGACCTGGCCCTGATCAAGCAGATGTGTGACCTTGCCGTGGACTGCGCGCTGCGCGGTGAGCCCGGCGTTATCGGCCAGGACGAGGAGAACGGCGACCGGCTCGGCGCCATCGCCTTCGACCGCATCGCCGGCGGCAAGCCCTTCGACATTACCCAGCAGTGGTTCGTCGACCTGATGGCCGAGTTCGGTCAGAACCTGGAGCCCGCCGCACCCGCCGACGGCGAGGCCTGAGCACACGGGGTCGCGCCGCCCCGGCTAAGGGGCCGGTCGGACGCCAATGATCGCGTCCGACCGGCCCCTTAGCATTTCCTGCCCGGCCCCGCAGGTGGCTTTGATCCGGTCTTGGCCGCTCGGCGAGGTGCACTGCGTCCCACCTTTCGGCGCGCGGATCTCCCGTCAGCCGCACTCGCCTATGCTGGCGCCATGATGAACGAGCTCCAGGTTCCCGGCGGTGCGGCCGGCTGGCGGCACCACTACGCCGCGCAGCAGCCCCGCTACCCGGACCCGCAGGCGCTCGCAGATGCCGCTGCGGACCTGCGCACCCGTCCCCCGCTGGTTTTTGCGGGCGAGGTCGACTCACTGCGCGAGAAGATGGTGTGGGCCTCCCAGGGGCGTGCCTTCGTGCTCATGGGAGGGGACTGTGCCGAGTCCTTCCATGACAACACGGCCATCAATATCCGGCTCAAGCTGCAGACGATTCTGCAGATGGCGGCCGTGCTGACCTATGCCGCCTCCACGCCGGTGATCAAGATCGGGCGTATGGCCGGCCAGTACGCCAAACCGCGTAGCTCCGATACGGAAACCCGTGACGGGGTGACCCTGCCGTCTTACCGTGGGGACTCGGTCAATGACCACGCCTTCACGCCCGAGGCGCGTGTGCCCGATCCGCGACGCATGGTCGACGCCTACCTGCGTGCCGGTACGACCCTGAACCTAATCCGCTCCTTCACCATGGGCGGCTACGCGGACCTGCGCGAGGTCCACTCCTGGAACCGCGGCTTCACCGCCAATCCCGCCTACAAGCGCTTCGAGTCCTTCGCCGAGGAGATCGACCGCGCCATGCGTTTCATGGAGGCCGCCGGCGTGGACTTCGACGCCCTGCGGCAGGTCGACTTCTATGCCGCCCACGAGGCGCTCCTGCTGGAGTACGAGGACGCCATGACGCGTGAGGACTCCCGCACCGGCCGCCTTTACGACACCTCGGCCCACTTCCTGTGGGTGGGGGAACGGACCCGTGGGGCCGATGACGCCCATGTGGCCCTGCTTGAGGGGGTTCGCAACCCGGTTGGCGTGAAGATCGGCCCCACGACGACGCGTGACGAACTCCTCGCCCTGTTCGATCGTCTCAATCCCGAGGGCGACCCCGGCAGGCTCAGTCTCATCACCCGCATGGGCGCGGACCGCATCCGGGATGTGCTGCCCGAGATGGTGGAGATCGTCCGGGCTGACGGTCGGCCGGTCACCTGGATCACCGATCCGATGCACGGCAACACCATCACCTCAGACAACGGCTACAAGACCCGCCGCTTCGACACGATCATGGAGGAGGTACGCGCCTTCTTCGAAGTGCATCGGGCACTGGATACCGTGCCGGCGGGCATTCACGTGGAACTCACCGGTGATGACGTCACCGAGGTCCTCGGTGGCGGTGAGCACATCGACGAGGCGGGACTGGCCCGCCGTTACGAGACCCTGGTGGACCCGCGCCTGAACCATCAGCAGTCACTGGAGATGGCATTCGAGGTCGCCGAGTTGCTCCGCAACTGACCGTTGAGGCGGTCCCCGGGGCGCGGAGCAGGCCTCAGATCACGCTGATTGTCACCTTCGAGCCCTTGCGCACGCTCGTGCCAGCCGCAGGTTCGGTGGAACGGACGGTGTTGAACAGGCCGCCCATGATCCGGGACACCTCAGCCTCCAGCCCGGCGTCCTTCAGAGCAGCGCTGGCCTCCTCCGGGCTCATTCCGGTGACATCGGGTACGTTCACCATCTCCGGCCCCTTGGACACGGTCACATCTACCGTGTCGCCGCGGTGGTATCCCCGCGCGCCCGAGGCGGGAGACGAGGAGATGACCAGTCCAGAGGCGACTGTGTCCGAGTAGGCCTCCGACTGCGTGCCGAGCGTGAGACCGGCCGCCTCCAAGGCGGTGGTCGCATCCGCCACACTCATGCCAGTCACATCCGGGATGGTCGCGGGCTGACGCCCCAACGACACCACGATCGCCACCGCCGAGGAGTGATTCACCGTTGTGCCCGCCCGCGGATCGGAGGAGATCACCATGCCGGAGGCGACGGAGTCGGAGTAGGTCTTCGTTACGGCGCCCAGCGACAGTCCCGCATCGGTGATGGCAGTGGCGGCGGCCTGCTCGCTGGAGCCCACGACATCGGGCACCTTCTTCTGCTCAATACCGCGGGAGATCACCGGCGTGACGGCCTCGCCCGGGCGCAGCCGGGCTTCGGCTCCCGGTGAGCACGAGATCACCGAGTCTGCGGGCACGGTGTCCGAATAGACGCGGGTGGGGGCGCCCCACACCAGCCCCGCCGCCTCGATCTGCGCCTGCGCGTCGGCGGCCGTCATTCCGACGATTTGCGGCACCGGCACGGTGCGTCCCGGCCCGGACAGGAAGTACCAGGCGCCCCCACCGCCCACTGCGAGCAGCACTCCGGCTGCAACCAGCGCCCGACGGCGCGGACGCCGCACCGGGAGTCGGGAGACCGGCTGCGTGGCACGAGCGTCTTCCTCGCGGGACGGCTCTGCCCGCCGCAGAGCGCGTGTGGTGCCGTCATGGGCCCGGGCGGCCTCGTCAGGGGCGATGGAACCTATGGGCAGAGAGACCGTGCGCAGCCCCGCGTCAGGTGTGGCGACGTCGGCGGGCGTCTGAGCGGCACCGGGAGCGTCGTCCTGTCCGTCCGTGGATGTCATGGCGGTGCGGGCCGCCTCCGCGTTGGCCGCCAACACCTCCTGGGTGCGTACCGAACCGGTGGCGCCCCCGCGCTTGACAGACAGTTCGGCGTCCGTCAGTGAGGACACGACCGCCCGCAGCCGCGACAGGGCTGCGTCTGCATCGGCCAGCCGCGATCCGGGATCACGGCGCGTCATTGCCGCCACCAGCTCGTCGACCCGTTCCGACAGGTCCGGCAGCCGGTAGGAGGGGGAGGGGATGTCCTCGTGAACATTGCGGAAGGCGATCTGGATGGGTGTGTCCGCCGCGAACGGCTGCACTCCGGTGAGTAGTTCGTACAGGATCACGCCGACCGAGTAGACGTCCGCGCATGGGGTGGAGGCGCCCGCGGTGATCAGCTCCGGGGCCAGATAGGCGACCGTGCCCAGTATGTTCCCGGTGGTCGTCTGGGCGACCTCGGTGACGGCGCGGGCCAGCCCGAAGTCGGCCACCTTCGCCACCGAGCCGTCGGCGGGCAGCAGCACATTCTCAGGCTTGATATCTCGATGGACCAAGCCGGCCCGGTGGGCGGCGCCGAGAGGACGCAGCACCTGCGCGGTCAGCCCGAGCGCCTCACGTACCGTCAACGGTCCGGCGGTTATGAGGTCCCGCAGGTTGGGGCCCTCGACCAGCTCCATCACCAGGTAGGCGACGCCGTCCAGGCCGCCCTGGTCGTACACCGCCACGACCCCCGGGTTGGACAGTCTCGCCGCGGCTCGGGCCTCGCGACGGAAGCGGGCCACGAAGTCGGGAGACTCCGCCAGGTGCGGGTGCATGAGCTTGAGCGCCACCATGCGGTCCAGACGGCGGTCTCGCGCCCGGTACACGGTCGCCATGCCCCCACGGGCGACGCGGTCGACGATCTCGTAACGAGCGTCGACCAGCCGGCCGATGAGGGGATCCTTGGTCACGGTGCCGAGTGTACGGGCCCGCGCGCAGGTGGTGCGTAACGGCGCCCGGCATCGCGTCCCCGGTCGGTGCCGAAGCCGTGTTCGGGATCAGTACTGGCGGGCCGTCAGCACCTCGGTCAGGCCGTGCAGCATATCGAGTGCGGAGGCATCCAATGAGTTGGGGCTCGTAGCCAAAGCGTCCAGGCCGGTGGCGGCGTGCGCGGCGATCTCCTCCTCAAGGGCGGCCAGGGCGCCGCAGTCGCGGATGACCCCGGCGGCCCGTTCGACGTCGGCGTCTGTCACGGTGCCACCTCCGGAGCCCGTCAACACACGGGTCAGCAGGATCCGGCCGGCATCGTCGCAGCGCTGCCAGGCGAGTGCCACCAGCACCGTGCGTTTGCCCTCACGCAGGTCGTCGCCTGCGGGTTTGCCCGTCAGCGTCGGGTCCCCGAAGACCCCCAGCACATCGTCGCGCAGCTGGAAGGCGACGCCGATCTCCTCACCGAACACCCGCAGGGCGGCGAACATGGCGCCGTGCGGGGCCGCGCCTGCCAGCAGAGCACCGATCAGCAGCGGATACATGACCGAATAGCGGGCGGACTTGTGACGCACCACCTCCAGCGCCGCCGCGCGCATGGCGGCGCCCGCCTCCACGGGCAGGTCTGTGGGAGGGGGCAGAGGCAACACCTCCCGGTGCACATCAAGGAACTGACCGAAGGCCACTTCCGCCGTCATTGCGTCGAAGGCGTCCCGGGCGGTGCGGGCGGCCTCGGCGTCGATGTGGCGGACTGCGGCACCCATCTCCGCGGATGCCGCCGACAGCAGCAGATCACCCAGTAGGATCGCCGCGCTCATGCCGTAGTCCTCCGACGAGCCGTGCCAGCCGGCCTGCCGGTGGTGGGCGGAGAAACGGCGGTGCGCGGACGGTCGGCCCCGGCGGGTGTCGGCGGCGTCGATGACATCGTCGTGCACCAGCGCGCTCGCCTGATACAGCTCCAGGGCGGCACCCAGCCTGGCCGCCGTCGGGCCGCCCAGTACGTCGGTGCGGGCATCGGCGGCGGGCAGTGTCAAGCCCACTGCACCCAATGCGGCACGCATGCGTTTGCCTCCGGACAGCAGTTCGGCGGCGGCGTCGAGCAGGGCGTCCGTCTGCGGAGTCCGGTCGTGCCACTGCGCACCCATCCGCGCCAGCACCCGTTCCAGGCGGGCATCGACGACGCCGCGCACGAGCGGCAGCAGGGCGTCAACATCGGTCATGCGCCCAGGCTAGATGATCGCTGCGGGAATAGACGGGGCGTCCGCATCGTTGCTCCTCCCGCTGGTAGTGGTCGCCGAGTCGGGAACGAAGTCTTCGCCGGTGCGCTGAGCGCACAGGAGGGCCCACCTGGGCTTCGCGTAGACTTGCACCGGCTCCATGCGCCTGCTTCAGCCGAACCGTCTGCTCCGCGAAAGGAAATCCGTGGCTACTTCCACAGTCGCTCCTACTCCCACCGACATGCGGGAGCGTACCGAATTCGCTGACGACATCGACGAGCCCCGTGAGGTCGCGCAGGACACCGACCTCGAGGCGGACGACATCGAAGCCGATTTCGCCGCGGACGATGACGACGCCGCGGACGATGACGCGCAGGACGAGGCCGATGCCGAGGACGCCGAGGCTCAGGAGGAGCAGACACAGGCCCCCGCCCCCGAGCTGCGCGACTATTACCTGGATGTGTCCTTGGAGGAGAACGGCGACGGCACCAAGCGCCGCCCCTTCAATACTCCTGCCGCGCTGAAGAACGTGCGGCTCGCCCCCGGCGCCACCCTGTTCGTACGCAGCCGCACCGTGGTCGAGGGCCTGGAGGTCTCCGGTGACGGCACCCTGGATGAGCCCATCACCCTGGCCCCCTACGGGCACGGCCCCGTGCCCCGCTTCATCATCCCCGGTGAGGAGGAACCGGTCGTCGCCCGCGAGTTCCTCACCTACAACGGGTTCATCTTTCGTGGCTGGATCATCAAGGGCATCAAGATGAACCCCTCCATCGCCGCGCTGACCGGCGAGTTGGAGCGCATCCGCCGGAAGGAGGCGGAGAAGGCCGCGGGCAAGAAGGCCAAGAAGTCCAAGGGAGACAAGAACAAGGACGGCTCCTTCACCGTATCCGACTCCGACGAGGGTGATGAGCCCGCCCAGAAGGTGGTCACCGCGGGTGCCACCGCGGACCCGGTCAAGGACTACCTCAAGCAGATCGGCAAGGTCGCGCTCCTCAATGCCGCCCAGGAGGTCGAACTCGCCAAGCGCATTGAGGCGGGCCTGTACGCCGAGCATCTGCTGGCCACCGAGGGCAACGACATGGAGGCCAAGTACCGGCGCGAGTTGCACTGGGTGGCTCAGGACGGCCAGCGCGCCAAGAACCACCTGCTGGAGGCCAACCTGCGTCTGGTCGTGTCTCTGGCCAAGCGCTACACCGGCCGCGGAATGCTCTTCCTGGACCTGATCCAGGAGGGCAACCTGGGTCTTATCCGCGCGGTGGAGAAGTTCGACTACACCAAGGGTTACAAGTTCTCCACCTACGCCACCTGGTGGATCCGGCAGGCGATCACCCGTGCCATGGCGGACCAGGCGCGCACCATCCGCATCCCCGTCCACATGGTCGAGGTCATCAACAAGCTCGCCCGCGTCCAGCGGCAGATGCTGCAGGACCTGGGCCGCGAACCCACCCCGGAGGAGCTCGCCGTCGAGCTGGACATGACGCCGGAGAAGGTCGTCGAGGTGCAGAAGTACGGGCGTGAGCCCATCTCCCTGCACACTCCGCTCGGCGAGGACGGCGACAGCGAATTCGGCGACCTCATTGAGGACTCGGAGGCGGTCGTCCCCGCCGACGCCGTGTCCTTCACCCTGCTGCAGGAGCAGCTGCACGCGGTGCTGGACACCCTGTCCGAGCGGGAGGCAGGTGTGGTCTCCATGCGTTTCGGCCTGACCGACGGCCAGCCCAAGACGCTGGACGAGATCGGCAAGGTCTACGGGGTGACCCGCGAACGTATAAGGCAGATAGAGTCCAAGACCATGAGCAAGCTGCGTCACCCCAGCCGCTCCCAGGTGCTGCGCGACTACCTGGACGACTGAGACGACGCCGGCCCGCTTCATCCGTGCACGGCCCGGCCGCCCTGGAACTCACCGGTTCCGGGGCGGCCGTCTGCTTGCTATCGTGGTGCTCACGACACGGGGTGCCGCCAGGCTGAGAGAAGACCCGTTGAACCTGTCCAGATAATGCTGACGAAGGGATGTCGCATGCCGCAGCACGCGTCCGTCAACACCCATCCGCACGAGCACCCGGCGAATCCGGACTCGATTCCAGATCCTGCGGGCGTGCTGGAGGCCCTGCGCGCCACCGGACCGTTAGTGGCCTGCATAACCAACGCGGTGGTCACGAACTTCACCGCCAACGTACTGCTGGCGGCCGGGGCCGCACCCGCCATGGTGGATGTCACCGGGGAGGCCGGGCCCTTCGCCGCCGGCGCCTGCGCCCTGCTGATCAACCTGGGCACGCCCCAGCCCGAGCAGCGCGCCGCCGCCGTGGAGGCCGCCACTGCCGCCAGGGCGGCCGGCGTGCCCTGGGTGCTGGATCCGGTTGCGGTCGGAGCCCTGGTGCATCGCACTGCCCTCGCTCACCGGCTCCTGGATCAAGGACCCACCGTGATCCGCGGCAACGCCTCGGAGATCATCGCCCTGGCAGGCTCCGGTACGGGGGGCCGGGGCGTGGATACCGCCGCCGCCGTGGAGGCCGCCCTGGACGCCGCCCGGTCTGTGTCGGAGCGCACCGGCGCCGTCGTCGCCGTCTCCGGACCGGTGGACGCCATCGTCGACGGCATACGCGTGGCCCGAGTGGGTGGCGGCTCGGCGCTGCTGACCCGCGTGACCGGGGGCGGCTGCGCCCTGGGGGCACTGGTGGCCGGATTCATCGCCGCCGGGCGCACCGCAGGCATTGACGCCTTCGGGGCGACCACGGCGTGCCACGCCGCCTACAGCGCGGCCGCCGAGATCGCCGCTGAAACCGCCGTGGGCCCCGGCTCCTTCCAGATCGCCCTGCTTGACGCCCTCTACTCGCTGGACGGTGACGATGTCGCCAGGATTCAGGTCTCATGAGGCCGGCACCCGACCTGCGGGTCTATCTGGTCACCGACGCCGACCAGTGCCGCTCGCGCGGCCGCACCGTCACCGACACGGTCCGGGCCGCCGTCGCCGGTGGTGTCACCTGTGTGCAGGTGCGCGCCAAGCAAGCCGCCGGTGCCGACTTCCTCGCCCAGGTTCTCGACCTCGCCGACGCCGTAGGCCGCCAGGTGCCGGTGATCGTCAACGACCGGGTTGACGTGTTCCTCGCGGCCAGGCGCCTGGGCGCGCGGGTGGCGGGGGTGCACGTGGGCCAGCGCGACCTGCCCGCCGCCGTGGTGCGTGAACTCATCGGCGACGACGCCTACCTGGGCCTGTCCGCCGCCACCCCCGATGAGTTGGCTACGGCGCAGGCGGAGGGCGCCTGCGACCACGTGGGTATCGGGGCGGTCCGGGCCACCGCCACCAAGGCCGACGCACCCACAGGCATCGGCACCGACGGCGTCAGCCGCCTGGTGGCGGACATTGCGCTGCCAGGCGTGGCCATCGGCGGCATCACCGCCACCGACCTGCCCGCCCTGCGCGCCGGGGGACTGGCCGGGGCCGCCGTCGTCTCCGCCATCTGCCTGGCGGACGATCCGCGGGCGGCCGCCCGTGCGCTGCGCCGGGCCTGGGAGGACGCGCGATGAACACACCGATACCCAAGGTGCTGAGCATCGCCGGATCCGACCCCTCCGGCGGAGCCGGTATCCAGGCGGACCTTAAGACCATGGGCGCGCTGGGCGCCTACGGCATGAGCGTGGTCACGGCACTGACCGCCCAGTCCACCCGCGGCGTGACCGGCGTGCACCCGGCACCGGTGGACTTCGTGCGCCTGCAACTGGACACCCTGCTGGCGGACATCCGCCCGGACGCCACCAAGATCGGCATGCTCGCCACCGCCGAGCTGGCCGAGGCGGTGGGGGAGTACCTGCCGCGACTGGCCAACACGGTCCTGGATCCGGTGATGGTGGCCACCTCCGGGGATCGGCTGCTCGACGCCGCGGCCATCGACGCCGTCGGGCGCCTAAGCACCCGGGCGGATCTGATCACCCCGAACCTGGGCGAGGCCGCTGCCCTGCTGGACCGAGCCCCGGCGACGGACACCGGCGAGATGCGCCGCCAGGCCGAACTGCTCCTGGATGCCGGGGCGCGTCGGGTGCTGCTCAAGGGCGGGCACCTGGTGGGGCAGGCCACCGACGTGTACGCAGACGCCGACGGCACGGTGCTGCTGCCCGGTCGCCGGGTGAACACTGACAACACGCACGGCACCGGCTGCACGCTGTCCTCGGCGATTGCGGCGCTGCGCCCGCAGCGGAAGAGTTGGTTGGCGGCGGCGCAAGACGCCAAGGCCTACCTGGCCGGGGCTCTGGCGCACGCCGATGCACTCGCGGTCGGTCACGGGCACGGCCCGGTGCACCACTACCACGCCCTCTGGCCGAGTCGGCCAGAGGGCGTGGATCAAGCATGAGTGAGGCTTACGGCTAGTTGGCGTCCGGGCTGCTCAGTTGTGCCGATTCGTCCTGGATGAACAGGGACTGCTGCTCAAGGGCGCCCCGGTGGGCGCGGCCGTGGTGGGCGCAGAACAGCAACTCGCCGGAGGCGAGCACCACGCGTAGGTACGCCTGCGCGCCGCAGGCGTCGCAACGGTCGGCGGTGGTCAAGGGCCGCTCGGTGTGGGAAGTCGGAGTGGGGGAGCCCAACACGGGCGTGGTGGTCATCGACTCGGTGACGGCGGGGCTAGTCGTGTTCATGGCTTGATCACACCATGCGCAGCTGCTCGCCGCCGTCACCGAGGTCATTATTCCGCCCCCGGCACAGAGAGTTCGCCAACAGCCGACCGGATACCGCGTGTGAAGGAGCGGTCTGGCTGTTGGGGGACAGCGCACATGCCCTGGCAGCCGAGACTGTGCCGGTTGCGGGCGATCGTGCGGTATACGGCCTTGGCCAAGAGCTTGAGAGGCCGGTGAATAATGATGTTGCCGAGTCCTCCAAGCATGGGTCCGGCGTTCATGAGTGCCCTTCCGATTGCCTGCTCCTCCACATGGAAGGCGTCCTCGCGCGGGTCGTAGAAGACCACTGAGTGCCTCGTCCATGCGGCCCCGGGGCCGTCCCAATCAGAAGCAGCAGTCAGTTGCAGTCCGGACGAGGGGCGGAGGCGCTTGCCCAACTGGCGCACGAAGGCGGTGCATATCGAGCAGTCCTGGTCATAAATGAGCACCGGGTCGGAAGGCGAAGCTGAACCTGATGCAGGTCCAGTGGATGCGGGGGCTGGCCGAACCTTGTCTTTCATCGCAGCCATCCGTCGCCTACCTTCGCCGCCCAGCGGCGGCCCAGCCCCCAGGTGTCGCCCGCAAGAGTAAGGGCTGAGGTGATCATGATGGCGGCGAACAGCCAATGGTCATCGATGATCGGGTTGGTGCCTCCGTTGATGAGAGGGAATTCGGCCAGGTAGAGCATGAGCATGAGGAGCGTGCCACTCACCGCTGCGATTCGCAGTCCGACTCCCAGGAGCAGCGCGGTGCCGATGCCGAGAAGTGCCGCCATGAACAACACGTCACCGCCGGTGTTGGCGAAGACTGAGAAGACACCAGCGAAAGGCCCCTCGATGTGGTTGATGAAGCCCTGGGCAGGGGTGCCACCTCGGATCCATGCCCCCTCAGGAGGGACCACGTAACCCAAACCGAAGAGCTTATCAAAAAAAGCCCACAGGAAGTAGGCTCCGACGATGATGCGAGAGCTCGCTAGGGCTCGGCGGGCCGTGGGGGAGGTAACGATGTCGGAGCCCGTGCGCGGGGTGGCCGGGGAGGTCTGGTCGGGTGCGATCGAGTCATGCATGAGCTTTAATGAACCTCGTGATCGGGGCGGTGAACCGCCGTTTGCGTGCGTGAACTCGGGGGGTCGGCGAGTGCCGCTCCCCCGTGGTCGCTGCCCATAACCAAAAGGGTAGCCATTTAATTCCTGCGATTTTATAGACACTTCGTCATTATCTGGAGGTCGGTGGGACATTTCGCATGCCTTCGCGGGCCACGCTGGCTTCAGGTCTTCCGCGCTCGCACCGCCCTGCCCTGCGGACGGTCGCGGCCTGCCATGTGCATGCGGCCGGGACCCGCAAAGGGACAGCCCCCAGCAGGTGGAGGGGAACTCGAAGACCGCGCCCTGGGGGTCTGCCGGGATGGCTGGTCGACCATGGTCCACATCGCCACATACGGCATGCTGGCCGGGGTACTGACCGCCGGACAGGTCACGGACCGCCCCATGATGATCCCCGTCCTTGAACAGATCCGGGTGGCCCGCCCTAGGGCTGTTACGTAAGTCGTTTGAGCCAGTGGTCGATGCTGGCGGTGTGGGTGGTGGCTTGGTGGCGGACGGTGCCCGACCAGTTGCACCCACTCGGCGGTGACGAACACGGGCGTCGTCGATGCCCTGCCAGGGCCCGTGGTCGTCGAGGTAGTGGCGGCCCAAGGATCAGCTCCGCCTTATAGAGAGAGTTGAGGGCCTCGGCCAGCGCG
>NZ_JAUMUL010000057.1 GCF_030530635.1 Actinomyces sp.
CCTGCGCAGCTCGCGTACTTCCTTCTCCAGCTCCCGGATCCGCTCGGCATCGGATGTGGTGGTTCCCGGCCGGGCGCCCGCATCGACCTCGGCCCCTCTATGACCCAGGTGCGCAGCGCCTCGGGGCGGGGCGCCCAACTCCTCAGCGATCCTCCAGGTTCGCCCCCTTAGACCTCTCCGGGTCCCGACGGGCCCCTGCACAACCATCCTGGTGGCCCGCTCACGCAACCCTCTTCGGGATACTTCCCCAGGTAGCACTCCCGACAATGAACCTTCCGTGCATTCACTGCCCCCATAAAACCCGGCGCAGTTCAACCCGTGGTGCTCTTGCCGTGCAGCCGGTCTTTGGCCCTGGCCGGTGCGAGACAACGGTCGATGGCCTGTCACGCGCATAGGGACGCCCGGCTCACGCCTCACCTGCCGGCTGTAGCGGTCAGTGCCGCCCCGTCGGCGCCGCCTGCGCCTACGGCGAACGTCGGATGCGTCAATAGCATCGAGTTGTGAGTGTGGTCACGCGGCGATAGTGTGCTTGACCGCAGAGATCGCGGTAAGTATGGTGTCAATCACCAACTGGTGCCCTGTCTCTGAATTGGAAGTGATTACCGTGAAGCGTCGTTCGGTGGCTAGGTGATCGCGATGGGGGCTGTTGCCTATGTATTAGGTGTGGCGCGAATCCTGATCGGCATGCTGCTGGTGGTGAGCGCGTACGGAAAGCTGGGGCAGGTCTACCAGCAGGGCGTGAGTGATGTGCTCGGATACCGGTTGGTCGGTCGACGCGGTGCAGACCTGGTGGCCTTCTTCCTGCCGGTGGTGGAGATGCTGCTCGCCGCCGCCCTGGTAATGGGCGTCCTGATCCCCGCATCGGACCTGGTCGCGGCCGCATTCTTCGTGTTGTTGGCGGGAGTGGCGGCAAGTGCCTTGGCAAGAGGTCTGGTGACGGACTGCGGCTGCTGGGGCTCGCTCGCCCGCAGGCGAGTAGGCCCGGTCGTGGTGGCCCGCAACCTGGTCATCGCCGCCCTGCTGCTGGCCGACGTGTTCCTCATAGAACAGCAGCGTCTGGTTCTGGTCGACTCGCTGCAATCACCCGCCTATATGGGAATGGGAGTTGTTGTGGTGCTACTTCTGTTCCAGCGCCGGTCCCAGCGTCGCGCGGTAACACGAAACTCGCATCTCGCCGCAGCGCCGAACTCGCCGGCGGCGTAGACCACACCCGCAGCGGCGGTGGGGGATACGGAACCTGAACCCGTGATCGGCTAGATTCGGGCCGTGCCAGATTCCTCCCAGTCCTACTCCGCCCGTCACCTCTCCGTGCTGGAGGGGCTTGAGGCTGTACGCAAGCGCCCTGGCATGTACATCGGCTCCACCGACCAGCGGGGCCTGATGCACTGTGTATGGGAGATCATCGACAACGGTGTGGACGAGGCCCTGGAGGGCTATGGGGACCGCATCGCCGTCGTCGTCCACGCCGACGGATCCATTGAGGTGCGCGACACCGGGCGGGGCGTGCCCGTGGACGTGGAGCCCTCCTCCGGTCTGACCGGCGTAGAGTTGGTCTACACCAAGCTGCACGCCGGCGGAAAATTCGGCGGTGGCTCCTACGGCTCCGCCGGCGGCCTGCACGGGGTGGGCGCCAGCGTGGTCAACGCTCTGTCAGCCCGCATGGACGTGGAGGTGGACCGCGGCGGAAAGACCTACGCCATGAGCTTTCGCCGCGGCGTGCCCGGCGTCTTCACCGACCCCGCCACCGGCCCCACCCCCGACGCCCCCTTCGAGGAGTACACCGAGGCCACGCAGTTGCGCGTGGTCGGCAAGGTTCGGCGCGGCGTCACCGGTACCCGAGTGCGTTACTGGGCCGACCCCGAGATCTTCCCCGCCCCCGGTCAATACGACATCACCGCCCTGCGGGCCCGACTGCGGCAGACCAGCTTCCTGGTACCCGGGCTCACCCTCACCCTCACCGATGAGCGCGGCCCCGAAGCGGTCTCAGCCACGGCCGGCAGCGGCACCGACCCGGCCCTGGGAGCCAAGGCGGAGCGCGGTGCGGAGGGCGACCTGTTCGACTCCGGCGCGGCGGAAGAGGAGGGCCCGGAGGTCTTCCGTGCCGAGGGCGGCACCGCCGACTTCGTCGACTTCCTGGCCACCGACGGCTCCGTGACCGACACCTTCCGCCTGACCGGTGAGGGCGCCTACACCGAGACCGTGCAGCAGCTCGACAAGCGCACTGGCCACCTGCGGCCCACCGAGGTTGAACGCACCTGCACCGTGGACGTCGCCCTGCGCTGGGGTATCGGCTACGACACCACCGAGCGCTCCTTCGTCAACATCATCGCCACCCCCATGGGTGGAACCCACCTGACCGGCTTCGAACAGGCCGTCACCAAGGTGCTGCGCAAACAGATCGATGCCAACTCCCGGGCGCTGAAGGTCACCAGCCGTGACGGGCGCATAGAGAAGGACGACATCCTCGCCGGGATGACCGCCGTCATCACCGTGCGCGTCCCCGAGCCGCAGTTCGAGGGGCAGACCAAGGAGGTGCTCGGCACCGCGCCCGTACGGCAGATAGTCGCCAAGGTGGTGGAGAAGGAGCTAACCGCCCTGCTGACCTCCTCCAAGCGCGACCTGAAGACCCAGTCGCGCGCCCTGCAGGAGAAGATCGTCGGCGAGATGCGCGCCCGCGTCTCCGCCCGCATGCACAAGGAGATCACCCGCCGCAAAACCGCCCTGGAGACCTCCACCCTGCCCGCGAAGCTGGCCGACTGCCGCTCCGACGACGTCGCCTCCTCCGAACTGTTCATCGTTGAGGGGGATTCCGCCCTGGGGACTGCCAAGAACGCCCGCAACAGCGAGTTCCAGGCACTGCTGCCAATACGGGGAAAGATCCTCAACGTGCAGAAGGCCTCCCAGGCGGACATGCTGCGCAACGCCGAGTGCTCCGCGATCATCCAGGTGGTCGGGGCCGGCTCCGGACGCACCTTCGATCTGGAGGCCGCCCGCTACGGCAAGGTCATCCTGATGACCGACGCCGACGTCGACGGCGCCCACATCCGCACCCTGCTGCTGACGCTGTTCTTCCGGTACATGCGTCCCATGATCGAGGCCGGCCGCGTCTTCGCCGCCGTGCCCCCGCTGCACCGGATCGAGGTGAGTGCGCAGGGCCGTCGCAAGCGGGAGATCATCTACACCTACTCCGATGAGGAGTTGGTCACCACGCTGCGCAAGTTGGAGAGGCAGGGCCGCAGCTTCAAAGAGCCCCAGCGCTACAAGGGCCTGGGGGAGATGGATGCTCACCAGTTGGCCGAGACCACCATGGAGCCGGAGCATCGCACTCTGAGGCGCATCACCCTGGGGGATGAGGCCGAACTGATCGAGGCGGAGAACGTCTTCGAACTGCTCATGGGCTCCAGCGTGGAGCCGCGCCGTGACTTCATCATCGAGGGCGCCTCAGACATCGACCGCGAGCGCATTGACGCCTGAGCAGGCGGCCGTCGAGCGCCTGCGCCCGCCAGGCCGCCCTGACCGATGTCCGGGCTCGGGTAACCTGGCCCAAGTCATCTGCTCGTATGCCCGAGGTCGGGCGCCGTCCCGTCGAAGGAGACGCATATGACACCCGTTTACGGATCAACCCGTCGCACCGGCCCGGGCGGCCCATGGGCTATGTTCCGTCCGGGGCCTCGCTCGGCGTTGCCTCGCATCCTCACCTGGGCGCCGCTCGGACCGCGTGACAACGGAGAGCTGGCGGAACTGATCGCCCGCTCCGAGGCAGTCGACAATCCCCCCTACCGCACCAGTGCCCAGGAGACCGCCGAGTACTTCGTTGATCCCACCTACTCCGGGGTGGCCGGACGTGACGCGGACGGCATCATGCGCGCCTTCGGGCTGGTGCGGCTGCGCCCGGCCGGGGAGATCTACGCCTCCATGACCGGGACGGTCGACCCGCAGTGGCGCAAACGCGGTATCGGAGTGGCGCTGCTGCATTGGCAGACCGAGCGGGCCCGGCACCTCATTGGCGCCGAGCGGGCCGGGGAGCCCATCGGCGCCGCGGCCGTCGTGCCCGCACACATCGTCACCACCGTTCTGGAGGACGACGAGCGCATGAAGAACCACCTGGCGGAGCTGCGGTTCGAACCCCGCCGGTGGTACCGGGAGGTGCGCCGACCCCTGTCCGATCCCATCCCCGAGGTGGAGCTGGACGGCTTCCTCAGCATCGAGCCCTGGTCGGAGGAGCTGGATGACGCCGTGCGCCGCGCCCACAACCAGGCCTTTGCCGACTCCGGCGGCGGCAGCATGAGCCCGGAGGAGTGGCGAGCCGGACGGGCCTACTTCGCTCCGCAGTGGAGCTTCGTGGCGGTGGATCGGTCGGGGGATCGAGCCCGGGTCGCCGGTTACGTGCTGTCCAGCCGCTATGAGCAGGACTGGGACGCACTGGGCTGGCGCGAGGGCTACACCGACGTCATTGGGGTGCTCGCCGACTACCGGTCCCGCGACGCCGGTCCGGCACTGCTGACGGCGGTGATGCGCGCCTATGCCGCCGACGACATGGAGTATGCGGCCGCAGGCTTCGAGTCCGACGACCCCAGTGGAGCGATCGACCTGTTCCGCGACCTCGGTTACACCGCCACCCGCGGCACCATCCTGTACGGCCTGGATATGTGATCCAGGCGCTTGCCGGTGCAAAGATTCCGGCCCGCGTCGGCGGCCCGTCGGCCGCCGGTGGCCGGCGCCTGGCGCCCCGCGGCCCAACAGGACAGGCCGTATATCTATCCGTGACGTTAATCGTTTGACTTAACGGATGTCAGAGCGGCAAACTCGTGCCGACGGCTGATGTAGTCCGGCTCACTCGCAGGCGAATAGGAGGACGATGACGACTCTGGTCGAGGTCGCCGCGGCGGCTCGAGTGTCCACCGCCACCGCCTCGTTGGTGCTCGCCGGCAAGGACCGGGGACGGGTCTCGGATGGCACCGCGGCGCGCGTGCGTGCCGCCGCCGAGGAACTCGGTTACGTGCGCGACGCGCTGGCCGGCGGCATGCGCAACCGCCGTACCCGCACCGTCGGCGTGCTCGGCGAGCGCGTGCTATCCACTCCTTATGCGGTCGCCATGATCGATGCGATCCTAACCGCCAGTAGACAACTGGGCTGGTCGGTGCTGCTGACCGACTCCGGCGGACAGCCCGAGCAGACACGACGTGCAGTAAGGGAACTGCGATCCCGGCGTGTCGACGTCATTGTCCACGCCGCCATGTATCACCAGCAGGTGCACGTGCCCGCGGAATTGACGAATGTTGCGGTGCTGAACGGTTTCGCGGACCGGGAGGGCGTCGTCGGCGTCGTACCCGATGAGGAGGCGGCCGCCCGGGCCGCCGTCACCCACCTGCTGGAACTGGGGCACCGTCGGATCGGGCACATCACCCACGATGACTCCACGATCGCCATAGGGCTGCGACGCGCGGCGTATGAGAACACGCTGCGCGAGGCCGGGATAGCGCCGGATGAGTCCCTCGTCATCAGCGGCGGCAATAAGCCCGAGGAGGCCGAGGCCTCCGCGCGTCGGCTACTGGACCGCGCGGAGCGCCCCACCGCGGTCTTCTGCTACAACGACGGCATGGCCGCCGGCGTGTACCGCGTCGCGGCCGCCCTGGGGATAGCCATCCCCGAACAGTTGTCCGTCATCGGTTTCGACGATCTGCAGCTGATCTCCACCAACCTCGCGCCGCAACTGACCACCATGCGCCTGCCCCACTATGAGATGGCCGACTGGCTCGTGCGCCGCCTGATCACCCAGCAGCTGCCCGATTCCGCCGGAGTACACCGCTTCCCCTGCGAACTAGTGGTCCGCAAATCCACCGCCCCACCCGACACCGCAACCTGATCCGGTTGCGTGCTACGGGCCCCACGTCAGTGAGAGGCCGTCACACCCCACATGCCCCGGGGTCACCCCGACTCCGGTCAACCATCCCCTCCGAAACACGAAGGAGTGTCCATGTCCACCACTCGCCGCACTTTCCTCGGCCTCGGCGCCTCCGCCGCCGTGGCCGCCACCCTGGCCGCCTGTTCCTCTCAGCAGGGCGGCTCCGGATCCGGTTCCTCGGGCGCTATCAGCCTGTGGACCCACAACGGCGGTAACAAGGAGGAGCTCGCCGTCGTCAACAAGGCGGTCGAGGCCTTCAATGCCGCCAACCCCGACACCCCCGTTGAAGTGAAGTCCTACCCGCAGGCCTCCTACAACGACTCCATCGCGGCTGCCGCCGTCGCCGGCGACCTGCCCGACATTCTCGACCTGGACGGCCCGATCATGCCGAACTGGGCCTGGGCCGGATACCTCGCCCCGCTACAGATCTCCTCCGAGCTGGAGGACAGCATCATCGATTCCGCCAAGGGCTACTGGAACGACACCCTCTACTCGGTGGGCCCCTACGACACCTCGCTGTGCTTCCTGGGCCGCAAGTCCGCCTTCGAGGCCGCGGGCGTACCGATCCCCACGGTTGACAAGCCCTGGACCAAGGACGAGTTCGACGCCGCCCTCGCAAAGCTCGCCGAGCTGCCCGACTACTCCTACGCGATCGACTTCTCCGTTGCTGACTCCGCTGAGTGGTGGCCCTACGCCTACGCGCCGATGCTGCAGTCCTTCGGCGGCGACTTGATCGACCGGGAGACCTTCGAGACCGCCGAGGGCTTCCTCAACGGCGACGCCGCCGTGCAGTGGGGCGAGTGGTTCCGCTCCTGCTTCACCAAGGGCTACGCCTCGCAGACGCCCGCCACCGACGGGCAGGACTTCCTCCAGGGCAAGGTCCCGCTCTACTACGCCGGCGGCTGGAAGGTACTCCAGTCCCAGGAGACCTTCGGCCAGGACGAGGTGCTCATCCTCCCGCCGGTGGACTTCGGCCAGGGCGCGCACGTCGGCGGTGGCTCCTGGCAGTGGGGCGTGTCCGCCACCAGCTCCAACCCGACGGCGGCCAACGCCTTCATCGAGTTCCTCATGCAGGATGAGTACCTGGTGGAGTACTCCAACGCCATTGGCAACTTCCCCTCCGTGCCCTCGGCCACGCCGCAGACCGATTACTACAAGGAGGGCGGCGCACTCGAGCCCGTCTACGAGATCGGCACCAAGTACGCACTGCTGCGCCCCGCCACACCCGGCTACAAGGTGATCTCCTCCATCTTCGACAAGGCCGCCCGTGACATCGTGTCCGGTGCGGACGTGAAGTCCACCCTGGATCAGGCGGTCAAGGACATCGACGCCGACATCAACTCCAACAACGGCTACCAGGCCAAGTGAGCCGCTGAACCAGTTCCTCCGTTCCCCAAGACCGGTGGGGCGTCACGGCGCCCCACCGGGAAGGAATCGTCATGTCTGCTTCAACCTCAACCAAACCGACCCGGGATGTGGGAACGCGCAGCAGTCGCTCATCCGCTGCACGCAAGGAGGCACGCACCGCCTGGCTGATGTCCTCACCGGCCCTGCTGCTGCTCCTGTTGTTCCTGGGTATCCCCATCGCGCTCACATTCGTGCTGAGCTTCACCAATGCGCGGTTGATCTCACCGAACCCGCCCGAGTTCATCGGACTGAGCAACTTCATCCGCGCCTTCAGCGCCGACCCGACCTTCGTCCGCTCGCTGACCAACACGGCCTTCTTCGCGCTGGTGGTGGTGCCCTGCCAGTCGGGGCTCGCCCTGGCGCTGGCGATCCTGGTCAACCAGAAGGTCAAGGGCGTGACCGCCTTCCGCACCATGATCTTCATGCCGGTGGTCACCTCCATGGTGGTCGTGTCCATCCTGTGGAGCTTCTTCTACGAGGATGACGGCCTGTTCAACTCGATGCTCAACACCCTCACCGGAGGCGGCTGGACCGCCGTCGCCTGGCTCAACAACCCCGGCACGGCCATGCCCGCCATCATCGTGCTGTCCATCTGGCAGGCCGTGGGCCTGCACATGATCATCTGGCTGTCCGGCCTGCAGGGCATCGACCCGGCCCTGTATGAGGCCGCCGCCCTGGACGGGGTCAACGGCTGGCAGCGCTTCCGGTACGTGACCTGGCCCGGTCTCCACTCCACCATGGTGTTCATCCTGGTGACCATCACCATCGCCGCCCTGGGGCTGTTCGTACAGGTCGACGTCATGACCTCAGGCGGACCGCAGGACGCCACCTCCACGCTCGTCTACCACGCGGTGCGCAAGGGCTACCGCGAACAGGACATGGGCTACGGCAGTGCGATCTCCCTGATCTTCTTCATCGCCGTGCTGGCGATCAGCCTCATCCAGCGGCGCCTGACTCGGGAGGACGACTGACATGACCGACACCATGACCACGGCGACGAACTCCGCCGCCGCTGAGCAGGCCGGGCACCGTAAGGGTCGCAGGTCCGGGCGGGCCGCCACCAGGCGGCGCTCGAAGATCCTGACCTACATCGGGCTGACGGCGGCAGCCGTAGTCGCCGTCTTCCCCCTGCTGTTCATGATCTTCTCCTCCCTTAAGCCGGACGCTCAGATCTTCGCCGATCTCGGCACGCTCAAGGCCTTCCTGCCCGTGGGGGAGCTGAGCCTGGACAACTACGAGGGCGTGTTCGAACGGGTTCCGGCCGGACGCTTCATCGCCAACTCCGTCATCGTGACGGTGGCCATCGTGGGCCTGGGCCTGATCGTGAACTCCATGATCGGCTTCGCCATCTCACGCATGCGTTGGAAGGGCAAGAACATCGTGCTCTCGCTGGTGCTGGCGACCCTGATGGTCCCCTTCGAGACCATTGCCGTGCCGCTGGTGTTCTGGGTGGCGAAGCTGCCCTCCATCCAGTGGGCCGTGGACGGCTTCCTGTTCAAACAGGGCATGCTCAACACCTACCAGGTGCAGATCCTGCCCTACGTCGCCAACGCGCTGGCCATCTTCCTGTTCGCCCAGCACTTCGGTGACATCCCCAAGGAGATCGACGAGGCCGCTCGGGTGGACGGCGCGAGTTGGTGGACCATCTACCGCAAGATCGTCGTCCCGCTTTCCGGGCCGACCTTCGCGACCGTTGCGATCATCACCATGCTGCCCGCCTGGAACTCCTACCTGTGGCCGCTGATGGTGGTGCAGCAGGAATCGATGCGGCCGGTGAGTGTGGGGATGCAGTACTTCTTCCAGCTCAACCCCGTGTGGGGGCAGATCATGGCCTACGGCACCCTGATCACTCTGCCGGTGCTGATCATCTTCGTCATCTTCCAGCGGTCCTTCGTGCAGTCGCTGGCCGGCACCGCGGTCAAGGGGTGAGTGATGGGGCTGAGCCTCCCGGACCACTGGCTGTGGGACCACTGGATCGCCGACGACGGCGAGCACTACCACCTGTTCTTCCTGCGGGCCTCCCGGGCGCTGCACGATCCGGAACGGCGGCACTGGCGTGCGGCATTGGGACACGCCGTCTCCGCTGATGCGCATTCCTGGCGCCTGCTTCCCGACGCCCTGGTGCACTCCGACGGGCCGGCCTTCGACGACCAGGCCATCTGGACCGGCTGCACCGTCCCCAAGCCGGGTGGCGGCATGCGCGTGTTCTACACGGGCATCTCCCGTGCCGAGCGCGGCATGGTGCAGCGGATCGGCTGGGCCGACTCCGACGACGGAATCACCTTCGAGCGCCGTTGTGCACAGCCGCTCGAGGCGGACGGACGATGGTATGAGAAGTGGAGTCCCGGCTATGGCTTCGACGAGCCGTGGCGGGACCCCTTCGTGCTCCGGCATGACGGGCAGTGGCACATGCTCATCACCGCCCGTGCCCGCGGCGTCGACCGGAAGCACGCCGGTGTGATCGGCCACGCCGTCTCCGACGATCTCGACCACTGGGAGGTGCTGCCCCCACTGACCCGGCCCAGTGTGTTCGGCCAGCTCGAGGTCAGTCAGTCCCACTGTGTGGACGGGCGCCACCTGCTGGTCTTCTCCTGCGGGCAGGACATGCAGGCGCAGCCGGGCCCGGGCGGTGTCTGGGTGGCCGAGGGAGAGGGACCGTTGGGACCCTGGGATATTGAGGCCGCTCGTTCCGTGCGGCCCGAGCACCTGTACGCCGGCCAGCTGTTCCGACTGCGTGACGGGCGGTGGGCGCTTACGGGATTCATCAACATGGTCGATGGCGCATTCGTCGGCGCCGCTCCGGACCCGCTGCCGTGGGCGGCGATCGAGCTGGCGGAGCGGCCGTAGCGGCGACGTCGGCCAGGACACGGCACGGCGGCCCGGGATGCCTGAACGGCCCCCGGGCCGCCGTCATGTCGGCCGCTCCGGAGCTGACGACGATCGTCCGCGCGGTTGCAGGCGCAGTGGGCTTGTCCGGGCGCCTGCCGGATGGGAGGCCCGGGCGGCAACGTGCTCCATCACACGTTCAGACGCCGTGCCAGAAACTTGCCATCGTGGAATTTCGGAACAAAGATCTTCGTTAAAGATCGGTGCATGGGGGCGGAGCCACCCGGCGGCCCGCCGCCCGCACCGCGCAGAGGCGGAGAGGAGTTAACCATGAGCCAGGCCGACGATGACTCAACCCGCTCCCGGGTCCTTGATCTGATTGCCGAGAAGGGACCCGTGTCCGCCGCGCAGCTGGCCAAGATCCTCAACCTCACGCCGGCGGCGGTGCGGCGTCACATAACCGCCCTGGAGCAGTCCGGTGAGATCGAGGTCCACAACCCCGCCGTCAGCGGCAAGCGCCGCCGCGGCCGCCCGGCCCGCTTCTACGTGGCCACCGCCCAGGCGCGCACCAGTTTCGGCGAGGGATACTCCGAACTGGCCAACCGGGCCCTGGCCTACCTCTCCCAAGTCGGCGGGGAGAAGGCCATCGACTCCTTCGCCGCCTCCCGCGGACGCGACCTGGAGCGCCGCTACATGCCGATCGTGGATGCCGCCGGCAAGGACCCCGCCGATCGGGCACGCGCCCTGGCGGACGCGCTGACCCTCGACGGCTACGCGGCCACTGTTCGCGCCGTCGGCGACGGTACCTACGCCGTCCAGCTCTGTCAGGGGCACTGCCCGGTGCGGGACGTGGCCGGGCACTTCCACGAGCTGTGTGACGCCGAGACCCGCACCTTCGCGCGTCTGCTCGGCGTCCCCGTGCAACGTCTGGCCACCCTCGCCGGGGGCGAGCATGTATGCACCACTCACGTTCCCATCGCCATGCCCACGCTGCGCAAACGTGCGGCGCGGGTGGCAGATAGACGTAGCCACAAGCCCGAGAAAACGGAAGGAAACTGATGACCGCACCCGTGACGGAAACCGTGCGCAGCGACGATGAGATCATCGATTCGATCTCGGAGACCTACGAGTACGGCTGGCGCGATTCCGACGCCGCCGGACTGTCCGCCAAGCGCGGCTTGGACGAGCAGGTGGTCCGCGAGATCTCCGCGCTCAAGGGCGAACCCGAGTGGATGCTGCAAAAGCGCCTGAAGGCCTACGAGATCTTCGAGCGCAAGCCCTTGCCGACATGGGGTGTGGATCTGTCCGACCTGGACATGGACCAGGTCAAGTACTTCGTCCGTTCCACGGACCGGCCCGCCAATTCCTGGGAGGATCTCCCGGAGGACATCCGCAACACCTACGACCGGCTCGGCATCCCCCAGGCGGAGCGGGACCGGCTTGTGGCCGGTGTCGCCGCACAGTACGAGTCCGAGGTCGTCTACGAGCAGATCCGTGAGGATCTTCAGGAGCAGGGCGTCATCTTCCTGGACACCGACTCGGCCCTGAAACAGCACCCCGAGTTGATGCGGGAGTACTTCGGTTCCGTGGTGCCCGCGGGCGACAACAAGTTCGCCGCCCTGAACACGGCCGTCTGGTCGGGAGGCTCCTTCATCTACGTGCCGCCGGGCGTACAGGTGGAGATCCCCCTGCAGGCCTACTTCCGGATCAACACCGAGAACATGGGGCAGTTCGAGCGTACCCTGATCATCGCCGACGAGGGCTCCTACGTGCACTACGTGGAGGGCTGCACCGCCCCCATCTACTCCACCGACTCCCTGCACTCGGCCATTGTGGAGATCATCGTCAAGAAGAACGCGCGGGTGCGCTACACGACCATCCAGAACTGGTCCAACAACGTCTACAACCTGGTCACCCAGCGCGCCACCTGCGCCGAGGGCGCCACCATGGAATGGGTGGACGGCAACATCGGCTCCAAGCGGAACATGAAGTACCCGGCCGTCTTCCTCATGGGCCCCCACGCCCGCGGCGAGGCCCTGTCCATCGCCTTCGCCGGCGCCGGACAGCACCAGGACACCGGCGCCAAGATGATCCACATGGCGCCGCACACATCCAGCCACATCGTCTCCAAGTCGATCTCCCGCGGCGGCGGCCGCTCCGGCTACCGCGGTCTGGTGCAGGTGCAGAAGAACGCCCGGCACTCCAAGTCCAACGTGCTGTGCGACGCCCTGCTGGTGGACGAGATCTCCCGCTCCGACACCTACCCCTACGTCGACATCCGCACGGATGACGTCGAAATGGGTCACGAGGCCACCGTGTCCAAAGTCAGTGCCGACCAGCTGTTCTACCTCATGCAGCGCGGGCTGACCGAGACCGAGGCGATGGCCACGATCGTGCGCGGCTTCGTGGAGCCGATCGCACGTGAACTGCCCATGGAGTACGCCCTCGAGCTCAACCGGCTCATCGAGTTGCAGATGGAGAACTCCGTCGGCTGACTCGGCGGCCGACGCCACCCGCACATATTCCCGCCCGATTACGAGCCGCCGGCGGCATGCCGGCAAGGAGCACCAATGCCCGAACTGAGAACCGACCACTCGCGCGCGTCGCTGGAGGACGAGCGCATCCGCCGCGGACGTCGTTACGTGTCTTCGCGCGCCGAGAGACCCACCTCCTTCGATCCGGCCGACATCCCGGTTCCCCGCGGCCGCGAGGAGGAGTGGCGGTTCACGCCCACCAGGCGCTTCGCCCCCCTATTCGACCTCGACGCCGTCACCGCCGGCTCCGCCTCCCGGCCGCTGACCGTGGACATCGACGCGCCGGCGGGTACCGACGTGGAAACCGTCGACCGCCAGGACTCGCGCCTGGGCGTCGTCGGGGCGCCCGTGGACCGCACCGGAGTGGTCGCCTGGGCCGCCTTCCCGACCGCGACCGTGCTCACCGTGCGCAAGGATGCGGTGTTGGAGCGGGCGGCACGCGTGACTACCACCGGAGGTGATCCGGACCTGACCCACCCCGCCGCTCAGCACATCCGTATCACTGCTGAGAAGAACGCCGTCGGCACGGTGGTGCTCGATCACCGCGGTACTGCGGCGCTCACCCAGACCGTAGAGGCCACCGTCGCCGAAGGGGCCGAACTCACCCTGGTGACCATTCAGAGTTGGGAGGATGCGGCCGTCCACGCCTCGAATCATCGCGTGCGCGTGGAAGGCCGCGGCACCCTCAAGCACGTGGTCGTCTCCCTGGGCGGGGATGTACGCATCTGTTCGGACCTCGGTTTCCAGGGCGAGGGTGGACACATTGACGCCTATGGCGTGTACTTCACCGACGCCGGCCAGCACCAGGAGCACCGCCCCTACGTGGCCCACACCGAGCCCCACTGCTACTCCCGGGTCGCCTATAAGGGCGCTCTGCAGGGGGAGGGAGCCCACTCCGTATGGGTGGGGGACTGCCTCATCGGCGCCGGGGCCCGTGGCACCGACACCTACGAGCTCAACCGCAACCTGGTGCTCACCGAGGGTGCCAAGGCGGACTCCATACCCAACCTGGAGATCGAGAACGGCAATATCGAGGGCGCCGGACACGCCTCTGCCACCGGCCGTTTCGACGACGAGCAGCTGTTCTACCTGCGCGCCCGCGGCATCCCGGAGATGGAGGCCCGCCGCCTGGTGGTGCTCGGCTTCTTCAACGAGATCGTGGCCGAGATTCGCGTGCCCGAGGTAGAGGAGCGGCTGATGGCCGCCATTGAGAAGGAGCTCGAACTCACCGGCCTCGTCTCCGCGCGCGAGCAGGCCGCAGCGGCCCTCTGATCGGCTCTGAGAGCCGCGCCCGACCAGTTTCCCCCACGAAAGAAGAAGACAACTACCGATGAGCACCCTCGAGATCAAGAACCTTCACGTTCAGGTCGCCACCAACGACGGCCCCAAGCCCATCCTCAAGGGCGTCGACCTGACGGTCGCCTCCGGCGAGGTCCACGCCATCATGGGGCCCAACGGCTCCGGCAAGTCCACTTTGGCGTACTCCATCGCCGGCCACCCCGACTATGAGATCACCGAGGGCGAGGTGCTGCTGGACGGCGTCGACATGCTGGACATGAGCGTTGACGAGCGCGCCCGTGCCGGCCTGTTCCTGGCCATGCAGTATCCCGTTGAGGTGCCCGGCGTGACCGTGGCCAACTTCCTGCGCACCGCCAAGACCGCGATCGACGGCGAGGCCCCCAAGGTCCGCCAGTGGGTGGGGCAGGTCAACCAGGCCATGGAGAACCTGCGCATGGACTCCGCCTTCTCCCAGCGCGACGTCAACGCCGGCTTCTCCGGCGGTGAGAAGAAGCGCTTCGAGATCCTGCAGATGGAACTATTGCGCCCCCGTTTCGCGATCCTGGACGAGACCGACTCCGGCCTGGATATCGACGCGCTGCGAGTCGTCTCGGAGGGCGTGAACCGCCTCCACGAGGCCTCTGACGCCGGTTTCCTGCTGATCACCCACTACACGCGCATCCTGCGCTACATCAAGCCCAGCCACATCCACGTGTTCGTGGATGGTCGGGTCGCCGAGCAGGGCGGACCCGCCCTGGCCGACCGCCTGGAAGAAGAGGGCTACGACCGATTCCTCGCCTGATACGCACGCCCAGCCACTTCCTCTAGCAGGAGACCAAGCGCAAATGACCGAAACGCCCCAGGCGACCCACAGCCAGGTGGGTGACGCCCCCGCCGCGGACACGCCGCTGAGCGTGAGTGAGATTGCCGCGTTGCGCGCCGACTTCCCGTATCTGGAGCGGCCGGCGCGCAACGGCGAGGTGCTGGCATACCTCGATTGGGCGGCCACCAGTCACAAGCCGCTGGGAGTGATTGCCGCGGAGTTCGACTTCTACCGCCGCTCCAACGGCGCCGCCGGGCGCTCCACCTACCAGCTGGCCGATGAGGCCACCGCCGCCTGGGAGGATGCCCGGGAGGCCGTCGCCGGCTTCGTCGGCGCTCGCGGCAGCCAGCTGGTATTCACCAAGAATGCCACCGAGGCCGTCAACCTGTTAGCACTGGCTATCGGACATGCGAGCCTGGGGCGGCCTGCGGGTCGTGGCGGGCCGCCGGCCGCCGCCACCGACTCCGCCGCCCGCCTGCGCGTCGGACCCGGAGATGAGATCGTCGTCACCGTGGCGGAGCACCACGCCAACCTGGTGCCCTGGCAGGAACTGGCCGCTCGCACCGGCGCGACCCTGCGCTGGCTCGACCTGACGGCCGACGGCCGTATCGACTCCGGTTCCGTCTCGGTGATCTCCGATCGCACCCGGATTCTGGCGCTCACCCACGTCTCCAACGTGACCGGCGCGATCACCCCGCTGGAGCAGATCCTGCCCGCGGCCCGCAGCACCGGCGCACTGGTGGTCCTTGACACCTGCCAGTCCGCCCCGCACCTGCCCCTGGATTTCGCCGCCCTGTCCACCGCCGGGGTGGATGCCATGGTGATCTCCAGTCATAAGATGCTGGGCCCCACCGGTATCGGCGCCTTGGTTGCCACCGAGGAGCTGCTGGACGCCATGCCACCGGTACTGACCGGAGGCTCCATGATCGAGACCGTCAGCATTAGTTCATCCACCTACATGTCCGGCCCCGCGCGTTTCGAGGCCGGCAGCCAGCCGCTGGCACAGGCGGCCGGTTGGCATGCAGCCGTCGACTACCTGGCCGAGGTTGGCATGAGGCGCCTGCACGCCGGCGAGCAGATTCTGCTCGACCGGACGCTGCGCGGCCTGGCGGACATTCCCGGACTGCGGATTCTCGGGCCGGAGGATGCCCGCGACCGCGTCGGCGTGGTCGCCTTCTCGCTGCAGGGGGTGCACCCCCATGATGTGGGCCAGGTGCTGGACGCTGCGGGCGTGGCGGTGCGTACCGGACACCACTGCGCCCAGCCGATACACGCCCACTTCGGGGTGCCGTCCTCATCACGCGTATCCTTCGGTCCGGTGACAACGCCGGAGGAGATAGACCGCTTCCTCGACGCCGTCGCCACAGTCCGCGGCTACTTCTTAAGGTGAGTATGAACGACCTCGACCAGCTCTATCAGCAGGTGATCCTCGACCACTCACGCGAACGCCATGGCGCCGGCGCCCTGGAGGCGCCCGACGCCACCTCCCACCAAGTCAACCCGACTTGCGGTGACGAGGTCACCGTCGGTGTGCGGGTGGTCGACGGCCGTCTGGAGGCTGTCGGATGGGAGGGCGACGGGTGCTCCATCTCCCAGGCCTCCGTCTCCATCATGCATGACCTCGTGGTCGGCGCTGAACTGGCCACCGTGGCGCGGCTTGAAGGCGACTTTGACGCACTCATGCACTCACGCGGCCGCGGGGTCGAGGCCGCGGTCCTGGATGAGTTGGAGGATGCGGCCGCCTTCGAGGGCGTGTCCAAGTACCCCAATCGGGTCAAATGCGCACTGCTGGGATGGATTGCGCTCAAGGATGCGTTACTCAAGGCGGGTGTTCCCCTGGAGACCGCCGGGGCGAGTTGACCTCAGGTTTCCAGGCCTTGCCGCCCGCACCGTCCGCCCCTTGAATCCGCAGACCCCACAAACCCACGAGGAGGAGTAATGGGACAGACAGTTCAGGACCCCAATCCGATGGCCGCTCAGCATGCGCCCACCAAAGCTGCCGACGTGGACGTCGCCGCCATTGAGGAGGCACTGCGCGACGTAATCGACCCCGAACTGGGTATTAACGTCGTCGATCTCGGACTGTTGTACGGCGTCTCCATCGAGCCGGACGGCACCATCGTGCTCGACATGACTCTGACCACGGCGGCCTGCCCGTTGACCGACATGATTGAGGAGCAGGCTCAGCAGGCACTCGGGCTGATAGCCGACAAGGTGCGTGTGCAGTGGGTTTGGCTGCCGCCGTGGGGCCCGGACAAGATCACCCCGGAGGGCCGCGAGCAGTTGCGCGCCCTCGGCTTCAACGTCTGAGACGCGCGTAGGCGAAGGCGGGCCACTGCCCGGCGACCAGCCGCAGTGCGTCAGCGGCGGTGGTACCCGGCAGTGCACGTCTCACCTGTCCCGCCGCCAGTGTGGCCGCACCGAGGGCAGGGATGACGCAACCAGGGAGACAAGGCACCAGGCGGCCAGCTGCCGCGCCGATCCGGTGCCGGTGCCACGTGCCGCCTCAACCAGTCCGGAGCACTCCTCGGCCGCGAAGCGCCCCGCCAGAGCCACCGACTGCGCACTGGCCAGGGCGGCCATGAGCCCACCTATATAGCTAAGGAATCCCTCGCCCGGATCACCACTGCCCAGCAGCGAGCCGAACGTGCCGCCGTCGACCGCTCCCTGCCGGGCCAGCTCAACCATGTTCTCGCCCATGGCCGCCAGCACTCCGGCAATGGCGGAGGCCGGCGCCTATGTCAGCATTTGGATGCGCGAGCGCCGCAGCGCCAACGTCACCGGACCACGGGCTCGCAGCGGGCGCTGACGTCCGGACCCGAGTCGAATCAGCCCGGCCTCCAGGTCGCGGCGGCGCGCGGCGCCCGCCGCCGCGGCAAGCAGAACCACCAGGGCGGTGCCCGCGATCGCCGCGGGCTGCCAGTTGTTCTTCCCGCCGGGATCAATCGCGCTGCGCAGAGAGAACGACGACCAGGCACCCGCCCACCCCCACCCCTGGGCGGCCCACGCCCCGTGACCCGCATACAGCACGGCCAGTGCCGCGTGCCCGGCGCCACGCGCGCCGGTGGCGTCGGTGGTCAGCAGGGTGAGCGCCGTCGGCAGGGCCAGCAGCCAGGCGCGTTCCTCATGGGCGAGCGTGCGGGCGGTGCGCAGGGCGGGTCGCATGAATGTCGGTCGTGTGATCATCGGGCCTGGCCCTCGTAGTGACGCAGGAACAGGTCCTCCAGGGACGCCGGAGTGCAGGTGATCCCCTGGGCGCCCGCGGCGCACGTGCAGGTCCAGGCCGTCCACGGCGTGCAGGCGGCTAAAGATCTTGACCAGTCCGGCAACCTCGATTGCCGGTTATTGGATTGGTGAACCGACGGGGGCGGACCTGATGGTGGTAACTGTGGGTGTCATGCGCCCAGGTTCGGGTGCGACGTCGCGTCACACTCAAGGTGTTGCGCGCCAGCGGGCGATCGCCTCTGTTAGTTGCCGTTCCATTTCGCCGGCCAATCGGGCGCCACCGGCTCCAAGGTGTGCAAACAGCTTGAACAGGGGCGCAATGGCAGCGGCATCAACGCTATCGGCGAGTTCACGGCAATGCCGTGGGCCGAGCGTGCGCTCGAACCGCGCAATGTTCTTTGCGGCCTGTGCCTCGACCTGGGAGTCGGTCAGATTCTCGGTGTCCTGACCGTAGGCCACGAGCGCGTCGGCGTCCTCGCCGTCGTTCGGTCCGGGGAACAGGTACTGTGCCTCGGGCGGCATGTGCCCGCTGTAGCAGGCCACATCGACCAGGTCACGCTCGCGGCGCACGGCTGCCCGTGTCCGCTCATCGGCGGCCTCCGCCTCCAGCCGGTCGAAGAAGGCGACCATGCGCGGCGGCATGGGGGAGACGGTCAAGCCCTCTCGTGCGCGCTCCAGCAGGGAGGCGAGCATGTCGCGCTGGCGGGTCACCTCCGTCAGATGCTTCTCAATCACGTCCAGGGCTCCGGACAGGTCATCGAGCACGGCCGCATCCGTGGAGACCACTTCGTCGGTGGGGGAGTCCAGGATGCGGGCGATGGACTTCAGCGGGACGCCGGCCTGGGCCAGCCAGCGAATGCGTGACAGGCGGGCGACGTGACCCAGGTCGTAGTCGCGCCAGCCGCCGCGCTCTTCGGGCACGGGCAGCAGACCCTGCTTGTGGTAGTAGCGCACGGTGCGGACCGTGGTGCCGGTGAGTCGGGCAATCTCGGCGACGCGCATGGGAGGGGCTTTCTCCTTCGGTCGAGTCCAGGCGTCCCGGCTCAGGGCAGGTCCGGGTCCTGGGCGCCCAGGACGGCCTCGCGCAGCACGCGGGCGTGGGTGTGTACGTGGTCGTGGCCGGCCAGCAGCAGGGGCATCCGGCAGGCCAGGGCACGACGGCGCCGCCCCGCCACAGCGGCGAACGGGACGACGGGGCCGGAGGCGGGGCTCATGGGATCACCGTAGGCGCCTACGACTCCGCTGTCACCGGCCCAACAACGGCCGTTCAGCGCCACAGCCTGGTGCTGAGCCAAGCCGCGAACCCCACGACCGGGACGCAGCCGATCAGCGCCACGATCGTCTCCATGCCGATGATGAACAGGTAGGCGATCAAGCCCAACGCTGCCAGCCAGACCGCCGCGATGCGCAGGGCCGGTGGCAGTGCGGTGACCAGGTACGCGCCGAGGGTGATGAGCACCAGGCCCCCGGCCGCGAAGGACATGAAGTCGCCGCTGAACATGCTGACCGGCACGACAGTGCCTCCCCAGACGATGGTGATAATCCCGCAGGCGGTCAGGCAGATCCCGGTGATGTCGCGGCCGCTCAACCGGTTCTTTGTGTTGCTGGTCGTCATTTTGCTCTCCTTACGGAAGGTTGTCGGATGTGACTGTTCGCGGTGAGGCGGGCATCAAACGTTGGTTGTCGAGGCCGCCAGAGCACGCCCCCAGGTGCGGGCGTCCGCCTCCTCGCCGTCGGCCAGGGGGCCCGACTGCCCTTGAACCAGGAAGCTCCTGATCGACGGTGCATCCCGGCCCCGCCCGCGCCGCAGGGCCTTGATAATCGCCTTGGCCGCCGAGCCGCTCAGCCAGCTCTTGGAGGTCACCGTGTCAAAGACGGCCGTGGTGAGGACGGTCGGAATGATGGTGCGCGCCAGCCATTCGCGCATGCCGCTGTTCTGCGCGGCGGCACCGGCCTGCTTACCCGCCTGAGTGCGTGTGGCCGTGGTCGGCAGCCCCCGGTTGTGGGTGGGAGCTCCCAGAATCAGCAGATCGAGCTTCGCGGGCAGCGAGGCGGGTGCTTGGACCGCATCAAGGACCCGGGCCTGCGTCCCGGCATCCGTGAGCCCGGCGGCTACGGCTTCGGCGATAGTCCGGGTATTGCCGAAGCAGGACTCGACGACGATGAGCGCGGTGGGTGCGGTGGCCATGGTTCCTCCCGGTTGTCGGCGGTGCCCCGGGTGGGGCGAACGCACCCAGCATCGGGTGTGACGTTGCGTCGCACACAAGCGGGTACCGGTTGCGATGGCCCGGTTCGGAGCCGCTGGCCGCCCCACCGGTGAAGAAACTCCGAGTAGGGCCATAGCTCACGGAACCGTACGTCGGCAGTTAGGCACTGCCCGCCACCTTGCCAGTGGGACCGCAGAGGATTCGCAGGCGCATGTCGTGGGATGGAGGTCGGCAGCCGGCAGGCCACTGCCAACCAGACGCTCACGGTCGCATCCGTGAGCGATACAGATCCACGGCCTGCAGACCAGGAAGAACAGGCATGACTGTGCGCATCGGAATCAACGGCTTCGGCCGGATCGGCCGCACCTACTTAAGGGCGGCCCCGGCCAACCACGCCGACATCGAGGTCGTTGCCGTCAACGACCTCACCGACGCCGCCACATTGGGCGTCCTACTCGAGTGGGATTCCGTCAGCAGACGCCTGGACGATGTACACCTCGACGGCGCGTAGCGGCTCAGCCCAGCCGACGAGACCCGTCGTCCGCCGGGCGGCGGGTCCCATCAGAGCCGGGAACCGGCCACGGCGAAGGTATTGCACTGCTCCAAGGAGCCCGACTCCATGCCAGTGGTGAACCAGCGCACCCGCTGCTCGGAGGAGCCGTGCGTCCAGGTGTCGGAGTTGACGGTGCCGCTGGAGCGCTGCTGAATGTGGTCGTCGCCCACCGATTCGGCGGCGTTGATCGCGGTAGCGATCTCATCCTGAGTGGGCTCTACCAGGAAGGCGGTGCCCGTGTCGGGGTCCACGGCGGAGGATGCGTAGTGCACCCACACGCCCGCATAGCAGTCGGCCTGCAGCTCCGTGCGCACCGAATCCGAGTCGGCGCCACTACGGGAGCGATCCGTGGAGCCCATGACACCCAGCAGGTTCTGAATGTGGTGGCCGAACTCGTGGGCGACGATGTACTCCTCCGCCAACGGGGTGTCCTGGGCGCCCAGCGTGGACTCCATGTCGGAGAAGAAACTCATGTCCAGGTACACGTTGGAGTCGCCCGGGCAGTAGAAGGGGCCGACGGCGCTCGTGGCCGAGCCGCACGCCGTCGACACCGACTGCCCATCCCACAGGATGAAGCCCGGCTCGGCATAGGCGGTGCCGGCCTGGGCGGGCAGTTGCTCACCCCACACCGCGTCCAGTGACTCGGCGGTGGCGATCATGCGGCACTGGGTGTACTGATTGGCGGCCTGACCGCTGGTGCACATGGAGGTGTCGATCGTGGAGGAGGCCGAGTTGCCCGAGGCCGCGTCCTGCCCGTTCAACAGCCCGGACAGGTCCACGCCAGTCACCTGCGACAGCAGGAATACGGCCAGGACGGCCAGCACCGAGCCGCCGCCGATCGCGGCGCCCCGGCGGCCACCGGAGCGGGTCTGCACCCGGTTTGGGTCGAGCTTGATATTGCGGTTGAAGGACACGGGGCACCTCGTTGCCGGTCGTCTCCGGCGGTTGTGTTGGTGAAACCTGGCGAGCCAAGGCTAGCGGAGACGCGGCCTCGGTTATGTCAATGCGGCCCGGGGCATGGGCCGGACAGGCCTATGCGAGTAGTCTGAGCACGTGCTGTACGAGCTGCTGTACAAGACCGTCTTCAATCGCATCGACCCGGAAATAATCCACGACGTCTGTATGGAGGCGATCGAGGCCACCAGTAAGGTGCCGCTCGTGCGGGACGTCGTGCGGCAGGCCTTCGGGCGCCGCCCCGCCTTCCCCGTTCCGTCGGCGAACCAGGACGGGCCGTTCGTGCGTCCGGTTCCCGGCATCCTCGGCCTGGCCGCGGGTATGGACAAGGAGGGGCAGGCCGTTGAGGGCATGGACATGCTCGGCTTCGGCTTTGTGGAGGTCGGCACCTTCACCGCCCGACCCCAGCTGGGCAATGACAAACCCCGCATGTGGCGCTACCCGACTATCAGGGCGGTCCGCAACCGTATGGGCTTCAACAACTCCGGTGCCGACGCGGCCGCTACGCGGCTGCGGCATTTGCGCTCCACCGTGCGGGGCCGCTCGATCGTAGTCGGCGCGAACATTGGCAAGACCAAGACCACGCCGCTGGAACAGGCCGCCCAGGACTACGCCTATTCCGCCTCCAAGGTCGCCCGCTGGGTCGACTACCTGGTGGTCAACGTCTCCAGCCCCAACACTCCCGGGCTGCGCAGCCTGCAAGAGGTCGAGTCGCTGCGGCCGATCCTGGTCGCTGTGCGCGAGGCGGCCGACGCCGCCGCTGACCGGCACGTGCCGCTACTGGTCAAGATCGCCCCCGACCTGGCCGATGAGGACATCGACGCCGTCGCCGACCTGGTCCTGGACATGAAGCTGGACGGGGTGGTGGCCACCAACACCACCATCGACCACGACCTGGGGGAGGGCGGGCTTTCCGGGGCGCCCCTGCTGCCGCGCGCGTTGCAGGTGGTCCGGAGGCTGCGCAACCGGCTGGGAGAGGGCCCAATCATTATCGGCGTTGGCGGGATCTCCTCCATCATGGACGCCGAACTCATGCTCGACGCCGGTGCCGACCTGCTGCAGGCCTATACCGCCTTCGTCTACAACGGCCCTGCCTGGCCCGGCCGCATCAACCGCGCACTGGCCACCAGCCCGCGGCACCTGCGCTGACCCCGTCTCGGTCCCATCACCCCCATCACCGAGATCGGCTGATCTTACGTGCCCAGATCGGTAGAAGTTACGTGCCGAGGTCGGTAGAAGTTACGTGCTGAGACCGGTCGAAATGGCGCGTGCCATTCGACCGGTCTCGAGGTATTCGGGTGCCCGGTTGCCCAAGCGGAGTGCGTCAGGCCGGGCGCTGCCCGGGGGAGCGGGTCAGGGCCGGGTCGCGCTCGACGACGTCGCCCAGAGCCGTATCGATTGCGGCCATGACGTCGTCGCCCAGTTCCACGCCGGAGGCCTTGACGTTCTCCCTGAGTTGCTCGGGGCGCGAGGCACCTACCAGTGCGGCAGAGATGAAGTCGTGCTGCAGCACCCAGGCGATGGCCAGCTGCGGCATGCTCAGCCCGGCGTCGTCGGCAATCGGCTTCAGCTGCTGTACCGCGCTTAGCACGTCGTCGCGCATCCAGCGGCTGATCATCTCCTTGCCGCCCTTCTCATCAGTGGCGCGTGAGCCGGGCGGCGGCTGCTGCCCGGGCAGGTACTTGCCGGACAGAACCCCCTCAGCCATCGGTGACCAGACGATCTGGCCCATACCGAGTTCGGTGGAGGTCGGCACCACCTTGTCCTCGATCACGCGCCACAGGGCGGAGTACTGCGGCTGGTTGGAAACCAGCCGGAAGCCCATCTGGGCGGCTAGCTCCTGACCGGCCCGGATCTGTTCGGCGGTCCACTCCGAGACGCCGATGTACAGGGCTTTGCCGGCGTGCACGACGTCGGCGAAGGCCTGCATGGTCTCCTCCAGCGGCGTGGCGTAGTCGTAGCGGTGCGCCTGGTAGAGGTC
>NZ_JAUMUL010000124.1 GCF_030530635.1 Actinomyces sp.
GCCGGCAACCACCGGCGCCAGATAAAACACCCTCTACGAAACCCGGGGCTTGACAACCGCTATGACCCCGGCGAGGCGGTAGTCATCGGGACCACGGCCCCTCCCACTGTTAACGCCTATTGCGCAGCACGCCGTCGCCGCGGCGCGGCACCAGACGGGACTCCTGCGCGCGGGCGGTCGGCTCACTCCAGCGCCAGCCGGTGAAGACCACCGCCTCCGCCAGCGCCCGAGACCACGCCACCGGCTCCTCGCCGCGCTCCCGACCCACCGCCAGGTAGTGGCGCAGCAGCCCGGCACTGGCCAGAGCGTCGTCGAGCGCCGTGTGATGCCGCCCGATCTGAACCCCGGCGGTCTCACAGCAGGTCACCAGCCGCCGCGATGGTGTGGCCATGAAGTGCCGCGCCAGCTCCATCGTGCACACGCGCGGAACCCGCGCCCCACGCTCCAACCGGTCCAGGCCGCCCAACGCCTGGGTGAGGAAACCGACGTCGAAGCGGGCATTGTGAGCGACCACCGCCCGCCCCGCCAGATCGCGCACCAGCAGGTCGGCCACGTCGGCCAGCGGCGGCGCGTCCACCAGGTCCGCGGCCACGAGCCCATGAATATGGGTCGGGCCCACGTCAACACCGGCGCCGGGGTTTACCAGGGTCGACCAGGTCCGCTCCACGGCGCCGTCGGGTGCCGCCAGCACCAACCCGATCTCAATGATCGAGTCCGCCGCCGGGGACAGTCCCGTGGTCTCCAGATCAACGACGGCGTAGCCCACATCCGCGACATCGGCTCCGCCCTCCACGGCCGGGGCCGGGCGGGGTTGGAGCGTCTGACGCAGGGGACGACGCGGGCGGCGGTAGAAGGGCATCGAACCCATAGTAGGCGGTCTCCGCCGAGCCGTTTCAAGCGCGCCTCCTGCCAGTTCTCCCGACTCTCACCGTCCCGAACCGGGGCGAGCGGGCTAGAGTCCAAGCCATGACGACTACACCCGCCAACCAGCCCGCCGACACCACCGGCGGCACGACCGCCTTCACCTGCGCCCCCACCGACGCCCTGACCACTCCGGCGACGACGCCCGTCACCAACGCCACCATCGCCGCCCAGATGGCCCACCGCACCATACGCGCCTACACCGACGAGCCGGTTGGTGAAGACACCGTCGCCACCCTGCTCGACGTCGCCCGCCACGCCGCCAGCTCCTCCTTCCAGCAGCAGGTCACCGTCATCCGGGTCAAGGACCCCGGCGTGCGCGAACAACTCCACCTCGCCTCCGGCCAGCCCTACGTGGGCGGCAACCGCGGCGAACTGTTCGTGTTCGTCGTCGACCTGCACCGCAACGCCGTCATCCGCGAGCGCGCCGGCGCCTCCCTGGAGCCGCTCGAGCGCACGACCCTGTTCCTCCAGGGCGTGGAGGACGCCGTCATCGCCGCCCAGAACATGGTTCTGGCCGCCGAATCCCTGGGCCTGGGAACCGTTTACCTCGGCTCCATCATCGGCGACGTCCGCCGCGTCATCGTCGCCCTGGGCCTGCCCGAGCGCACCTACCCGCTGCTCGGCCTGCTGGTCGGCCACGCCGCCCAGGTTCCCCAATACAAGCCGCGCCTGCCCCGCGAGATCGTCACCGCCGTGGACACCTACCCCGACCTCGATGCTCACGCCGACGCCCTGGCCGCCTACGACGCCGAGGTCCAGCAGTGCTACGACCTGCGTGACACCAACAACCGGGTGGACTCCTTCACCACTCAGATCGCCCGGGCGCTGGGCGGCGGCCCCGCCTCACAGGCCCCCGTCCTGGACGTCCTGCACGAGCAGCGCCTCTGCCTGCACTGAGGCGGCAATGGTGCTGAAGGGCTTGCTGGCGGCCTTCGACTTTCCGGTCGCCGTCATTGCTACGGGGCTGCTGGTCGATGTCGGGCCTGCGTGTCCGGCCTTCCGTACCATCGCCCAGGTGGGCGACGGCCATGCGGTCTTCCCACTTGCCTCCCTGACCAAGCCGATTGTCGCCTGGAGTGCCCTGATAGCCGTCGACCGCCACCTGCTGGACCTCGACGCGCCCGCCGCGCCCGAACTGCCCGGCGCCACCATCCGCGACCTGCTCGCCCACGCCTCCGGGATCGCCTTCGATTCCGATGCCGTGCTGGCTCCGCCGCGCCGTCGCCGCATCTACTCCAACCGCGGCTTCGAGCTCCTCGGTCGGCGCCTGGAGGAGGCCACCGCCACCCCGCTCGAGGAGTGGGTGGAGGAGGCCGTCCTCGAGCCCCTCGGCATGGCGAGCGTCCGCATCCCCGGCTCGCCCGCTCACTCGGGGACGGGTAGTGCCGCCGACCTGGCCGCCTTCGCCCGCGAGCTCGCGGCCCCCACGCTCGTCTCGCCCGCACTGGCCGAAGCCGCACGTCGCCCCGTCCACCCCGGGCTGCCGGGCGTCCTGCCCGGATACGGGCGCCAGGCCGCAAACGACTTCGGTCTGGGCCTGGAGGTCCGCGGCGCCAAACAGCCGCACTGGACCGCCCCCACGAACAGCCCCGAGACCTTCGGCCACTTCGGCCAGTCCGGGTCCTTCCTCTGGGTCGATCCGGTCGCCCGCCGCCAGGCGGTGTTCCTGGGCGCACGTCCCTTCGGTGCCGTGCACCGGGAGAATTGGCCCGCGCTCGGCGCTCAGATCCTCGCCCTGTGACTGGGGCATCGGAGCCGCGCACGCTCAACGCGCTGACCGATGTTCTGCGAGAGTCGGATCGGGGCGGTGACCGTTGACGGCGTCGTTCAGTGCTTCCGGTGATTCCCATGCCTTAGATACCGCGCCCCAGGTGCCTCGGACGCGCATGCGCCGCTGCGGGGGGTGCGGACCTGGGGTGTGTTCGCTCGTGCGGCCCGCGTGAGAGTTCTTCATGAACGACGACGGTTCGTCACTCGGCGGCTCTTCGGGTTTGGGGGTGTGGTGGGCTGCGGTAGAGCTGTCGTCTATGTCCTGAGGCCTGACGGGGGCCGGGGTGTGCGCTTGGCCGGTTGGGCGTTAACAACGCCACGTAACGTTGTGCTGTATGCCTCGGGGGCCTTCAGCAGACGGTTAACCGGCGTTGTTAACCCCTAAGTGGCGTAGCAGACCGGGAAGTGGGGGCGTGTTCAATGGTCTGTGTAAGCCCTGATTGAGAGGACCTACTGTCATGA
>NZ_JAUMUL010000058.1 GCF_030530635.1 Actinomyces sp.
AGCACGCGAGCGAACCGACTCCCGGCTCCACCCACACCCTCAAACGCGAAACGCCATCTTCCCCACCCCACATCTGCCTTAGCAGCAGCCTCTCTCCAGCTCCCGGCAAGAGCACGGTCCACAGCCCGCTGGTCAAGCCGAGACACGCACTGCACTCGGCTTCCAGTGAATCAGAGAGAACCACACAGCGACCTATTTAAGTGGAATATGTCATACTGATAGGCATACTTCCGGACTTCAATGCGCCTTACAGGAAGTGACCTTATGGGAAGCTCGATTCACCCCAAGTCCCATTTCGCACGGCTCGTCCTGGCAACGGTCATAGTTGCCGCAGTTGTCTGCGGGATCTCCGCGGCCCTGGGACATGGCGATAACATCCCGCTGATCCTCCTCGCCGCACCCATCGTGGGAGTCCTCGACGCAACTGCTATTAAGTGGAGGCACAAACAACAGAGCAAATAGCAAGAAATTCTCCACCCTGAGCAAGAGTGCGTACGCAGTTCACCTGTCGGGGATCGTTGCCGACCCGAGCGTTCTCCCCGCCTGCCAGGCAACCGGCAGGACGACCTGCCGCGGCGCGCCGTCGCCGTCGCGCAGCTCCTCCATTAGGAAGGAGACCGCGGTGGAGGCCTTGTCGCGTATCGGCTGTCGCACCGTCGTCAGCGGCGGGTCGACGTAACGGGCCAGGTCCAGTCCGTCGAAGCCGACCACTGAGACGTCATCGGGCACCCTCACCTCCGCCCGGCGCAATCCCATGACGATGCCTAGGGCGAGTACGTCACCAGAGGCGAATACGGCAGTTACGGCGGGCTTCCGCTCTGCCAACCGCGCCGCCGCGGCAATACCCTCCTCGAAACTGACCTCGGCTAGCAACACATCCCGGCGCTCCACTCCACCGTCGTGGGTGGCCAGTCCCTCACGCAGACCGCGCAGCCGCTCACGCACCACCCCGGGAATGTCGACCGTAGGCCCGACGAAGGCCACACGCCGGTGACCCGCCCGCCCCAGTCCCTCCCCCGCCATGCGGGCTCCGCCGGCGTCGTCGACGTTGACGTAGGAGACCTCCTCCGTCTCCCGGTATGCATCAATGAAAACCGCGGGAATGCCGGAACGCTCTAGGAACTCGCCGGGAGCCATGCGGGTGGTGGCCATGACGATGGCGCCGGCAACATTCCAGGAGCGCAGCTGGGTCACAGTGTCCTCGGCCTTGGAAGCGCCGCACAGCATAAGGGCGTAACCCTCGGCGCGGGCCGCCTGCTCGCATACCCCCACGAACATCGACTCATACGGTGTCTCCAGTGCGGGTCGCCCTGGCACGGCCTCATACACGAGGGCGAGGATCCGCGAGGACGAGCCGGCCAGCGAGCGGGCCGCGGCGCTGGGCACATACCCCAGGGCGGCGATCGCCTCCTGCACGCGGGCGACGGTGGGGGCAGAGACCTTGCCGGCTCGCCCGTTGATGACGTTGGACACCGTCATGGCGCTCACGCCGGCTCGTGCCGCCACGTCTTTCAGGGTCGTCACCTCGGCCTCCTCCGTCCGCTTCTATGCCAGCCGCCCCGCCAGCGGGTCGCTCACGCAGAATTGTGGCATAGAGCCGTTGCCCGGTGAACGTGGTCGACGCGGCCGTGCGCTACACTTACGTTTATCGCAAAACCTGCGGTCGGACAGGCCGCCTTCCGGACTCAGTTACGTTTGAAAGGCCACCCATGACCTCTCCCCTCTCCCCCGGCACGGACCGACCGCGTCCCGCCCCCGCACGCCCCGACGCCGTCGTCGCCGGCCCCGACTGGAGATTCACGATGCTGACGTCCCGGCTGATCCGCATGGAGTACTCCCGCGACGGCAACTTCGTGGACGCCGCCACCCAGTTGGTGGTATCGCGCGACCTCGGCCCGGTGCCCGACTTCGAAGTGCACCGCAGCAAGGACCGGGTCGAAATCATCACCGAGCACCTGCATCTGACCTATCAGCCCTCGCGCGGCTTCTCACGGTCCGGGCTCAGCATCGCCCTGCGCAGTGCCGTCATCGGTGTGCACGGCGGGGCGTGGCGCTATGGAGACCGGTGGGATCCGGATGAGACCTACCGCACGAATCTGGGTGGCACCATCCGTACGCTCGACACCGTGGACGGAGCCACACACGTGAGCCCCGGCCTGCTGTCCATCACCGGCTTGTCCGTGCTCGACGACTCCGACTCACTGCTAGTCCAGGACGATGAGTGGGTGCGCCCGCGGCCGCGGGCCGAGCACATGCCCGCCGATGCCCCGGATCAGGACCTTTACTTCTTCGGCTACGGGCAGGACTACCGCGGCGCTCTGAACGACTTCTTCACACTCACCGGCCCCACTCCACTGATTCCGCGGGCGCTGCTGGGCAACTGGTGGAGCCGCTACCACAAGTACTCCGCGGAGTCCTACCTGGAACTGCTGGACCGCTTCGCCGCCGAGCAGTTGCCATTCTCCGTGGCCGTGATCGATATGGACTGGCATCTGGTGGACATTGATCCCGCGATCGGCAACGGCTGGACCGGATACACCTGGAACCGGCAGTTGTTCCCCGACCCGGAGCGCTTCCTGGCTGCACTGCACGAGCGTGGGATGCAGGTGACGCTCAACCTGCATCCGGCCGCGGGCATACGCTGCCACGAGGACGCCTACGAGGCGATGGCACGCGACCTAGACCTGGACCCGACCAAGGGGGCGGACATCCCCTTCAACATCGGCGACAAAGCCTTCACCGCCGCTTACTTGGAGCACGCCCACCACACGTTGGAGGCACAGGGGGTCGACTTCTGGTGGCTGGACTGGCAGCAGGGCGGCGCCACGGACATCCCCGGACTGGACCCGCTGTGGATGCTAAACCACGTCCACTACCTCGACTCCGGTCGCGAGCGCAGAGACGGACCCGGCCATACCCCCTACCGGCGTCGCCCCATCACCTTCTCCCGTTTCGCGGACGCCTCCAGCCACCGCACGCCGATCGGCTTCTCCGGGGATACCGTGACCAGTTGGGAGTCGCTGCGCTTCCAGCCGGAGTTCACGGCCACCTCCGCCAACATCGGCTACTACTGGTGGTCCAATGACATCGGCGGACACATGCTCGGGGTCAAAGATGATGAGATGGCGGCCCGCTGGGTGCAGTTGGGCTGCTTCTCCCCCATCAACCGCATGCACTCCACCGCATCAGTGTTCAACTCCAAGGAGCCGTGGCGCTACTCGCGCGATGCCCGCGCCACCATGAACGCCCACCTGCGCCTGCGGCACCGGCTCGTCCCCTACCTGTACACCTGGGCGCGCCGCGCACACACCGAGGGCATCGGCCCCGTCCGCCCGCTCTACCACGATCACCCCTGGCGCATGGGCGCCTACGGCAACCGCAATGAGTTCCTATTCGGTGACCTGATCGTCGTGCCGATCACCCGTCCCACCGACCCGGTCTCGCGCCTGGCACAGGAGGAGGCCTGGCTGCCACAGGGCCTCTGGTTCGATCTGCCCACCGGCCGTCGCTACGAAGCAGCCGCCGCCGATGGCCGCACGCTAACCTTCTCCCGGCCGCTGGACCAGGTGCCAGTACTGGCGCGCGCCGGCAGCATCATTGTGGGGGCCGAGGACCTCACCGAGGCGGCCGGCGACAACCCCCGCCACCTGTCTGTGGTAGTCGTGCCCGGGGCAGACGGTGAGTTCGTACTGGAGGAGGACGACGGCTCCCCCGAGCCCGGGCCCGACGCCGTGGTGCGTACCCGCTTCACACTCACCTGGGACGAGTCCGCGGGTTCGGCCCGCCTTACGATCACCCGGGAGGGACCCGACGGCGTCGTCCCGGCGGAGCGCGAACTCACCGTGCACCTGCTGTCCGTCGGCGGCGACGTCACCGCCCACCTGGGCGGATCTGAAGTGCCCGTAACGGTGCGCAAGGCGGACGGCTTCACGCTCGGCGGCGGCCTGGACATCTGTCTAGGAGCGGTGCGTCCGGCGGACGGCATCACCCTGACGCTGGCCGGGGCGAGCACGCAGCCCCCGGCTCTGGCCGACGAGGTCTTCCGCATCCTTGAACCGGCCCAGATGTCCTATCCGGCCAAGGATCGGGCCTGGGAGGTAGTCTCCTCCGACATGACCGGCGGATCGCTCATAGGCGGCCTGCATGCAGTGGGCGTGCCCGAGGGGATTCTTGCCGCCGTCGCCGAGATCGCCTGAAGACGTCATATCCACCGGTCTCAGCATGTCATTAGTGCCGGTCTCGGCGAATCAGGCCAGGTGCGCAGGTGCGGTGGACCCGTGGTCGATGAGCCGGGAGGCAATCAGTTCGACCCCGGATACTGCGTCGTCCTCCAGGGATTGCAGTAGCAGGGCGCCGGCGCGGCGCCCCAGTGCCAGCCGGTCGACCCCCACTTCGGTCACCAGGCCTCCGGTCGGGGTTCGCGTCACGGTCAGGCCCAGGGATACCAGGGATAGTTCCTGCGGTACGCGCAGCCCCCGCGCCCAGGCCGCCGCGATCAAACCCTCCAGGGCACTGGTGTTGTTGGAAACGACGGCGGTACATCCATCGGCGAGTCCGGTGGAGCCAACCTCATTCGCCCCGGCGACGACGTTGTCGGGGCAGAGGCGGAACACCGCCTCCACACCGTGCCTGCGGGCCGCGAGGCGCACGGCTCGGCTTTCGGCCGTATAAGCGTTGGAGCGGTCGGCGTTGATGTCGCGCATGAGGAACAGGATGCGGCGGTGGCCCAGGTCCACCAGGTGACTTACGGCCAGGTCGGCCATCTGCTCGAAGTCCGCATCCACCCCCGGGGCGCCGTCCGTGCGGTAGGAGGTGCCGATCAGCACGGTGGGCACGCTCTCCGCCAATAGATACTCCTCGCGCTCGTCGTTGCGGGCCACGTCCATGAGTACGGCCGCATCCAATGCCTGAGAATGTACCAGCCCCTCCAACGCGAGCAGCCGAGAGTGCTGCCCCACGGGTACGAATACCTGGATGCCGAGAGGCTCTACGCTTTCACGCACGCCCTCGACGTACTCCAGATCGTTCGCATCAATGCCGGAGCGCTGCATACGGAACAGTACTCCGACCGTACGCACCGAGCGGGCCGCCAGCATCGAGGCATGACGATTGGGCCGGTAGCCGAGCTCGTCGATGGCGCGATGCACCCGTTCTCGTGTGGCACGGGCTGTGGGCCGCTGCCCCGTCAACACGTAGGTGACGGTTGACGGAGAGACCCCGGCCAGGCGGGCGACATCGGCGCGGGTAGCCATGGGTGCTCCTTTTGGATCCTGCCGGGACGGCCCCGGCGCGAATTCACGACGCGGCCAGCCACACGGTGGCGTTGGCGGGGACGACGACGGTATCCGCGCGGTCGCCCATCTCCCCATTCCAGGACTGCACCAGCACGGTGCCCGCCAGGGGCAGCTGCAACTCCTCGTCGCCCGTATTGGTGACCACGATTACCTCACCATTGCGGACGGCCAGTACCTGCCCGGGCAGTCCCTCGAGCCACTGGATCTCGCCCCGTCCCAGCCGCCACTCGCGTCTGGTTGCGATGGCTCGGCGGTACATCGCAAGGGTGGAGTCGGGGTCGGTCTCCTGAGCAGCGGGGGCGTAGCCGTCCCAGCCCTCGGGCTGCGGCAGCCAGCTCAGCCCGGTGGTGTTGAAGCCGCAGGCGGGGGCGTCGACGGCCCAGGGCAGGGGGACGCGGCAGCCGTCGCGTCCGCGCGTCTGCTTGTCGGTACGCAGCCAGGCCGGATCCTGCCGGGCTGAATCGTCCATGGTGGTGTGCTCGGGCAGGCCGAGCTCCTCCCCCTGGAACATGTACATCCCGCCAGGCAGCCCGAGTGCGAACAGCGTGGCGGCGCGCGCCCGCCTCAGTCCCAGGGCGGCGTCCGGCTGCGGGTCCTCGGCACCGATGCCCCCATCCGGTTCGGAGCCCGGGGGGTAGCCGAAACGGGTGGCGTGACGGACGACGTCGTGGTTGGACAGCACCCAGGTGGTCGGGGCGCCGACGGCGGCGTTCGCCTCCATGGAGGTATCGATCACCTGCCGCAGGTCGGCCGCGCGCCAGGCAGACTTCAGGTAGTCGAAGTTGAAGGCCTGGCTCATCTCGTCCTCGCGGACATACCGGGCCATGTGCTCGGGCGGATCCACCCACGCCTCGGCCACCAGCAGGATGTCCGGGCGGATAGCGCTCAGCACCCGCCGCCAGTCCCGGTAGATCTCGTGGACGCCGGGCTGGTCGAACATGGGCCCGTTGTCGGCGGTTTTGGGAACCGAGGCCCCGTCCTCATCCACGGCAAAGCCCCGCCAGCGATCGGCGCCCAGGGCGTCGTCGGGCAGACCCGGGGCCTTGACCAGGCCGTGGGCCACGTCGACGCGGAAACCATCCACGCCGCGGGTGGCCCAGAAGCGCAGGAAGTCCCGGAACATCTCGCGTACTTCGGGGTGGTCCCAGTTGAAGTCGGGCTGTTCGGCCGCGAACAGGTGCAGGTACCACCAGTCGCGGTCCTCGGGCCTTCCGGTAAGCGGCTCGACCCGGGTCCAGGCGGATCCGCCGAAAAGGCTGCCCCAGTTGTTGGGAGGTCCGTCCGGGTTGTGCCGGAAGATATAGCGATCGCGTTCGGGAGAGCCGGGACCGGCCGCCAGGGCGGCACGGAACCAGGCGTGCTGATCGGAGGAGTGGTTGGGCACCACATCCACCACCACCCTGATGCCGACGGCGCGGGCGGCGGCGACCATGACGTCGAAGTCCGCCAGTGTGCCGTATTCGGGAGCCACGTCGAAGTAATCGGCGACGTCATAGCCGGCGTCCACCTGTGGGGACGGGTAGAACGGCGACAGCCAGATGGCGTCCACCCCCAGGGCGGCAAGGTGATCCATATGGGAGGTGATGCCGGGCAGGTCGCCCAGGCCATCGCCGTCGGAGTCGGCGAAGGACCGGGGGTAGATCTGGTAGATGACGGCGTCACGCCACCAGGCCTCCTGGTCGTTGCGCGCGGTGACGACGGGAGCAAGCGAAGTCATTGGGCTATTCCTGAAATTGGGTCGGGGAGCGCAGGCAGCACAGTGGACCTGCGATCACTGGGCGGATAGGACACGAGGTAGAAGTACGTCTTCAAGCAGGCTCACGGAAGGGGCGGCCGGGGCGGGGCCGCAGGCGCAGCGAGTCCTCGGCCCCGCCCCGGTCCGGATGGTCACTGTTTCAGACCGCCCGCAGCCAGACCGGCCACAATACGGCGTTGGAAGATCAACACCATGATCACCAGCGGCAGAGTCATAATCACACCCGCGGCCATCTGCGATCCGAAAGGCGTGTTGAACTGGGAGGCACCGGTGAACTTGGACAGCAGCACGGTTGCGGGCTGCATGGCGGGGTGGTTGATCATCGTGACGGCCACCAGGAACTCGTTCCAAGCGCCGATGAAGATGATGATGGCGGTAGTGAAGATGCCCGGTGCGGCAATCGGCAGAATGACCTTGCGGAACGCCTGCCCGGGAGTGCAGCCGTCCACCATGGCGGACTGTTCGAGCTCCTGAGGCATCTGCCGGAAGAAACTGGTCAGGTTCCACACCGCCAAGGGCAGTGAGAACGACAGGTCCGGGATGATCATCGCCTGGTAGGTGTCGATCCAGTTCCAGGCCGAGAAGTTCTTCAGCAGAGGAACGATGATCGCCACGAGCGGGAACATCGAGGTGGCCAGCACCACCAGTAGCAGCACGCCTTTGCCACGGAAGTCCAAGCGGGCCAATGCGTAGGAGGCGAAGGTGGCGATCGCCAGGGCGACAACGGTCACCACTACGGAAACGATCAACGAGTTGACCAGGCCCTGGCCGAAGTTGTTCTTGGCGGAGAAGACCGCCTGGTAATTCTCCAAGGACACATGCCGAGGCCACCATGTGTTCTCGAAGATCTCGGTGTCCGTGCGCAGTGAGGACACCACCATCCAATAGAACGGCGCGAGGCAGTAGATGACGATGAGAACAATACCGAAGGTGGACAGCGAGCCGGCCCAGTCGAACCTCTTCCGGGGACGCTCACTCACCGACATCGAAGTGGTCGCCGCACTCATGACACACTCCTCTCACTGGTTCCGGTAACGACACCGCCACTCCTGGCGTCGGCCGCGGCGGGGCGGCGCCGCGGCAGGAAGGCCGTGGCGGGTAGCCTGCGGCCCCGCTTGCCGCCCTGGCGCGGGGCGGTGGCACCCAGGTCCGCGTGGGTGATTCGCGTGAACGCGAAAGCGAAGATGAAAACGTACAGGAACAGGATGAGCGCGTAGGCGGCCGCCGAGCCGTAGCGCAGGTTGGAGGCCTCGTCCTGAACCAGCATCGAGATAGTCTCCACAGATCCCTTGCGCGGCCCGATCAGAATGTAGGGCAGGTCAAACATGCGTAGTGCGTCAAGGGCGCGGAAGAGTACGGCAACCACCAGGGCCGGTTTGACCAGCGGCAGCGTTATCCGCGTGAACCGCTTCCAGGCGTTCGCGCCGTCGATTTTGGCGGCCTCGTACACCTCGTCCGGGATCACCTGGAGCCCGGCGAGCGTTAGCAGTCCGATGTAGGGGGCGGTTTTCCACACATCGGCGATGATGATGGCCGTCTTGGCGGTGGCATCACCAGAGGCCCACATGATGTGCTGCCCCAGGATCGCGTTGGCCACTCCGTTCTGGTTGAAGATCCATCCCCACAGGATCGCCGAGACGGCAGTGGGAATCGCCCACGGCACCAGGATCGCAGCGCGGACGAATCCGCGCCCCCGCATGGCCCGATGCATGATCAGCGCCATTGCCACACCCAGAATGGTTTCCAATACCACGGTGACGACGCCGAACAGCGTGGTGTTCCAGGCGGCGGTCCAGAAGCGGGAACCGGCGTCGGTGAATATGCTCGTGTAGTTGTCAAACCCGACGAAGGGTTCAACGTCGGAGACGAATCCGGTCTCCGGGTCAAGTCCCGCCTTGCCGAAAAGGGACTGCCGCAGGGACTGGAACACTGGGATGATGATGACGATCGTCAAGACGATGATCGTCGGGGTGATCAGGAACCATGCCAGGCGGGATTGTGCCCGACTGGCCTTGGACCGATGGTTCACATCCGGCACATAGGTATTCGTACTCATTTGCCTGTTGCGTATCTACTCTTTGGGCTCACTGCACTCTCCGACCCACCTGAGGCCTGTCTGCTCCGCATCACCTCAGGCGCGTACTCGGAGCCGAACTGCAAATCAGTAGGAGGTTCGGTGCGTGACTCCCGCTGGTGAGGCGGGCGGTTCCCGCCCCACCAGCGACTGAGTCACGGATTGCCGTCGACCAGCGATGCCGACACCGTGTCAGGCCAGGGCCTTTAGCGAGGTCTCGAGGTTGCTGATCGCCTGCTCCGCCGTGGCCTGCTGCTGTACGGCCGGGTAGAGGGCATCCTGAATCGCCGCGGTCACATCACCGTAGGCGACCGCCTGCGGACGCCCGCGCGCCGAGTCGAGAGACTCGCGCAGGGTGGTCAGGTAGGGGAACTTCTCGAGCATCTCGGAGTCCTCGTAAAGGGAGCCGAGGATGGGCGCGAGGGTCTGGGTCTCGAGGGCGTACTTCTCAGACTCCTGACTGGTCCACCACTGGACGAACTTCAACGCCGTGGCCTTGTTCTTCGAGTAGGCGGAGATGGCGCAGTTGTGTCCGCCCAGGGTGGGCACGAAGGCCTTGCCGTCGATGGTGGGCAGGGCGGCGACGCCGAACTTGTCCTCCCCGAGGGCCGCCAGGTTGTTGGCGTACTGGTAGGGCCACTGCCGGTAGAAGAGCAGGTTGCCGGACTCGAAGGCGTTGCGGCCGTCCTCCTCCTTCCATTCCAGGGACTCGGTGGGTATGTAGCCGTCCTTGAAGCCGTTGATCAGGGTCTGCAGACCGGTGACGGCCTCCGGGGAGTTGATGGTTACGTTGCCCTCATCGTCGTAGAAGGAGCCGCCGGCGGTGTTGATGAACTCGCTGGTGCAGCAGGTCAGCCCCTCATACTTGGCGAACTGGCCCCCGAAGCCTCCGATTCTCTCGTGTCCCGGCAACTTGCGTACGGCGTCAATGGCCGCCTTGACCTCATCCCACGTGGTGGGCACCTCGACCCCCGCCTCCTTGAGGAAGTCCTTGCGGTAATACATGATGGACGAGTCCGTCACGAAGGGCATCGCATACAGCGTATCCCGGTACAGGCCGGTCTCCCACACGGACTCAATGATGTCGTCGTTCTTCAGATCGTCCGCCGGCAGCGGCACAACCCACTGGTTGGCCGCGAACTCGGCCACCCACACGAGGTCCAGTGAGATCACGTCGTAGGCGTCGGATTGAGTCTGGGCGTTGTTGATGAGCGACTGCCGTTGCTGGTCCGCCTCCGCGGAGAGTTCGATCAGCGTCACCTTCTCATCGGGGTAGAGCTCATTCCACTGGTCAATGCGCTCCTGCACCTTGCCGTCGGAGTTGTCCTTGCCCTGCACCCAGGTGATCGGACCGGTGCCTGTGAAGTCGTCGGCGGAGGCCGCCGACGGCGCGGAACCTCCGGAACCGCCGGAGCCTCCATTGGAGCACGCCGCTGCGGCCGATAGGGCCGCGACGATGGCGGATCCCTGAATGAACCGGCGCCGTGGGAACTGGGAGAGTTTAGGTGCCATGTGTTTTCCTCCTTGAAAAGCCTTGGGCGAGCCCACCGCAAGTGGGCATCACGGGCCCGAAGTCGACGCGCGTCGACTGATGGCTCGGTAATAGTACTGCCCGTTCCCCACACGAAGAACGAGACCGACTGCCCTCCGACAAGTCGTTACTGCACCGTTACATGACGTTGATCGGCTGTTAAACCGGCTCTTCCGGTTTGAGGGTGTGCCGGTGTTGGGCGGTGTCTACCTGGTGGGTTGGGTGCTGGTGGGTGGTGTGCACCCGGGCGGCCTTCCCGGGGGCGCAAGTGTCCAAATCGATGACAAACGCCCCGTCAGCGTCCCGGAACCGGTTCGTGAATCGTTGGAATAGCAACGTTTCGCGCCGCACGGACAGCGGCTTGAGCGGCGTTTGTCATCAATTTGGACACTTCGGGCCACCACCCACGCCACTTGGCGCCAACGACAGACCACCCAGACAAACCCCCACCCCGAGATCACCCCTCCAACACCACACCCCTGGGAAGCCGGATTGCGTCCACCCGGAACTCTCGGCTCCACCCGGCGCCCAAGCAGGCGCGGCCAGCCGACCAAACCACAAACAACCACACACCACCCCAACCCACACCCACCGCACCCCCAAAACCGGAAGAGCCGGTAAACCATCACCCGGTTACAGTGGTTCTACCCTTCCGCAGCACCCATCCGGGACTGTCGGAGTAAGCGATCACCGAGGCGGATCCCAACCGCATCAGCCGTAAACGATCGCCTCTCCACAGGCATCACGACACCTCACCGCAGGGACCGTTCTCACCCGTGCGAGCGCCCTCACGCAGGACGTCGATCACGGGCCGCTGTATGAGGGCCATGAGGTATCCCGTGAAGGCAACGCCGAGCAGTAGCGTGAACCATCCGGCCGCGCCCCGTGTCCCCGGCAGGGCCAGCACCACAGCGGCTGGGACCACCACCAGCGCCGCGCATAGGGCGGTGCGGCCGAGCCGGCCAATCGTCAGACGAACGGCATTGGCCAGGTGTACGCGGACGGTGTTGTCGAAGAAGGCCACCAGTGGCACCAACCAGACCAGAACCCCTACACCAAGCAGCACCCCGGCGTTCACGAGCCCGGTCAGGGCGGAGGCCCCGTCGAGCTGGGACAGCGCCAGGTTCATCCAGGCCGCGAGTACACCCGCGGCCAGCGTCGGCAACCACCAGGCCAGCGACTGCCGGAAGTTGGTACTGAAAGACCGCCACCAGGTGCGCACCGTATAGGTGTCCTCCTCGCGCGCCATTTCCATCACCACCCGGGCGCAGGCGGTCAGCGCGGACCCCGCCGTCACCACCGGCAAGCACCACAGCAAGGTGAGCAGATTGATGACGACGAGGTCAGCGGCTGCGGACCAGGCCCGATAGAAGGCCGAGTCTGGCCTAAGAAAGCTGGACACGACGACGGGATGCGGGCGAAGTCAGCCCTTGACGGCACCTGCGGCGACACCCTCGACGATGTACTTCTGACCGAAGGCGTAGAAGACGACGATGGGAATGATGGCCAGCACCAGCATGGCCATCTGGGCACCCATGTCACGGTTGCCGTTGGAGCCGACCAGCATCTGAATGACGATCGGGATCGTCTTGTAGCGCTCGTCCTGACCGATCACCAGGTTGGGCAGGAGGAAGTCGTTCCACACCCACATGGCGTTCAGCACGGCCACCGTCACCGCGGTGGGCTTGAGCAGCGGCATCACCACCCGGAAGTAGCTCTGCAGCGGGGAGCAGCCGTCCATGTAGGCGGCCTCCTCGATCTCCAGCGGCACGGACTTGATGAATCCGGCAAACAGGAAGACGGACAGGCCGCCGCCAAAGCCCAGGTAGAGGATGATCATGCCCCACGGGGTGGCCAGACCCAGTAGATCGGCGATCTTGACGGTCGGGAACATGACCAGCTGGAAGGGGGCGATCATGGAGAAGGCGAACAGATAGTAGATCAGGGAGGTCCACCAGGTCTTGACGCGGGTGATGTAGTACGCGGTCATGGCGGTCAGCAGCACGATCACGGCCACGGAACCAACGGTGATGAACAGCGACCAGCCCAGCGCTCGGGCGAAGCCGGACAACTGCAAGCCGGTGATGTAGTTGGTGACGCCGGCGAAGGTCTCGCCGGTGGGCAGTGAGAAGGGCGAGTCGGAGATGAAGAACTTGCCCTTGAAGGAGTTGATCAGGATGAACAGCAGCGGAACGATCCAGAACAATGTCAGCACCGCAAGGAACGCGGTGAGCAGATTCTGCCCGACCGTCTGCTTGCGGCGGGCGGGCTTGGAGGACTTCACCGGCTTGATGGCAGCGGAGCCCATGGGGGCGAGAGTCTCGGTGCTCACGCGTCAACCTCCTTGGCGCGGGTCGCGCGCAGCTGCAGCACGGCGATGACGGAAACAATGATGAAGAAGATGACAGCCTGTGCCTGGGCGATGCCCTGCTTGCCGACCTGCTTGTACATCAGGTCGACGATGTTCAGCGCCGCCATCTGGGTCTGCTTGAGCGGGGCGCCATTGGTCAGGGCCAGGTTCTGGTCGTACATCTTGAATGTATTGGCCAGGGTGAGGAACAGGCAGATGGTGATGGACGGCATCACCATGGGGATGGTGACGTTGCGCAGCGTCCCCCACTTGCCGGCGCCATCGATCTGCGCCGCCTCGATCAGCTCCGGGGGCACGTTCTGCAGGCCGGCGATGTAGATGATCATCATGTAGCCCATCAACTGCCAGTTGATGAGCAGGATCAGGCCGGCCATGCCCAGGCGCCAGTCATTGACGATGGTCTGACCCCAGTGGCGCAGGACGGCGTTGAGCATGACCTGCCAGGTGTAGCCCAGGACGATGCCACCGATCAGGTTGGGCATGAAGAACACCGAGCGGAACAGGTTGGTGCCGCGCAGCTTGCGGGTGAGCAGGTAGGCCAGAGCGAAGGCGCCGAGGTTGACGGTGAGGATGGAGATGGCCGAGACGACGGCGGTGAAGCCGAGCGCCTTGACGAAGCCGGTGTTGCCGGTCAGGGCGGTCTGGTAGTTGTCGAAGCCGACCCACTTGGCGTTGGTGAGCGTGGTGAACTTTGTCAGCGACAGGTACAGGCCCATGAAGAAGGGCACAATGAAAGCAATCAGGAAGGCGATCAGTGTGGGGCCGGTGAATACGAGGAAGTACTTCTTGAGCGACTTGGTCATGAGCGTGTTAAGGGGTTCGCGGTAGCTGAAGCTGCGGCGTCGCGCCGACTGAAGGGGTACGGCGGGCGGCGCCCGGCAGTGTCGCCGAGCGCCGCCGCCGTCGTTTCTCGCTCAGGCGAGTGATCACCCGGCGGCCAGTTGCTAGAGCCGTCAGGCGCTCTTCTCGGCCTTCCACTCCTTGACGAAGTAGCTCTTGACGTCGTCCCAGGACTCGTTGCCCGCGGCGTACTGGGCCAGGTGCTGACCCACCTGGTCCTTGAAGTCCTGGCTCGGGTAGGTCTGGAAGACCCAGTTGATCGGGTAGAGCTCGTCGTTGTTCAGATACTCCACGACCTCGGCACCGAGCGGGTCCGCCGGCGCCAGCTCGGCGAAGGCCGAGTAGGGGGCGGCCGAGACCACGGAGTTGTCAGTGAGCAGCTTGGCCGCATCGGCGTCTGTGAACAGCCAGTTCAGGAAGTCGATGGAGGCCTGCTGGTCCGCCTCGGGGGCTTGAGAGTTGACCGACAGGTAATTCTCAGTGCCCAGCGCAATGCCGGACTTGTCCTCGCCGTCCACACCGATGTAGATCGGCATGAAGTGGATCTGGTCCTCCTTGACGACGTTGCCGTCGACCTCGGCGATCTGGGACCAGGCCCAGTTGCCGTTCTGGACGAAGGCGGCCTTGCCGAGGGCGAATTCGGCCATGGAGTCGGAAACAGTCTTGGAGGACAGCGCGGAGGGTTCAACCGTGGAGTTCTTGAGGTACAGATCGAAGATCTGCTGGTAGTTGTCCGAATAGGTCAGCTCCAGGTCCGGGGTGTCGGTGACCTTCTTGTCCTTGAACTCGTAGTACACGGGGTAGTTGGACAGATGGGTCTGCCAGCGCCAGTCCTCGCCCGGAGACAGGGAGGTGGAGGCGAAGACGCCGTCGATGCCCAGGTCGCCCTTCTTGGACTGCATGTCCTCGACGACCTCCTTGAGCTTGGCGAAACCCTTGATCTCATTGATGGAGGTGGCCTTGGCGCCGTCCATCGCGAAGTACTTGTCCAGAATCTCGCCGTTGTAGATCAGACCGTAGCCCTCGGTGGCCAGCGGGGAGCCATAGACAGTGCCAGCGTCGTCGGTCAGGGCCATCGAGGGGTCGGTGAGGTCCTTGACGAAGTCGACGTCAGACAGGTCCAGGGCGTAGTCCTGCCAGGTGGCCAGGCCGACCGGACCGTTGATGTTGAAGATCGTGGGCGGGTTGGACTTGGCGACCTCGGTCTGGAGGGTCTGCTCGTAGGTGCCGGAGGCGGCGGTGACCACCTTGACCTCGACTCCGGTCTTCTCGGTGTAGGCGGAGGCGATGGTCTTGAAGGCCTCCTCCGCCTCGGGCTTGAAGTTGAGGAAGTAGACCGATCCCGTCCCGGAATCGCCGGAGCCGGAGTTGGATCCGGACCCGCTGGAGCAGGCGGCCAGGGTCGCGGCGAGCGCGACCGCCGCGGAACCACCGAGCATGGAGCGACGGGTGATGGGTCGCATGAATGTCCTCCCTTGGACGTGGAGTTGTCGAGCCTGAGGCCCGGGTAGAGAGCAGCCGCCAACCGGGAGCCACAGGCCGCGGAGCGGCCCGGCGCCGACGGCGGCCATGACCGCCTCATTACACACGACCACCTACCCATTTGCAAGCTTTGCATGGTCGATTCATGTTATCTGTGGCCAATCCCGAGGGTTTTCACTGCCCCCACAAACGGCTCATGTAATCCGATTGCAAGATTCACGACAGTCTATTGCAACTTGGTTCCGTCACTACGGCGTGCGCATACCACGTGGCCCAACTTGCTCACACTCCGCACTGCACCCTCACTTAATGCCCAGCTGACCATCGGCGACACGGGGACTGTACACGCGGGCCAGTACACCGATCACCCTGTCGCACCGACCGCACGGTCGGTTAGGCTTGCCCCGACAACGCCGTCCCGCCCGCCTTCACGGAGAACAACCGCCATGACCGCTAACAGCATCAACGAGGTCGCGCAGAGCCTGAACACCGCCGCGGCCGACGCCGATCGCTCCTATGACCCCCGCCTGGCCGAACTCGCCCGCAGGGCCACCGCCGAGGGCACCGTACTGCTCATCAATGACGGTGTGCTGCCCCTGTCCCCCTCAGAGCCGGTGGCGATCTTCGGCCGGGTCCAGATCGACTGGTTCGCCGTCGGCTACGGCTCCGGCGGCGACGTCAACGCCGTCTACACCACCAACCTGCTGGGCAGCCTGGTGGAGCAGGGCGTCAATGTTGATGCGGAGGTGGCCTCCGTCTATCGGCAGTGGTGCGAGGCGCAGGAACCGCCCACGGAGGAATGGGGCAATTGGCCGCGCTTCTACCCGGAGATGGAGGTGGACGCCGAGCTAGTCGCCGCGGCCGCCTCCCGGGCGCGCACCGCCGTCGTCGTCATTGGTAGGGCAGCCGGTGAGGATCGGGAGAATGTGCTGGAGCCCGGCGGCTACTACCTAACCGACACCGAACGCACTGTGTTGGAGCGGGTCACCGAACATTTCGAAAGCACGGTGGTGATCGTAAACTCCGGCAACGTCATGGACCTGTCCTGGGCCGAGGAGTTGGGCGTGTCCGCCCTGCTACTGGCCTGGCCCGGCGGTATGGAGGGCGGCCGGGCGGTCGCCGACGTGCTCGCAGGAGCCGCCGAGCCGGGTGGCCGTCTGACCGACACGATCGCCCGCAGCTACGAGGACTACCCCTCCGCCGCGAACTTCGGCGCTCAGGACTTCAACAACTACGCCGAGGACGTGTTCGTCGGCTATCGCTACTTCGAGACCTTCGCACCCGAGAAGGTGCTGTTCCCATTCGGGCACGGCCTGGGCTACACCTCCTTCGACCTGTCCTCCGCGCACCTGGACGAAGCCGCCCCGGCCCCAGATGCCGAAATCACCGTGCGGGTGCGGGCTGCCAACACCGGTCCGCGTCCCGGCTCAACGGTGATTCAGGTCTACCGGGGCGCGCCCACCAATACCGTCCTGCCGCGCCCGGCCCGGGAACTGGTGGCCTTCGCCCGCACTGACGTGATCTCACCCGGTCAGACCCAGGAAGTGGCGCTCTCCTTCCCCCGCGAGCGTCTGGCCGCCTTCGACGACGACGGCCGGACCGGTCACGCCCACGCCTGGGTGATTGAGGCCGGCGCCTATCCGGTGCACGTGGGCGCCTCGGTACGCCAAACCGTCGCGGCGGGCGCCGTCGTCGTCGACGCGCTTGAAGTCGTGGAACAGCTTCAGGAGGCGCTCGCTCCCTCCCCCGACGCCCCATTCGAACGTATGACCGTGGCTCGTGATGCGGAGGGCCGGGCCCGGGTGGGCTGGGAGCGCGTGCCGACGGCGACCACCGATCTGCGCGCACGGATCCTGTCAGGCCTGCCGGAGGTTATCGAACCAACCGGGGACGTCGGTATCCGCTTCAGCGACGTCGTCACCGGGCACTCCACCATGGAGGCCTTCGTAGCGCAGCTTGGCGTGGAGGACCTCGCACAGCTGGCCTACGGGGATGTGGAGATGAATTCTCCGCTGGGTGCGCCGGGCAATGCCGGCGCCTTCGGCGGCTTGACCGAGCGCCTGCGTGCGCTGGGCGTCCCACCGGTGATCACCACCGACGGTCCCTCCGGCATCCGCGTGTCCGCCTACGCCAGCCTGCTGCCCTGCGGCACCGCCCTGGCCTCCACCTGGGACGCTCCATTGCTGGAGGAGTTGGCCGCACTGCACGGGCAGGAGATGCTCCGCAAGGGCTCGGACGTGCTGCTGGCGCCGGGCATGAATATTCACCGTGACCCGCTGTGCGGGCGCAACTTCGAGTACTACTCGGAGGACCCGCTGCTGACCGGGCTGGCGGCGGCCGCCGTCGTGCGCGGCATCCAGTCGCAGGGGGTGTCGGCCTGCCCCAAGCACTTCGCCTGCAACAACCAGGAGACCAACCGCATCTACAACGACTCGCGCGTGTCGGCGCGGGCTCTGCGAGAGATCTACCTGCGCGGCTTCCGCATCTGTGTGCAGGAGGCGAGCCCGCGCAACATCATGACCAGCTACAACAAAATCAATGGTCAGTGGGCCCACTACAACTACGACCTGGTCACCACGATCCTGCGCGGAGAGTGGGGCTACGAGGGCAATGTGATGACCGACTGGTGGATGCGCTATGCGCCCGATCCGCTCTTCCCGCAGTTGAAGGACTCCGCCACCAGGGTGCGGGCAGGCGTAGACGTGCTCATGCCCGGCGGCGAGACCTGGTCATCCACCCGTGCCGACGGCCATGACGACGCCGTACTGGCCGGCTACTCACCGGATGACACCGGCGGCGAGCGCCTCACCCTGGGCGAGCTGCAGCAAACAGCACTGCACGTGCTGCGCATGGCGGCTACCACGCCCGCCGCCCGGGCAGCCGCGGCCGACTGAACCCGCGGTCAGCAACAGGCAGCCACGAGCAAAGGGGCTATCTCGCTACTGCGCCTGGGCGCGAGCGCTGCGGCGCGGCAGCAGCAGGCCGCGGCGGCGTGCCACCAGTAGCATCACCACGCCTGCCGCGGTGCACACCACCACGGCCACCAGGGAGCCCTCTATCCCCATCTCTCCGCCGGTGAGCAGATCGGGGCCGGAGAAACGGGCCTCAAACAGTCCGCGGCCCATACCGGTGCCGGAGACGTCCGAGCCGAAGATACCGCCCTGGACGAAGTTCCACGCCACATGGGTGCCGAAGGCCAGCCAGAGTCGGCGCGTAGCCAGGTAGCAGGCGCCCATCAAGATGCCCGCCTCGAGCATGATCGCCACGGTGCCGAATACGCTCGCCTCCGGGTTGGTCAAGTGCACCCCACCGAACAGGACCGAGGTCAGTCCCAGCGCCCAGGCGGTGCCGAGCCATTGCTCTGCCAACCGCAGTAGCACGCCTCGGAACAGGATCTCCTCCGCGAAGCCCGCGGCCAGACCCGCGGATGCGCCTACGAGTATGCCCGTGTCCCATCCGACGGCGGTCACCCGGTAGCAACCGGCCGCTGCAAGCAGCGCCACCACGGTGGTCACCAACAGCGCCCCCAACCCCATCCCGAAAAGGAACTCGCTGAGCTTGCCCGGACCTGCCAGCTCCGCGACGCTCGTGCCGCGTATCCAATGCGTGAGTGCCCAGTAGCCGGCGACGGCGGCCAGTGCCGAGACGCCGGAACCTACGAGGAACACGGCGGGCTCATTGAAAAGGTTCTCCAGTAGGTGCCCCGCACCGATCCGCTGCCCACTCACCACAGCGGCAATGACCGCGGTGAGGAGAATCGCGATCCGTGATGCGATGAGTGAAGAAAAGCCTGCCAGCAGTTGCCAGCCCCATTGCCGGGCCGCCGCGGAGGCACGGCGCGCCTGCGGCGACGCCGCCGGGATTATCCGGTCCGCAATCGCCAGTAGACCGCGATCACCGGTCGTGACCGGGTCTGAGGAACTCGCTGGTTGGGGAGCGTGGATTGTCATGCCGTTTCCTGGATCAGTTCGGGTGCGGGGTGAGCCGGGTAGCCGCCCCGGTGGTCGGTCATCATGCCCCATGCATCCGGTTTCGGAGCATTCTCAGCGCGGCCGAGTCGTGCCTGTCTGAGAACACTACACTCACGCCTATGAGCCCCGACACCGGTCGCCCCGGTCCCGCAGACCCCACCACCGCCGCATACTGGCTTCCGGCCGATGGCGGCCGTAGCAACCGGCAGCGGATGCTTGCCGGTGAGTGGTATGTGGCCGACGACCCGGAGAACTCGCGCATCGCGGCACATGCTCGCCGCGAGTTGGCCCGCTACGAGCATGCCTTCAATGAGGGCGCTCCGGGCGCGTCCGAGCACTTGCGCTCCGCCATCCCGCATCTGGGTGAGGATGTGGTGCTGCTTCCGCCCATCCGCGTCGACTACGGGGACAACCTCACCATTGGGCCGGGGACTTTTGCCAACTACGGGCTCACCGCGCTGGACGTCGCCCCGATCCGGATCGGGGCGAACTGCCAACTGGGTCCTAATGTGCAGCTGTTGACTCCGGTGCACCCGTTGGAGCCGACGCCGCGCCGCGCGCGCCTGGAGTCCGCGGACCCGATCACCATCGGAGACAACGTATGGCTCGGAGGCGGAGTGATCGTCTGCCCCGGAGTCACCATCGGGGACGACTGCGTCATCGGTGCCGGCTCCGTAGTCACCCGGGATATCCCGGCGGGTTCACTGGCCGTGGGCAACCCGGCCCGGGTCATCCGCGCCCTGGATGACACTACCTTCCGCCCGCACCGTCACTGATCACTGTCGGCGTCGCCCCCGATGCGCAGCACCTGCCCGTCGGGGGCGGTGACGACGGCGGCCGGAGTCGGCTCCAGGCGCAGTTCAACGACGAGCCGCTGCCCTTCAGGGCCGACCGTGTCATAGCTGTAAGCGCAGTTGTCGAGGTTCCGGCTCACCGTGGTGGCGTTCGTGAGCCAGGGGTTGCGGCGGCGCAGGGCGATCAGGTCCTGGTACAGGCGCAGCATCGGCGCCCCCAGGGGCGAGAGCTGCTCGGGGGTAGCGGGGAAGGCGGGCCGCACCTCGTCGTCGCCGCCGAACCGCTCGGTCTTGGTTCCACGGAAGGCCTGCTCATCCCCGTAGTAGATCGACGCAATCCCCCCAACGGTGAACTGGATCACCGCGGCCAGAGCCGCCTTGGCATCACCGATCTTGCTGGCGATTCGGGTGACGTCGTGGTTGCCGATGAAGGTCATGGGGGTGAAGGTGGACAGGAGCTCGTTGTGCCGCTTGAGGCACCAGTCGAGCTCGAAGAAGTTCTCGTCCAGCAGTGAGCTCCAGACCGCCTTCCACAACTCGTACTGGGTCACCGAATCCATGCCGGAGCGGGTCACGATGTCCGCATAGTCGCCGTGGATCACCTCACCCATGAACCAGGACTCGGGGAACTCCTCGCGCACACGCGGCAGCACCCGCGCCCAGAACTCCGGGGGTACGGCGTAGGCGGCATCCAGTCGCCAGGCCGCCGCCCCGCGGCGCAGCCAGTGACGCATGACGTCGGCCACCAGTTCGGCGACGGCATCGGAGTCGTGGTTGAGGGCGGCCAGGCCCCGGTGTCCTTCGAAGTCCTGGTGGGTGAGGCCGTCGTCGGTGTGCTCCAGGCGGAACAGTGCCTGCGCCTGCGTATCCCCGTCTAGGGCGGCACGGAAGCGGGGGTGGCCGGTGCCGACGTGGTTGAACACGCCGTCGAGCATGACGTTGATGCCGCGTCGACGGCAGGCGGCGATCAGCCGGTCGAAGGCGGCATCGTCCCCCAGGCGCGGGTCGATGGAATAGAAGTCGACCGTGTCATAGCCGTGGGTCTCCGAGGTGAAGACCGGCCCCAGCGCCAGCCCGTTGGCGCCCAGGGCGATCAGGTAGTCCAGCCACGGTTCCAGGGCGTCCAGCCGGGGGGTGAGCACCCGCTCGGCCTCGGTGGGGCGGACCGGCGCGCCGGTGAAGCCCAGCGGGTAGACGTGCCACCAGATGCAGGAATCACTCCAAGAGGACACGGGCACTCCATTCACTGAGTCAGTACGGCAACACCGAGCGGTCCCTGATGTGAGCGCACGAGGCCACACGCGATGGTGGCCAGGGCTCCGGGAGCGGGCCGCTGCCGCCTGTGTCGGACAGGCGTGTCCAACATAACATCGAGGCTGCTCGTCGTGGGCGACGCCGCACCACCGAGTGGCGAGTGGCCAGTCCACGAGGCCGAGCCGGTCCTCGGGCTCGCTCGTCAGACCCTCTCGACCGGGGCGAGGCGCAGCATGAGGCGCTTGGTGGCCGGGGCGCCGTCGATGATGAACTCCACGCGGGCGACGGTGGAGCGGCCCGTGCCCTCAATACCGATGACACTGCCCTCCCCGTAGGTCTTGTGGCGTACCCGGTCGCCGGGTTTGAGCCCGGCCACCGCCTCGGGTAGGGCGGCCTCCGAGGGCTCGGCCTCGGACTGCGCCGCCCCCAGGCGTACCGGCTTGCCGCGCGCCGCCAGCCGCTTGGCGCGGCGTGCCTCGGCCCGATCCTTGGGGGTCTCCACCCGCCCCAGTTTCCCGGTACGGGTGCGCCGGCCGGAGCCGATGGCGGGGGCGAAGTCGCCGTCGTCGTCGGGGGTCTCCTGGCGACTACTCCCGTAGCCGCGGCGCGCACCGAAGCCGCCCTCGTCCCAGGAGGCGCCCCAGCCGGTGCCGCCGCCGCGCAGCGCGTCCATGGAGGAGGCCAGGCGCTTCCATTCGATCGTGTCTTCGGGCACGTCATCGAGGAAGCGGGAGGGCGGCATGGCCGTGGCGCTCCCCCAGGCGGAACGTACGGCGGCGCGGGTCAGGTACAGACGCTCGCGGGCGCGTGTGACGGCCACGTAGGCCAGCCGGCGTTCCTCGGCCAGCTCGGTCTCCTCGGCCAGTGAGCGCGCATGGGGGAAGGTGCCGTCCTCCAGTCCGGTGACGAACACGACCGGGAACTCCAGGCCCTTGGCGGTGTGCACCGTCATCAGGGTGACCTGGCCTTGCTCGCGGGCCTGGGCCTCGGCCTGTTCCCGGTTCTCGGCCTGGTCGGCAACGTCGGCGCTGGGGGGAAGCTGGTCGGAGTCGGCCACCAGCGAGACCCTCTCGAGGAAGTCGGCGAGCGTGCCGTCGGGGTTGGCGGCCTGGAAGTCGGAGGCGACGGCGTGCAGCTCGGCCAAGTTCTCCACGCGGCCGGCGTCCTGCGGGTCGTCGCTGGCGCGCAACTCGGCCAGATAGCCGGAGGCGTCCAGGGCGGTGTCGAGGACGTCGGCGACGCCGTCGCCGGCATCACGCGCGTGCCGCAGGGAGGTGAGCAATTCGTGGAAACCAGTCACCTGCCGGGTGGCGCGCGTAGTCAGCCCGACGACGGCGGGCGGCTCCGCGCCCTCGCCCTCCCCCGGGCGCGGGGCGCCGGCGGCATCGGCCACCGCGGTGCTGAAGGAGACGGCATGGCGGGCGGCATGTTCGGCCAGGGCGGCCTCGGCCTTGTCCCCCAGTCCCCGCTTGGGGACGTTCAGGATGCGGCGGATGGAGACGTCGTCGTCGGGGTTGTCGACGGCGCGCAGGTAGGCGATGGCGTCCTTGATCTCGCGCCGCTCGTAGAAGCGGG
>NZ_JAUMUL010000059.1:0-8324 GCF_030530635.1 Actinomyces sp.
CGTCTACCGACCTCGGCACGTAACGTCTACCGACCTCGGCAAGGGGCGGGGCCGTGAGGGGCGGGGCGGGACGCGGTCAGCGCTCGCAGAGGACGGCGACGGTGCGGCCGGGAACGGTGATGGTGCCGGTACCCGCGTCGAAGCGGGTGTCCTTGACGATCGGGTCGCCGCCCTCCATCTGGATGTCGCTGAGTTCGAAGTAGCGGTCCACCAGCGCGTCCACGCGCTGCTCCACGGCGCCCGGCGCTGGGTTGATCACCACGAGCAGCCCGTCCAGATCGGGATCGACATCCCCGGCCCCGGCGCCGTCATCAATCAGCATGACCACCAGGCCCGGAACCTCGAAATCGCCGGACGGGAAGGACACCCGCTCACGGATCAGCGCAGCCGACCCCAGGGAGAACAATTGGCTGGAGCGTCGCAGCCGCAACAGGTCGAGGGCCTGCTCCCGAGCCGTGGCGATGTCCTCCGGGGTGGGCCGCAGATCCTCGCGCATGAGGATGCCGGCCTGTACCACCCAGGCATCGAAGTTGCGGGCCGCAGGCGGCAGGCCACGGCCCCAGCCGTTGTCCTGCCCGGTCCAGTCGATGGCGTTGAAACGGTCACCGGAGTTGTAGGAGTCGGAGTCCAACGACTTGCTGCGCAGCAGCTCGGTTCCCGCCGCCCAGAAGCACGGCGACTGCCCCAGCGTCACCGTGGCCAGACACAGCGTATTCATACGGATGCGGTCGGTCATGGGGGTGCCGAGCGGGAGCTTGTAGGCGAGCCGGTCGAACAGGGTCTCGTCGTCGTGAGCATCGACGTAGTTGATGGAGTCGGTGGGGGCCAGCCCGTAGGCGGCGGCCTCGTCGCCGTAGCGGATCTCCTCACCCCTGACCCACTGCCCGTCGGGTCCGGCCAGGTCGAAGTCCCGCAGGTTGCCGGCCAGGGCAAGGCGCACCAGGTCGGCACGCCAGGCCAGGTCGTCGCGCTTGGTCTCCTCGGAGCGGTCATCAAAGCCGTTGGGGTCGGTCAGCTCGCCATTGCCCAGCCCCTGAGGCACACGCGGATCGGTGTCTTCGCCGCGCCCGTGGACGGCGTCGCGGACGCGGTCGTTGAAGGAGCCGATGCCCAGCAGCCCGACCTGCCCCTGAGTGGCCTGGATGAACAGGGCGTTGTCCGCTACCTCACCCATGTTCCAGCCCTCGCCGTACAGGAAGATGGGGTGGCCGACGGCGTCGTCCGCCACCTCGGCCAGCGCATTCTGGAGGCGCGCCATGGTCTCAAGCGAGTGATAGCCCATCAGGTCGAAGCGGAAGCCGTCGACCCGGTAGTCGACCACCCAGGACACGCAGGCGTCGATCATGAGCCGCTCCGCCATGCGACGCTCGGTGGCGATATTGTTGCAGCAGGTGGACATCTCCACGTTCCCGGCGGCATCCAGGCGGTGGTAGTAGCCGGGCACAATCCGGTCGAGCACGCTGTGAGGGTCCTGCCCGGAGGCGCCCGTGTGGTTGAAGACCTGATCGAGCACCACCTGCAGACCCATGCCGTGTATGGCGCCGACCATGTCGCGGAATTCGTATACGCGCGCCCCGCCGTCCTGGTGGCCCTCGCGCGCGTAGGAGCCCTCCGGGACCAGCCAGTGCCAGGGGTCGTAGCCCCAGTTGTAGGCGTCACGATCGGCGACGGCGGTGACGGCCGCCTGCGGGCGCCGCGAGGCCGGGGAGGCTTCGGCCGGGATTCGGGGAGTGCACTGGTCGCCGCGGTGCTCGGGCACCGAGCAGAAGTCGAAGGTGGGCAGCAGGTGGAGGGTATCGATACCGGCGGCCGCCAGCCGCCGCAGGTGGCGGGTGCCCTCGCACTGGAGTGAGAAGGCCGTGTAGGTGCCGCGCAGCTCCTCGGGGACGGAGGCGTCTGCGGCGGAGAAGTCGCGCACATGCAGCTCGTAGATGGCGCGGGCGGCGTCGTTGGTGAGGACGGGGCCGAGGTTCTCCCGCCAGGCGGAGGGCTTGAGCGCCCTCTGGTTCAGATCGACGACGACGCTTCTGCCGGAATCGACGGTCAGTGCCCGCGAGTAGGGGTCGGTGACCAGATTCGTCTCCACACGTCCGGTCGCGGGCACATATACGCGCACCTCCCACAGGTATTGGGAGCCGGCGTCGATGCCGGCGGCGGTGGCGGCGGACCCGTTCACCTCCCAGCGGCCGTCCCAGGACTCGGCGTCGGCCCGGTCTGCGGGCACGCGGATGGGATCGTCGTCGATCAGCGGGATAGATCCGGTGGGGTCGCCCGTGGGCCAGGCGAGCAGGGCGACGTCGACGGCGGTGGGCGCCCACAGGGTGAAGTGGGGCGCGCCGTCGGAACCGACGCCGGAGCCGAGCGGAGCCGAGCCGTCCCGAGCCGCGGCGGCGGCGTACAGGCGGTCCAACAGCGGCCAGATCTGCACGCCGGTGAAGGCGGTGACCCAACCACCGGTGGCGGCGGCCGTGCGCTGGACGACCGCCAGCTGGCCGGCCAACAGCAGCGTGATGTCCTCACGTTCGACGCGACGGCTGCCGAACTCATCCTCCAGGGACAGGGCCAGGTATCCGCGCAGGGCGGGGTGGGCGCTCATGGCCTCCTCGCCGAGCAGGTCCTCCAAGGAGCCGACGACGGAAAGCGGGATTTCTACGCCGTCGGGGCCGCGGTCAAGAATGCCGTCCACAATGCGGGCACCGCCGTTGGGCGCGGCGATGAGCCCGAAGGTGACCGGAGTGTGCGCCGGGAAGCCCTCCGGCGCGCGCATACGCAGCGCTTCGACGTCGACCATCGGCGGGAACAGGTCGGCCGGCCAGGCGAGGGTGGTCTCATCCACCCAGTAGGCGCGGGCCTCCCCGACACCGGGAAGCTCATGGCGAACCGGGGCGTCGTGATGCACCGGACTGGGTACGGCCATAAGAACACCTTCCTGCCTGTTGACGCCGAGTGTATCCCGACATCTCCGGGATCGGGCAACTTGTGTCAAGACACCGTGGCGGCGGTGCGGCGCGGGCCGCTCACGCCCTCGTTTACGGCCGCAGACCGCGCAAGTAGACGTCGACCAGCCAGTCCTGCCAACCGGGCGCCATTTCATCGACGACCTCCCCCAGAGGCCGAGACACCTCCACCACCCCGATCTGAAAGCGGACCGCATCCACGTCCTCACGTACCAGCCCGGCGGCTCGGGCCGCTTGAAGGAGGCCGGAGACGCGCGAGACGGCGCGCTCGCGCAGCGCAGGTCCCAGTCCGCCCGCCTCGAACAGCTCGGAGCGGGCTCCGACCTGCGTCAGCAGTCGCCCCAGTCGCAACGCCGCCACCTCACGCACGAAACCCTCCCAGGCGGCCTCCGGGTCACGGTCCCACGCCTGCTCGCAGCGCCCCGCGGCCGCGTCCAGCTGCTCGTAGACCGCATCGGCGACCCCGACCACCAGGCTCATCCGGTCCGGAAAGTGCCGGTACAGCGTGCCAATCCCGACCCCCGCCTCCGCGGCAATCCTTCTGACGGGGACGTCGGCGCCGACGTCGGCGAACAGCTCCCGGGCGGCCTTGATGATCGACTCCCGGTTGGCGGCGGCGTCCACCCGCATGGTGATGCTCCTCTCCCCCGCGAGGCGGTCCCGCGGACTTGACCAGACTACATCCGGAGCGATACGCTCCGGATCACTTCCGGAGCAAATTGCTCCACTTACAGAATCGAGTAACCTATGACCGCCCTACCCCCTACCGACGCGTCGACGTCCGCCTCGTCCCCGAGCCCGCGGCGTTCCACGCGCGGACTCCTGCTCGCCACGCTCGGCATCCCCGTCGTCATCATCCTCATGCTTCTGGCGTTCCTGGCACCTTCCATCAACTCCGGGGCGCAGGACCTGCCGTTGGCCCTCTCGGCGCCGGAGGCCGTGCAGGAACAGTTGCTGACGCAGCTGGATACCGCCGCGCCCGGAGTCTTCGACGTCACCGTCGTCGCGGACGGCGAGGCGGTGACCGGCGCGGTTGAGAACCGCGAGGCCATCGGCGGGATCGCCATCACCGCCGACGAGTCGGGCCAGCAGATTGAGGTCGTCACGGCTTCCGGCGCGGGCAGCCCCTACGCCGCCCTGCTGACGAACCTCGCCACCACGCTGGAGGCGCAGTCCGACGCCCAGGCCCTGGCCGCCGCTCAGGCGCAGGGCGCCGACGCCGCCACGCTCCTGCAGGTGCAGCAGGAGGCGAGTACCTCGCAGACGGTCACCGTCACCGACGTCGCCCCGCTGACGGACGCCGACCCTTCCGGCGTGGGTCTGTCCGCCATCGCGCTGCCGCTCGTGTTCGGCGGCATGGCCTCGGGTGTGATCCTGGGGCTGGTGCTGCGCATCTCCCCGTGGAAGCGCGCCCTGGGGGCCGTCGCAATCGCGGCGCTCGGTGGCCTGTGCGCCGCCGCCGTGCTGCAGACCTGGTTCGGCGCCGTCGACGGCTCCTTCCTGCTGCTGTGGGCGGGTCTGAGCCTCGGCATCGCAGCGATCTCCCTGACTCTGATCGGTCTGCAGGAGACCCTGGGCTACGCGGGTTTGGGACTCGGAGCCGTAATCATGCTGTTCGTGGCGAATCCGCTCTCCGGCCTCGCCACCGGCTGGCAGTGGCTCCCCAGCGGATGGGGAGCCTTCGGGCAGCTGCTGCCCGTGGGTGCGGCCGGCACCTGGCTGCGCTCCGCCGCCTACTTCGACGGCGCGGGCATGGGGGCCAGCCCGTGGGTGCTGACCGCCTGGATCGTCTGCGGCCTCGCCCTGCTCGCCGTCGGCGCATACGTCCACACCCGCCGCAACCGCGACCGCCGGACGCGGTGACGGCCTCCTCGAGGCTCCCTATGGCGTAGAACCTGCCGGGACGGCTCGGAGGCGAGTGTCCTCCAGACGCCTCACCGGATGGCGCGCCACGGCTCAGGCCCGCCGTCGCCGGCGCAGGAGGACTCCCGCCACAATCAGCGCGGACGCGGCTGCGGTCAGCGGCATGAGTCCGGTGGCGCCGGTGCGGGCCAGCGAGCCGGCATCTGCACTCACCCCGGAGGCCGATGCCGCGACGCCTGCCGCAGGGACGGTTCCGCTCATGCTTGCGCTCGACGACGGCGTACTCCCGCCCGTCGCGGGCGCCGCTCCGGTGGAGGCGGTGGCGCTTGCCGCGGCGGTGGGCGCCCCGGAGGCCCCGCTGTTCGCGGTAGCAGTCGGCGATGCCGAGCCGGTGGCCTGCGCCGAAGCCGTGGCGGTGGCAGTCGGCGACGCCGTGGCGCCACCGGCGGGTTCAGTGGTGGACCCCGCCGAGGCGCTCGGCTCCACCCCGGGCGCCGATGTTGCCGTGGGCGTCGGTTCGACGGCGGTCGGGCCGGTAACAGAGACGGTCGTCAGGTGGGTGCGGGCATCGTAGTGGAAGGTGACCGGGCCGCCGTCGGTGGTGTAGGTGATGTTGTCGCCGCCGGGCACGCCGTCGGCGCCGTAGTTCTCATCCCAGGTGCCGCCGACGGCGATCTTGTACTGCCAGGTGCCGGCGGGGATGTCGAAGGTGCCGGTGTACAGGCCGGATGCCGGGTCCTGGGCCAGCCGCGCCTGCTCGCAGTCGGGCTGCCAGTCGGAGATGCAGCCCATCTCGGTGTTGTGGTCGCCGGGGATGGTGACCTCCAGGCCGTCAATGGGGGGCTCCGGGTCGGCCTGCGGCCGGGCCCCGGTCAGGTCCGCACCGACGACGGCGAGGGTCGAGGCGGCGGCCCGACTGCCGACGGCATCGGTGGTTACCGCCCGCACCTCCAGGACGGTGCCGGCGGGCAGGGCGGACAGGTCCGCGTACACGCGCGGGGTGTCGTCCTCGGCGGTGCCGACGGTGGTCCAGTCCTCGGTGCCGAGCCTCCGGTAGGAGAAGGTGGTCTCCGCCCAGCGGTTGGCGGTGGTGGTGGCGGCGATCTCGGCGGTGGTGCCGGACAGGTTCGCCCCGTTGGGGGTGGTGAAGCCGACCGTGGGGTTCTTGGCGGCGGCGACGGTGGCGTCGGCGCGCAGGGCGACGGCGCTCATCGCGGGCACGGTCAGCGTGACAGTGCCGTCGGCGTCGGCGGTGACCGCCTTGTCGGTGCCGTACAGGGGGGTGTAGGCGGCGCCGGGGGTGAGGGTTTTGAAGGTGACGGTCTGCTCCTCCCCGGCGTTGTTCAGGGCGACCAGGTGCTCGACCTTCTCGTCGCGGTCCACGCGGGCGAAGGCGTATACGCCGGCGGAGTCCTGGGAGTACAGCTCGATCTGGGAGCCGGTGGACAGGGCCGGGTAGGCGGCCCGCAGCTCGGCCAGCTCGGCGATGTGCTTGTACAGCGCGGAGTCGGTGTCGTAGCGGTCGGTGGCGCCGGCCACGGACCCGTCGATGAGCTGCTCGCTCGCGTACTGGTCCACCTGCGTGGCGAACATGTCCTGGCGGGCGTCCTTGTCTCCGCCGGAGCCGGCCAGGCCCTGCTCATCGCCGTAGTAGATGACCGGCTGGCCGCGGGTCAGCAGCATCAGGGAGTGGGCCAGCTTGGAGCGGGACAGTAGCTCCGCGCTGCCGGACCCGCCGCCCAACAGGTAGCCAATGCGGCCCATGTCGTGGTTACCCAGGAAGGTGGGCTCGGCGTAGATGCTGGAGTGGGTGGTCGTGTAGTAGTCGTCGGTGGCGAAGAAGGCGCCCAGGTTCGTCGTCGGCCGGCCCCGGGCGAAGGCCTGGGCGGCGGCCTGGAAGCCGAAGTCGAGGGTGGCGTCCATGCCGGTGCCGCGCACGTAGGGGCTGGTCTTGGTGGCGTCGGCGTCATAGACCTCGCCGAAGGTGAAGAAGTCCGGGTTGGTGGCCGCGGCGTGGGCGTCGATGGCGGCGGTCCAGGCCTGCCAGAACTCGAAGTTGACGTGTTTGACGGTGTCGATGCGGAAGCCGTCAACACCGAAGTCCATCCAGGCTTTGTAGATCTCCTCGAAGGTCTGCTCGACGATCGGGTTCTCCGTCATCAGGTCGTCCAGGCCCTGGAAGTCGCCCATGGTGGTGGACTCCCCCGTCCAGGTGGAGTCGCCACGGTTGTGGTACAGGGTGACGTCGTTCAAGGCCTCGGGGATGACGTCGCCGTTGCGCACGGGCGTGTAGGGGAAGGAGGTGGCGGCGTCGAGGCTGGGGAAGTCGTCCCGGCCGGCCAGGGCGGAGATGTCGACGACGTTGCCGGCGGCGTCGGTGTAGGGCACGTCGGCGGTTTCGACGTAGGAGTAGACGCCCTCCTGATAGTTGATGAGGTCCGCGGTGTGGTTGGTGATGATGTCCAGGTACAGCTTCATGCCCCGCACGTGGAGGGCGTCGCGCAGCTGTTCGAGGGCCTCGTTGCCGCCCAGGTGCGGGTCGATGGTGGTGAAGTCGGTGATCCAGTAGCCGTGGTAGCCGGCGGAGGCGTCCGCGCCGCTGCCCTGGACGGGCTGGTTGGTGAAGGAGGGGGTCAGCCAGATGGCGGTGGTGCCCAGGTCCTGGATGTAGTCCAGGTGGTCGATCAGGCCCTGGATGTCGCCGCCGTGGTAGTAGCCCTTGTCGGTGGGATCAAGGCCGGTGATGTCGCTGCCGCCGGTGAGCCCGCCGGCGTCGTTGGAGGTGTCGCCGTTGGCGAAGCGGTCGGTGAGTACGAAGTAGAACTGCTCCGCGGTGCCCTGCCGTACCGGGGTGGCGGTCAGGGCGGCATCGGCGTCGGTGTAGGCGCCGGTCAGGTCGGTGGAACGCAGGCCGATGCGGCGAGTGTCCTGATTCCAGGTGAAGGTGAGTTTGGCGTCGCCGGCGAGGGCCAGGGGGATGTTGTCGGCGCCGCCGTCCTTGCCGTAGGAGGTGTCCCAGGTGTCGTTCAGGGCGACCTTGATCTCGTAGGCGCCGGCGGGGACGGTGGCGGTGTACTCCCAGGTGCCGTCGCCGTCGGCGTCGGTCAGCTCGGTGACCGCGCACGCGGGGTCCCAGTCGGCGGCGCAGCCGAGCTCGTCCTGGAGCGAGCCGACCAGGGCGACCGATGCAGGCGGCGCCTCGTCGGCAACGGCGAGGGCGGGCTGTGCGGCCAGGCCGATGGCGCCGGCGGACAGGGTGAGGGCGACGGCGGCCACCGCACCAAGGGTGCGAGAACGCCGGTATCGCCCGATATGCAAGGCTTGCAAGCGCACGAGGACTCCTTCGTCTGGGCAAATCGCGCCCGCGCCATGGCGAGCAGATTGGGATCCGGCCGGAGCCTGACGGCGCCGGACGAGGTTACCCGAGCGTACGACACGAAACCGCATCCTGCAAGCTCTGCAACTCTTTCATCGCCTTGCATCTCATCCCCGCCCCGTCCCCGC
>NZ_JAUMUL010000059.1:8347-22120 GCF_030530635.1 Actinomyces sp.
ACGTGCCGAGGTCGGTAGAACTTACATGCCCAGGTCGGTAGTTGTTACATGCCGAGACCGGTCGAAGCAGCGCTGGCTGTACGTAGACCGCGCCGCATGCTCAGCTCTGCCCTCCGAGGACTTCCCACATACGACTTTCCAGGCTATTCGTGTGCAGGGTGTGGAGTGGGTGGTGGTTGTCGGTGTTGAGTGGGGGCTGTGGGAGTCGGGGGTGGGGTGGCCGGCCAGCCGCCGACGTCGTCCGGAAACGGCGTCATCATGCGCCGGTCCGTGTCTCTGGCAGACCCTGTTGACCGCACCCACAACCAGGAGACCCGTTATGGCCCCAGCACGCCTGTTCTTTGAGGGCGCGCCGGCAGGGTAGTCCTGGGAGAGTGAACGAGGCGTTCGGCTACAGCCCGGGACGCAGAACCATGGCCGACCCCGGCGACGCGCCCCCATCGGCCTGCAAACACGAAGTGCCGACCTCAGCACGTAACAACTACCGACCTCAGCACGTAAGATCTACCGATCTCGCGAGGGTGAGGTGTGGGCCTCGGGGCTGCCGACCCGGCCCTGCGGGGCACCTTCCCGGAAAGCGTCGGCGGCGCAGGGTCGTTGCCAACGGCTACCCCGCATCAGCAACTGGAACGGCGTACGCGCAGGGTCGGAGAGATCGAGTGGGCGGTACCCTCCTCGCCGTCGATGGCGCGCAGCAACACCTCCATGCACAGTACGCCGAGTTCATCGAAGGGTTGGCGCACCGTGGTCAGCGGCGGCGAGAAGAAGGCCGTGCCGGGCGTGTCATCGAAGCCGACGACAGCGACGTCCTCGGGCACGCGCACCCCTTGATCGCGCAGTGCCGCCAACATCCCGAGTGCCATTAGATCGTTGGCGCAGAAGACCGCATCGGGTAGGCCCCGCGTCACGATCTCGGCGCCCACCTCATAGCCCCGCTCGGAACTCCAGTCGCCGATCAGCATCGTCGGCGCCTCCCGGCCGGCGTCCTCCAGGGCGGAGCGCCAGCCGCGAGCGCGAGCCAGAGCGTCGTACCAGTCCGCCGGGCCGGCCAGATGCGCGATGGTGCTCCGGCCGAGCCCCAGCAGATGCCCCACCGCCATGCGCGCCCCCAGTTCCTGGTCGACGGAGACCACGTGTATGCGCCGGCTCGGAGCCAGGCCGTCGGCCACAACCACAAGCGGCACCGACCGGGCGACCCGTTCCGCGGCGGTGGCGATCCAGGTCTGCGGAGCGACGGCGATGACGCCGTCCACGCCGCGTTCCACGAAGAAGTCGAAGACCTCCCGGATCTCGTTGCCCGCATCGCCGGCCTCACGCTTGAGGGAGGTCACCAGGGTGGCGTACCCGGCCTGCCGGGCGGCGACCTCAATGGCGGCCGTGGTGGAGGCCGGTCCCTGGAAGTGGGATCCGGTGGTGACTACGCCGATCATGCGGGTGGAGTCGGTGACCAGGGCGCGGGCGGCCATGTTCGGGTGATAGCCGAGTTGGTTGATGGCGTTGCGGACCTTCGCCAGGGTCGCCGGGCGAACGGAGTCGGGCCGGTTGATGACGCGCGAGACGGTCTGGTGGGAGACCCCGGCCAGGCGGGCGACGTCCATCATTCCCGGACGGCGTCCCGCGGCCCCTGGTACCGCCCGGTCGGGCATGGCCGATCCGCCCGTCCCCCGGTTCAGTCCTCCTCCCACAGGCGCCAGGTGAAGGTGTGGGACTCACCCGCAGCCAGAGTGATCAGGTCCTGACCGGTGTTGAAGGCGTTGGGCGGACAGGTCATGGGTTCGATCGCAACTCCTCGGCGCTCCAGGTGCTCGCCGCTGTAGACCTGCACCCACGGGACGTCGGCGCCCATGAGCACGCTACGATCGCCCTCGCCGCCGGTCAGGCGCACCTGCCACTGGCCGGCAGGCAGGCCGGTGTAGGCGTTATCAGTGGCGGTGTCGCCCACCCGGCGTCCGGTGCGCCAGTCCCAGTCGGTGCCGGTCACGTCCCGCTGGCCCGTGGGCGCCATGTGGGCGTCGACGTCGAGTACGCGGTCAGCAGGGACCTGCAGCACGCATTCGTCCAGCGGTACCGAGCGGGTCAGGTACGGATGGCAGGAGACGCCGTAAGGGGCGGGTGCCGGAGCGCCGTCCTCGATCGGTGCGCCGACGACGCCGGCGGCCGAGGATACGGTGGCGCCGGCATTGGCGGCGGTGGTGGTCACGGTGAGTCCGGCCTCCGCGTCCAGTGCGTAGCGGACGGTGATGTCCAGGGCCCAGGGGTAGGCATAGGATGCGGGCAGGCTCAGAGCCAGGGCGACGGCGCTCGCCGATGCGTTGTCGGCCACCGCATCGTCGTCGGGACCGGGCCCTGCTACGACGGCGAAGTTCGTCCAGCCGACCAGCCCGTGCAGGGCCGCCCCGGTCTCAGGCTCATTGCTGGGCACCAGATAGTCCACGCCGCGATAGGTGTAGCGGGAGTCGGCGATGCGGTTGGGCCAGGGAATGAGCGTCTTGCCCTGCCAGGCACCGGGCAGGGCGGACTCGGCGTCGAAGGGGAGTACCAGGTCACGGCCCTGTCGACGCAAACTGACCAGGGTGGCTCCGGAGGCGGCGATGCGGGCCTCGTAGGCGCCCGCGCGCAGGTCGATGAGCTCTCCATTGAGCGAGGGGTGGTTCATGGTTGCTTCCGTAACTCTCGTGGGGACGTCGTCCCGGGGTAATCGCCGGTCGATTGTAGGTTAGCCGAGGCGGGGCGCTTCCTGACAGCCTGAGGAGACACCACGACGGAGGACCGCGGCCAGGCACGGCGCCGCGGCATCGGCACTGACGCAGCGCCATATGAGCCTCAAGCGATCTCATCTGGCGTTATGCTGTTAACATCCGAGGGCTGTCCGGCATGTGACTGCTCGGCGAACCGTCCGGCTCCCCGTCAAGGCACGGATTGTCCAGGTACCGCGCCCACGGCCACCAACAACCCTGAATCGACTCTGAGGAGCCTCCATGAGAAACCGCTTTATATCAGGACTCGCCGCACTCACACTACTGGTGGCGGGTTCGTTCACAATCTCACCCGCCCGCGCCGAGACCGACGACGCCCGCTCGGCAGCGGAGGAGGCCGAGGCGATCGCCGTGGATGTCGATGTTCTGGCACAGGATCTTGGGATCTCTGAGGATCTCGCCGAGGCCTGGGTGGATGGGCAACAGGAATTCGTCGATGCCGTTGACTACGCGATCGAGTACGCGGGCGATCAGTACTTCTCATCGGCCTGGACGCCCGATGAGCAGGAGCTCACCGGTTTCAAGGGATGGGTCTCCTTCAAGGGGGAGCCGCCTGCCGACGTCACCAGCGAATTCAGCTCCCTGCCCTTCCCCGTGGAGGTCAGGACCGATGCCGAGCACAGCGAGGCCGAACTCGAGGAGATCCGGCAGCAGGTCATGAGTGAGCTCTATGAGGCAGCCGACCTTGAGGGCCTGACCGGCGACTTCACCGACGATGGCGGCCTTGAGATCGAGTACGAAATGGCGGACTCCGAATCCACGTCCGACTCTGAGGAGTTCGAGGCACAGCTGAAGGAGATACTGGACGCGGCCCCCATTGAGGCCACCGCCGAGGAGGCCATGGACATCGAGCCGGTTGAGGAAGTAGTACGAGGCGGCACCACGATCAGCGGCTGCACACTCGGATTCACCGCCACTCGAGGACGCATGCGGGGCGCCATCACCGCAGGGCACTGCCCGAACCGGGCCGGCAGGCCCACAGGAAGCAACGCGAACCTCGGTTTTGTCCGTGAGCACATCGGGCGCTACGGCGACATCCAACTGCACTCGACAACCGACTCCACCCGCAACGAAGTGCGGATCTCAAGAAACGGAGCGGTTCGCAAAATCACCCGCACCGGGCAGGCCCTCAAGGGCATGGTGGTGTGCAACTACGGTCGTTCCCGCGCGTTCTCATCGTGCACACGGATCAGGAATGCGAACCACGCCTTCTACAGCTCAAATCGAGTGTACGTGGGACAGATGGTGCAGACCTCCGGCGCGTTCACCAACCCCGGCGACAGCGGAGGCCCGTGGTACATCGGCAACTCAGCGCTCGGTATCCACTTCGGCAAGTCCGGTGGGTACTCCACGTACACCAGGATCCATTCGGCTCAGATCGCGCTGAACGCCAAGGTCAAGACACGATGAGAGCCCTTGGAGCAATACAGTTCGCCACCATCGGACGCGCAGTGGCCCTGGTGGGAGCCACCCTGGCCTTGGCCCTGGGAGGATGCAGTATGAGCGACGACGGCGGCGACCCGCAGCCCGGCCCGGCGGCGTCGCAATCGCAGTTGCTCGTTTATGAGGCGTCCGAGGACCAGGGCTCTTCGGAAGCACTTTTCGAGGGACGACTCGCCATCGACGAGCGCAGCGGTTACGTGCACGGTGTCGGCGGTGAAGACGAGCGGCTGGGAATGATCTTCCCGGAAGGGACCGAGATCACCCCCGAAGGAACCGAGATTCGCCTACCCAGCGGCAGCACCATCCAGATCGGCTCTGATGTCTCACTGGGCGGCGGCTACACATCCACACCCAAGACGACCCCCCTGCCGGAACCCGGGTACGAGGAGTACTTCCTGGTGGAGGATGTCGTCGAGTGAGTTGCGTCCGCTGGCGGGCGGCCTTCCGGAAGGTCGGCGCCCCCCCCTTTAGGCGTCAAGTGCTGGTTTACGACCTTGGGGTGTGGTTTACGACCCCGGGGTGGTCGTGAATTGCACCCCGGGGTCGTGAATCGACATGCCGCCCCTGCTCACTGCCCGCCCAGGCCGGTGGTGGCGACGGCCTTGATGATCTGGCGCTGGAAGGCCATGAACAGGATCGTGAGCGGCAGTGCCGCGATCATGGCCGAGGCCATGGTCTGAGCGTAGATGGTGCCGTAGGCGTTCTTCACCGTCGACAGTCCCACCGGCAGGGTCATCAGGTCGGGGTTGTTGGTGACGATGAACGGCCACATGAAGTTGTTCCACGCACCGATGAAAACGAAGATCGCCACGGCGGTGACGATCGGCCGGGACACCGGCAGGATGACGTTCCAGAACAGGCGCCAATTGCCGGCGCCATCCACGCGGGCGGCATCCTCCAGTTCCTGGGGAACCTGATCGAAGTACTGCTTGAAGATGAACACCATCATCGGGGCGATGGTCTGCGGCAGGATCACCCCGGCGAAGGTGTCCACCGCGTTCAGCAGCACCATTTCCTTGAACAGGGGCACGATCAGGATCTGCCCGGGCACCATGATCAGGGCGATTGTCAGTGCCAGCAGGGCCTTACGTCCGCGGAAGATGGTGCGGGAGAAGGCGTAGCCGGCCAGGGCACTGATGATGACCGTGAGGATGGTGACCGCGGTGGCGATCAGGAAGGTGTTGCCCATCCAGGTGAACACCTCGCCGCGTGCGAATACGGTGCGGTAGTTCTCCAGGGTGAAGCCGCCGTCGGGAACCCACTGCAGCGGCAGTGACTGTGCCTGCACCTCGGTCTTGAAGGAGGTGTCGATTGCCCAGGCGAGCGGCAACAGCCAGGTGAGGGCGAACAGGCCCAGGATCAGGAAGGCGACCACGCGGGCCATCCGGCTGCGACCGAGCAGCAGGCCGCGGGTGCGGCGAATCTCCGCCTGGCGTTCGGCGCGGGCGCGTCGCCGCGCCGAACGCGGCAGAACCGGCTGGGGAAGCGACTGGGGCATGGATTCAGCGGTCATTGTTGGCGTCCTTCCGAGAGCGGGTCAGGAACCGGAAGGTGATGGTGATGACGATGATGACGACGAAGAAGATGTATGACATCGCCGAGGCGTAGCCCATGCGGTAGTTCGTGAAACCCGTGTCGTAGATGTACTGCAGGATGGGGCGGGTGGAGCCCTCCGGGCCGGAGCCGCCGGCGAAGGCGATGAACATCTGGTCGAAGATCTTCAGCGAGGCGATCACCTGCAGCGTGGCCACGAGCACCGTGGTGCCGCGCAACTGCGGCAAGGTGACAGACCACAGTTTGCGCCAGAAGCCGGCGCCGTCGACCTCAGCGGCCTCATAAAGCAGGTCCGGGATCGCCTGAAGGCTGGATAAGTACAGCAGGAAGTTGAAGCCCACGGTCCACCAGACGGTCAGGATCACCATGGACCACATGGCCACGTCCACGTCGCTGAGCCAGCCGACCTTGTCCAGCCCGAGCCGGCCCAGCCAGTAGTTGATGAAACCGACGTCGGAATTGAACAGCCAGGTCCAGATCTGCACGACGACGGCGACCGGCAGCAGGTAGGGGGCGAAGAATGACAGCCGCCAGAACCACTGGCCGGGGATGCCGATGTACACCAGCAGCGCCATGATCAGGGCGACGAGTACCAGCGGAATGGTGCTCATGAGGGTGAAGGCGATCGTGTGCCCCAGGGTGGACCACATGGTGGGGTCACCGAGTACCTCGGCGTAGTTCGCCGGCCCCACCCAGCCGCCATTGCCCATCAGGGACTGCTCGGTGAAGGACAGCCACAGACCGTAGACGATGGGGGCGATCAGAAACAGGAAGGCGACGATGAGGAAGGGAATGACGAAGGGCAGGCCGGAGCCGAGTCGCCTGGACACACGGGAGGGCGCCTGTACGCTCCGGCTCGCGCCGGCCCGATGACCGGTCCTCGTGGTGGAGGCCGTAGCCGGATCCGTGCCGGCTGCCGTATTCGCTGCGGTTCTAACAGTCATAGCGGGTCTCCTTTCACTCAGGCCGGCGGGTTCTGGGCGAGCATGCGGTCCAGCCGGTCGATGAGTCCGTCCACGGCCTGCTCCGGCGTGAGGGAGCCGGACAGCCAGCAGGACTGCATGACCTCCGCCACACGCGCCTGGAAGTCGGAGCCGGAACCGGTGAACCAGGCGGCGGGTTCGAAGACGGCCTGGTCGATGGCGTCGGCATAGTGGGACTGGGGCACAAGCTCGGCGTAGGCGGAGGATGAGGTGACCTCCACGTTCGCGGGAGTGTGTCCGCCGGCCGCCCAGTCGAGGGAGTTCTTGAGCATGCCGGCCACAACCTCGTAGGCCGCATCGCGCTTGGCCTCGTCCACAATCGTCTGGTGCGGGAGCACGAATACGTGGGAGTCGCCGAAGGTGGCGGGCGTACCGAACACATTCGGCATGGGCATGGCGTCCAGGGGCACGCCGGCGTTCAGGAAGGTCTGGTACTCCCAGTTGCCCATGAAGGTGATACCGGTGCGGCCGGTGGAGAAGGAGGCGATGGCGCCGCCGTAGTCCATGTTCGGATCGGCAATGGTGCCGTCGAGCATGTCCTTGATGAAGGCGGTGACCTTGACGGCGGCGTCTCGGTCGATCTGCGGTGACTGCCCCGGTATGAGGGTGCATTCGGCGCCGGTCTGGGCGTACAGGCCCCAGAACATGCGGGAGACCTGGGCGCCGTCGCCGGTGTAGCCGAAGGACATTCCCTGCCCGCCGGTGACCTCGGCCAGGCGGCGGCCGGCGTCGAGGAATCCCTCGGGGGAGTCCAGTCCGGTCAGGGTGCCGTCGGCGGCGAGCAGCCCGGCCTGGTCGCACAACTCGGTGTTGTAGAAGAGGATGAAGGCGTGGAAGTCCAGCGGGATGGCGTACAGCTGCCCGTCAACGAAGCACTTGTCCCAGAGCAGTTCGGGGAAGTCCTCCGGGGTGATGCCGTGTTCCGCCAGCCGGCCCAGATCCCAGGTGTCGAGTAGGCCGCCGGGGGCGTAGCCGGTCACCCGGGCGGCGTGCATGACGGCCAGGTCCGGGGAGCGTCCGCCCACTGAGGACATGGCAAGTTTCGTGTAGTAGGGGCCGCCCCAGGTGAGCACCACGGGGTCGATCTCAAGCTGCGGATTCTGCTGGCCGACGGTGTCCATCATGGCTTGGAAAACGCCGCCGTCACCGCCGGTGAACAGGTGCCACAGCTGCACCCGGGTGCGGTCCCCGGCCGAGGCCGAGGGGGCGCACCCACCCAGCGTGCCTGCAAACGTGCCTGTACCGGCCAGTGCGGCGCCCGAAAGCAGGGCCGCAGTCAGGAAGCGCCGCCTGGACGGCGACGGCCCCCGTGGGGGCGGTGGCAATGTACCAATTGGTTTACTCAACGTGACCTCCTTGTCAGTCGTGAGTGAGTGGTGCCCGCGGGTGGGGCGGTGCGTACGAGCTGTCGAGTCGCGCGCACCGCCCGGGTGCGGCGTCGGCGGCGGGTCGGGCGGTCCCGCCGCCGACGCTTCGGGTTCCTTTCTTTCAGGCGAGTTCGACCGCCAGCCAGGAGGCGGGCGGCAGCGTGGTGGTAAGCACACCATCGGCCAGCGCGACCTCGTGCGGGACGGGACGAACCCGGTCAGGGTCGGCGGCGGTGTTGACGGCGTCGAGGTCGTCCGGGGCGATGATCTGCGCCGTCTTGACGCGGCTCGCGCCCAGCGCCCCCAGCGCAGCGGTGACGTCGACCGAATCGGTCAGTGAGCGGTTCAGGGCCAGCAGGGAGCCGGCGGAGGTCTCCTCGTCCCAGGTGACCACGGCGTCGACAGCGTCAACCTCGCCGTAGCGCTCGGTGCCGGTGGCCGGGCTGGCGACGACGGCGTCGTAGGCCCGGCCGCGGGCGATACGGGAGGCGATGGCGAAGGGGTGGAAGGTGGTCTGCCGCCAGGCGCGTCCGCCCTTCTCGGTCATGATCGGGGCGATCACATTGACCAGCTGCGCCATGGAGGCGGCCTTGACGCGGTCGGCGTGGCGCAGCAGAGAGATGAGTAGGCCACCGACCACCAGGGCGTCGGCGCCGGTGTAGACGTCCTCAATGCGGGGGGCGGCCTCCGGCCAGTCGTCGGGGGCGAAGCCGTGCTCGATGGAGTTCCAGGCGCCCAGGCGCCACACGTTCCACTCGTCGACGCTGACCATGATCTTCTTGTTGGAGCGGTGCTTGGCGCCGACGGCGTCGGCGGTGGCGATCACCCCGTCGATGAAGCGGTCCAGGTCCACGCCGGCGGCGAGGAAGCTGGCCCGGTCCTGGGCGTCGGGATCGACGTAGCGGTGGAGGCTGATGTAGTCGACCTCGTCGTAGGCCAGGTCGAGGATGGTGCGCTCCCAGTCGCCGAAGGTGGGCATCTCCCAGGCGGCCGAGCCGCAGGCCACCAGTTCGAGGTCCTGGTCGACCATGTGCATGGCGCGGGCGGTGGACAGGGCCAGGTAGGCGTAGTCCTCGGCATTCTTGTGGCCGACCTGCCAGGGTCCGTCCATCTCGTTGCCCAGGCACCACATGCGCACGTTGTAGGGCGCCTGGTGGCCGTTGGTGCGGCGCATATTGGCATATTGGGTGTCGGCCTGCCCGTTGACGTAGTCCAATAGGTTGACGGCGTCGGTTTCGCCGCGGGTGCCGAGATTGATGGCCAGCATCGGCTCTATGCCGGCCTGGTCGCACCAGGTCATGAACTGGTCGGTGCCGAAGGTGTTGGGTTCGGTAGTGTGCCAGGCCAGTTCCAGCCGCCGGGGCCGGTCCTGGATGGGGCCGACGCCGTCCTCCCAGCGGTAGTTGGACACGAAGTTGCCACCGGGGTAGCGCACCGTGGTGACGCCGAGTTCGCGTACCAGTTCCATGACGTCCTGACGCAGGCCGTCGGCGTCGGCCGTGGGGTGGTCGGGTTCGAAGATGCCGGTGTAGACGCAACGCCCCATGTGCTCCACGAAGGAGCCGTACATGCGGGGCGAGATGCTGCCGATGGGGCGGTCGGCGTCGACCGAGATGCGGGCTGTCAAGGGGCTCTCCTTTGAGTGATTGGGTCCATCCAGTCGGCGGACGGTGCCGCCGCCTCGTGGCGTTGTCACCATGGTGAACCGCGACTTCAACGTTGTCAATACCTTCTCATCCCGTATCGCTGTCAGAGCCGTAAGGTGCTTCCAGTATTTTCCAGCACGAAAGACAATAGAACACCCTTCCCATGAAGCTCTCCATCCTTATGACATCGTTGAATGTGCGCCACAACACATCAAGAATGTAGTTCTGTATGCTGCCGCGCATGGCCGCCACACTCCTCGACGTCGCCGCCCTCGCGGGTGTCTCGGCGAAGACCGTCTCGCGGGTGGTCAACGGCGAGCCAGGGGTCTCCGCCGCAACCCGCGAGCGCGTGCTGAAGGCTGTGGCGCGCACCGGCTACTCCCCCAACACCTCCGCTCGTTCTCTGCGCACCGGCCGTACGAACGCCATCGGCCTGGCGGTGCCGGAGCTGAATCAACCCTTCTTCGCCGAGATCGCCGACCGCATCGCCGCCGAGGCCCGCCGCCACGAACTGGCAGTTGTGCTCGGGGTAACCGGTGAACGCGGCCAGGGCGAGGCGGAGTTCCTTGCGGAGCACCCCGACCTGGACGGCACCATCATGTACTGGCAGGGGATGGGGCCCGCGCAGATCGCCGCCGCGGCCGCGCGGCACCCGCTGGTTCTACTCGGGGAGCGCAGACACGAGGCCATGGACCGCGTAGCCATGGACAACGAGCGCGGTATCGATCTGGTCGTCTCTCACCTGCAGGCCCTCGGGCGTAGTCGCATCGCCGCGCTGGGCGTGGCCATACCGGGCCAGTGGACGCATGCGGCGGGCCTGACACGCACCGCGGCGTTGCGCACGGCCATGGCGAGGCACGGGCTCGAGCTCGGTGAGCGTCGCCTGGTCGCCTCCACCGAGTGGCGTCCCGTCGACGGCGCCGCCGCCGTGCGCGAGCTGCTGGAGCGCGGCATCGACTTCGACGCCGTGATCGGCTTCAACGACGGACTTGCGCTCGGCGCACTCCATGAACTGGCGGCGGCGGAGCTGCGAGTGCCGCAGGACGTGGCCGTCACGGGCATCGACAACCTTGAACTGGCTCGCTACTCCTCTCCGTCGCTTACCACCGTCTCGCCGAACCTGAGCACGTATGCCGCGGACGCCGTTTCACTGCTGCGCCGACGCATCGCCGTCCCGGATGCTCCCGCCCGCACCATCATTGAGGACGTGTCGCTGCTGGCCCGGGACTCCACCGTCGGAGGTGAGACACCGTGGCCGCGCAGGTGACCATGAGCGATGTCGCTCGACAGGCGGGCGTGTCCGCCAAGACCGTATCCAATGTGCTGCGGGGCGCGGCCGGCGCCTCCCCCGAAACGCGCCGCCGTGTCCTCAAGGCCGTCCAGATGCTCGGCTACCGGCTCAATCCCAACGCCTCGGCCCTGCGATCCGGACGCCGGGGGAACGTCACTCTGGCGATCCCCACCCTGCAGCAGCCGCTGTATGCGGCGCTGGCGCAGGCATTCATGCGGGCGGCCGCATATACGTCGGTCGTCCTGGAACTCACGCAGGCAGATGCACAGCAGGAGCGGGAGATTCTGACCGGCTCATGGACGCGACGATCCGATGCCGCGGTGCTGGTGCCCCAGGCGCTGGACCCGGCGTCATTGCCGGCAGGTGAGGTGTTCGTGTCCGCATCCACTGCACCCCTGGTAGTCATCGCCGATTCCGGCCCCGTGGGACTGCCGCGAATAAGCTGCCCGCCCGATGCGCAGGCGACACTTGTCGCCGCCCATCTGCGGTCGCTGGGCCGAATCCGCCCCGCCGTCGTCGGCGTCTCCAGTGCCGCCGACCACTGGACGCGCGCCTGTGTGCGAGGCCTGCGGGAGTCGGGACTGCGCGTCGACGACGATGCCGTCCTACGGGTCGGCTCTCCTGACGGGATGCTCGGCGGAGTTGAGGCGGTGGCCCGTCTGGCACACGCGGGGCTCCCCGTGGACGCGGTGGTGTGCCACAACGATGCGCTGGCCGCGGGTGCCGTGAGCGCGCTTCGACGACGCGGCGTACAGGTACCGCTAGATGTGGCCGTGATCGGCCGCGGGAACACCGACGCCGCCGCCTTTGCCACTCCGACGCTCACCAGCGTGGATCTGGATCTGCCGGCCATCGCCAGGGGGGCGTTATCGCTGCTCAGCATCGGAGCGGACGCGACTGACGGCGAGGACTCACTCGCACCGGACCTACGGGAGCCGCGACCATTGGAGACCGCCCCGACGCTGTCGGTGCGTGATTCCACGGTCGACGGCGTCGGAGCGGGCGTCCGTGCTGCGGGCGAACCCGCCGGCGAGTAGGGCCGGGTCAGCCTTGGGTGAGCCGGTAGTAGACCTGGTTGCCTCGCAGCTCTTGGACGAAGCCGCGGGTGGTGGTCGACTCATCGATGACGGCGAGTTCCATTCGGGCGATCTCGGCCAGGTCCTGCCACATCTCCAGGGTGGTGGCGGTGGTCATGACCGTGTGGTGGGCGGCGCCGGCCTGCATCCAGCACTCGGTAGAGGTGTAGAAGTCGGGGGCCGGCTCCCACACGGCGCGGGCGACGGGCAGCTTGGGCAGCGGCTCATCGGGGCCGACGATGTCGACGACGTTGGCGGTCAGGCGGAAGCGCTCGCGCATGTCGGACATGGCGACCACGAGTCCGGCGCCGGTGTCGGCGTCGAAGACGAGGCGCACGGGGTCCTCGCGGTTCCCGATGCCCAGCGGGTGGATCTCCAGGCGCGGCTTTGACTCGGTCAGCGAGGGGCAGATCTCCAGCATGTGGGCGCCAAGAATCTTCTCCTTACCGGGCGTCATCTCGTAGCAGTAGTCCTCCATGAGGGAGGCGCCGCCGCTCAGGCCGTGCCCCATGACCTTGGCGGCGCGCACGAGCAGGGCGGTCTTCCAGTCGCCCTCCGCGCCGAAGCCGTAGCCGTCGGCCATGAGCCGCTGGACGGCCAGGCCCGGCAGTTGGCGCAGCCCGCCGAGGTCCTCGAAGTTGGTGGTGAAGGCGGTGGCGCCGCGCTCTTGGAGGAAGCGACGCATGCCTGCTTCGATGCGGGCGCCGTAGCGCAGGGAGTCGTGGCGCTCACCGCCGGGCCGCAACTCCTCAACGATGTCGTAGGCGTCCAGGTACTCCTCAATGAGGGCGTCGATCTCGGCCTCGGTGACCGCGTCGACGACGGCGACGAGGTCGTTCACGCCCCAGGTGTTCACGCTGGCGCCCAGGCGCAGCTCGGCCTCGGTCTTGTCACCCTCGGTGACGGCGACGTTACGCATATTGTCGCCGAAGCGGACCAGGCGCGTGGTGTGCAGGGCGTCCCAGCCGGCGGCGGCGCGCGCCCAGGTGCCGATCTTGGCCTGTGTGGCCGCTTGGGTGGCGTGCCCGACGACGACCTTGCGGGGCTGGCTCAGGCGGGTGAGGATGTAGCCGAACTCGCGGTCGCCGTGGGCGGCCTGGTTGAGGTTCATATAGTCCATGTCGATGGTGGACCACGGCAGGGACTGCGAGTACTGGGTGTGCAACTGGACCAGGGGCTTGGACAGCGCGTCGATGCCACCGATCCACATCTTGGCCGGAGAGAAGGTGTGCATCCAGGCGATCACCCCGATGCAGGCATCCTCGGCGTTGGCGGCGAGCATGGCGGTGCGGATGGCGTCGCGGTCCTTCAGGACCGGCTTCCAGACGATGCGCACCGGGATGGCGTCCGCGGCGTCGAGCCAGGCTGCTACCTGCTGGGACTGGTCGGCTACCTGGACGAGGGTCTCCTCGCCGTAAAGGTCCTGGCTGCCGGTCAGGAACCAGATCTCCTTGCCTTCGAACGGGTTGGGCAGAGCGGCCATGAATCTTCTCCTTTGAATTGCGTTGATAGACGGTAAATTGAAAAGCGTTCAGGGGCGTCCCGCCCCTTGCCGGGGCGGCGACTCGGGGCGGGGCACCGGCTCGGGTGCGGCCGGGTTGATCAGTGTTGGCCGTAGACGTTCTGGTAGCGGTCGTTGAGACGGTCGATCAGGTCC
>NZ_JAUMUL010000060.1 GCF_030530635.1 Actinomyces sp.
CGCGACCAGCTCGACCGCTTCGGCGAGATCGACTACACGGCCTCCCTGCTGCGCCAGGCCGCCCTGGCCGCGCGTGATGTGGTGGTGGTCAACGCCGACGATCCGCGCCTGAACGGGGACCGTTTCCTCACCGGCCTGTCCGCCCGCACCGCCGCCTTCGCAGTGGGTCCTTCCCTGCGATCGGTGTTCCTGTCCGACGACGACCTGCGTACCGAGCAGGCGGACGACGGCGCACCCGGCTCCGCTTCCACGCCCGGAACACTCGCCGCCTCAGCGCCAGCCGCCCCCGCCGATGCGGAGCCTGACGCCGCCCGCACCGCCGACGCCGCCTCCCCCTGCCCGGCTCCGCGCGTGCGCCTGGTGGCGCTGGCCGACAACGAGGCCACCATTGAGGTGGACGGCTCCGAACACCGGGTCGCCTTCGCCATCCCGGGCATCCACAACGTCCTCAACGCCTGCGCCGCCCTGACCCTGGTGCTGGAGGTGCTCGGGGAGCGGGCCGATCTGCCCCGCCTGCTGGCCACCCTGTCCGAGATCCGCCCGGCCTTCGGCCGCGGGGAGGTCATCACCCTGGACGGGCGGCCGGTGCAGCTGTCCCTGGTGAAGAACCCGGCCGGCTTCCGCATGAGTCTGCTGTCCGCACCCACCGCCGAGGCCGACGCGGCCCAGGCCGACGAGCTGATCATGATCGCCATTAACGACGAGTACGCCGACGGCCGCGACATGTCCTGGCTGTGGGACGTGGACTTCTCCTCCCTGAAACAGGCCGGGGTCGCCGTCGTCACCGGGGTGCGCGCCTGGGACATGGAGCTGAGGTTGCGCTATGACGAGGTGCCCGTCGGCATGGTCGAACCGGACCTGGCGGATGCGCTGGATGCCCTGCGTGAGCGGGCCGCCGCCGAGGACCGCCCCATGCGCATCTACACCAGTTACACCGCCATGCTGGCCCTGCGCGCCCGCCTCGGGCACCTCACCGAAGTCGAGGAGGTCATGAAGTGAGCCCCACCGTCTACCCCCACTCCGGCGACGGTCCCGCTCGCGGCCGCATCCGCGTGCTGCAGCTGTACCCGCGGGACATGAACATTTACGGCGACTGGGGCAATCTGCTGACCCTGGCCCGCCGCGGACAGTGGCACGGCTACGACGTCGAACGCTTCGCCTACAACCCCGGAGATGAGCTGCCGCAGGAGGTCGACCTGGTGTTGGGCGGCGGCGGCCAGGACTCCGGGCAGGAGCGCATCAAGGACGACCTGGTCCAAATCGGCCCGCGCCTGCGGCAGTGGGCGGATGAGGGTGTGCCGATGCTGGTCATCTGCGGTCTGTACCAGTTGTTCGGGCACCGCTTCATCACCGGCGAGGGCTCCGAGCTTCCCGGCATCGGACTGCTGGACGCCCAGACGGTGGCCGGGCAGGGGCGGCTGATCGGCAATATCGTGCTGGACTCCCCCGAGTTCGGCCGGGTGGTCGGCTATGAGAACCACTCCGGGCTGACCACGCTCGGCCCCGACGCCGAACCGCTGGGCGCGGTGCGCTTGGGCGACGGCAATAACGGTAAGGACGGCGTGGAGGGCGCCCGGTTCAAGCATGTGATCGGCACCTACCTGCACGGCCCGCTGCTGCCGAAGAATCCGGCCGTGGCCGACTGGCTGCTGCAGCGGGCGGTCGAGTTGCGCGGTGGGTCCTGGGACCCGCTACCGATTGACGACGCCGACGCCCGCCGTGCCAGCAACGTCGCCGCCTCCCGGCCGAGGTGATCGGTCGTGGCCACGCCTGAGTTCATCGTCTCCCTGAGAGAGAAGATCGGGCATGAGCAGCTGTGGCTGCCCGGCGTCAGCGTGGTAGTGGTGGCGCCGGACGGGCGGCTGCTGCTGGGGCGACGCTCCGACAACGGCGCCTGGGCGGTGGTCTCCGGCATCCCGGAGCCCGGGGAGCAGCCTGCCGTCGCGGCCCGGCGCGAGTGCCTGGAGGAGACCGGCGTCGACGCGGAGATCCTCGGGGTGGCCGGGGTGAGCGCCGGTGCGCCGATTACCTTCCCCAATGGCGACCGCTGCGTGTTCATGGACATCACCTTCGCCGCCCGGGCTGACGCGGCCGCGGTGGCGCGGGCTCGCGTGGCCGATGAGGAGTCGACGGCGGTGGGCTGGTTCGCACCGGAAGCTCTGCCCACCCCGCTGGTGGGCTCCACCCCGGGCCGCATCGACGCCGCCCTGGCGTGGCTCGCCGACCCGGTCTCCGGCGCCCGCTTCCAGTGACGCGGTGCGCAGAGTCGGCGTCACCCCCTCAGCCTCTACTACGAGCTTTTGCACCCTGGTGTGCGGACATTTGCTGCGCACCAGGGTGCAAATGCTCGTAATGGATCGCAATGGCTCGTAGTGGACGGAATCAGCGCCTCATCCCACCAGGTCCCGTCTGCGTCCGGCCACGGCGGCAACGGCCATCAGCGCGACGGCGAGCACCAGGCACGCGCCCGGACCCGCCCAGTGGTCGGCGGCGCCCCAATGGGGTATTGACCCGGCCGTCCCGGCGTCCTGCACGGGCAGCGACGGCACGTGGGTGAAGGGTGAGAGATTGAGTAGCCACTGCGGCACCCCGGGTAGGGGGCCGAGCAGGGTGATGCCCACCATGAGCGCGTAAGCACCCCATCCCAGTGGGCGGGTCAGCCGGGGAGCCAGTGCGTGGACGGACAGCACCAGGGCCCCCGCCAGGAGGCAGGCGGATACCGTGGCGAGGGCGCCGACGACGATCCCGTGGACCAGCACCCATGGCCGGGCTGCGGCGTCGGAACCCGACATCACCAGAACCGGCACCGCCGTCCCGGCCAGGGCCACCGCGGCGGCTACGACGAACAGCGCTGTGCCGAGTGCCACCGCGCATGCCCTCGCCGCCAGCCACCTGCCTCGGGAGACCGGTGCGGCCAGGACCGTGGCCATCGCGCCCCGTCTCTCCTCGGAGATGGCACCGGCTCCCAGGGCGACGGCGCAGGCGGCCGCAGCCGGACCGAGGTAGCCGATGATCATCCCCAGGTAGGTCTGAACGCCCAGGCTGTCGCCGAACCAGACCTGCATGGCGGGGTTGTCCTCCACCAACTGTTGGAAGGACTCCTCAATGGTGGAGGCGAAGAGCCCGTAGGTGGCCCCGTAGGCGATTCCCAGCCCCGCGCACCAGCCGCGTGCGGCCGCGGTGGTCCGCAGGGCCAGGGCCACCGGGCCTGCGGGCCCACGGCGTCGGTGGCGCACCGGGGCGCCCGTCCCCAGGAGCCCCTCCCCCAAATCGCGGCGGGCGTGCAGGGCGGCGCCGCCTCCCGTCAATACTGCGGCCCCCACGGCCAGGAGGAGGAGCGGCAGCCAACGCGTGTCCACCCAGACACGCGTCTGCTGAACCAGGCCCATGGGGCTGAGCCAGGACAGGAAGGAGGCATCCTGGTCGGCGTCGCCCATGCCGCGCAGTGCGAACCAACCCAGCACCAGCAGAATCCCGGTGCCGCGGGCGGCCCGAGCCGAAGCGGTGACGGCCCCCAGGAGCAGACCGGCGCCCGTCCCCCACAGGCAGGCCAGCCACAGCCCCAGCGCCATGACCAGGGCTCCGCCTGCTTCCAGCCCTCCGGCCAGTACGGCCAGGGCGCTGAGTAGGGCCAGCGCCGTCGCGGACACCAGACCGGAGACCAGGGCTGCGCGTGCCGCCTCGCCGCGTCCTACCGGGTGGGATCGGATCAGCTCACCGGGTCCGGCGTCCTCGTCGCCCCGAGTGCGTGAGATGGCCGTGAGCATCCCCATGAGGCAGCCCACGGCGGCCACCCAGCCCATGGCCTGGGCCGCGAAGAGGGCCGCCAGGCCGGGGTCGGCACCCTCGAGCCCGAAGCCGGGGCCTGTGAACAGCCTGGCGGCCGGCGTCGAGTACACCAGGGACGCCGAGCGGCGATCCGCCGCCGTGGGGTAGGCGGCCCTGAATACCAGAACGCCGTATAGGGCCAAGGCTCCCGCGCCCAGGGCCCAGGCGGCCGTGGCGCGTCGGTCGCGCCGCAGGGTGAGGCGGGCGAGCGGGGTGAGTAGCGCCGGCCGGGCCTTTCGGCGCCGAGAGGGCTCCGAGCCGGCGGGCGCGCTCGGCGCGGCGACTGAGATCGGCTCGGAGCGGGCGGCGCGAGCGGCCGGCGGGGTCTGGTCGGTGGTCATGACGCCCTCCCCGTCCCGTTCCGCAGGTCAGCGGCCGGACCGGCGTTTCCGCCGTCCCCGGGACCGGTTTCCTCCGCACCGTCGGCGGTGACGGGGTCGTAGTGACGCAGGAAGAGCTCCTCGAGGCTGGGCGGGGCGGCCGTAAGCGAGCGCACGCCCAGGGCGGCCACGGCCTGCATGACCTGTGGACTGTGGGCCGAGTCCATACTGAAGGTGATCTCCCAGCCCGTCTCCCCGGACCCCGGGGCGTCGGCGCCCGGGCGCGAGGCGGTGCCGCGACGGGTAGCGTCGGCAGCGCCGGTCCCCTCCGCCCGCGCCGCCGCCTCGTCCAAGGGGTGGAACACCAGGCCGTAGACGCCCTCCTGGCTGTCCAGTCCGGCCGGGTGCTCGGCGACGACGGCGTGCACCCTGGTGCGCAGTAAGGAGCGGATGTGGGCGAGTGTGCCCTGCTCCACGGTGCGTCCGGCCCGGATGATGGTGACGGTGTCGCAGAGCCTGTCCACCTCGGACAGGATGTGGGAGGACAGCAGTACGGCAGTACCCCGGTCGGCGGCCTCGGACACGCACTGGCTGAAGACCTCCTCCATGAGGGGGTCCAGACCCGAGGTGGGCTCATCGAGGACCAGGAGTTCCACCGGCTGGCTGAGGGCAGCGATGAGTGCCACCTTCTGGCGGTTCCCCTTGGAGTAGGCGCGCACCTTCTTGGAGGGGTCCAGGTCGAATCGCTCCACCAGTTCGTGGCGGCGTCGCACAGCCCGCGCCTGGTTGCCGCCGGGCCGCAGCGAGGCGAGTGCTTCCAGGGTCTGGGCGCCGGTGAGGCCGGGCCACAGGGCCACGTCGCCGGGCACGTAGACCAGGCGCTCGTGGAGGACGGCGGCCCGCGTCCAGGGGTCGGCGCCGAACAGGCGCACGCGACCGCCGTCGGCCCGGATCATGCCCAGCAGGATCCGCAGGGTGGTGGTCTTGCCGGCGCCGTTGGGGCCGAGGAAGCCACTCACCTCACCCGGCGCGAGCGTGAGGTCCAGCCCGTCGAGTGCTCGGGTGGCGCGGCGGCCGCGGCCGAAGGTCTTGGTGAGGTCGTGGATGTCGATGATGGGAGCGGTGGGACTCATGGGTCCGTCACCCTTCTGCCTGCTTTCAGGCGCACTGGTTCAAGGTGGTGATTTCAACGTGTCCGATAAGGGGTTCCGGCGCCAGTGCCCGGGCGCGCCGGGGTGGTGTCGGCGCGGCCAGGAGCGGCGGGCCGGCGGCCGCAGGGGACCGTGCAGTCCGGCGGCCGAGGGCTACTCGGTCGCCTCGGACCGGCCGGACGGCGGCTGCTCGGGTGGTTTGGGGCCGGCGGAGGAGCGCCGGCCCGTGCGGGCCGCCCGTATGTATTCCGTCAGCGCCGCGGGACTGGTGATCAGGGGCGTGGAGTAAAGCTCGGCCGCCACCGGCCCGCTCCACTCCTGGAACTCGCGGATCACCGCCTCCACGTCCGTGGGGTCGCTGGCCGCGTACCGGGTGAAGAACACCAGGGCGCCGAAGCCGGAGTAGACGAGGTAGCGGACGCGCTCGAATTCGTCGGCGGAGGGGCTGATGAACCCGCCGTCGACGCCGGCCCTGAGCAGCTCCACGGTGTCGGCGATCAGGGAGTCGAGCAGGGAGGCGACGAGCGGCCCGCCCTCCATGACGCAGCGCAGGGTGTAGGCGGAGGCCGGGAGGTACTCCTCGGCCCGCGCCATTTGGGAGAGCAGGTCCACGGGGCCGCCCAGTACCTCGGAGTCCTCCGTCTTCTTACGCGCCAGGCGCAGGACCTCCTCGTCGCAGGCTCGGCGCAGCCCCTCCTTGGAGCCGAAGTGGTGGGTGATGAGGCCGGCGGTGACCCCGGCGTCGGCGGCGATGGCACGCAGCCCGGCTCCGAAGCCGTCCTTGGCGAATCGGACCATGGCGGCGTTGCGGATCCGGGCCACGGTGGACAGATCCGGGTTGATGCCGGCGGACGGGGGACACATGCACTCATCGTAGGCCGGACCCCGGTGGGAGTAGGTCGGCGCACGGGCCGATGGGGGCCGCACGCGGCCGTCGCCGCGTGGCGGACGGGGGCTGTTCCCCACCCATGGCCACGCAGCACTATACGCATGACCAATATGCTATACAGTCGTTCAACGGAGCGCAAGAGTCTCCGGCGCACAAGAACCTCCCGCACGAGGGACCTCCCGTGACGGCAGGGCGACCATCATGCCGTTTACGCCGTTCGGCCAACCGTTGGCCGGGTCAGACGTCGATTATGCGCAGCAGTTCGGGTCGGGGAGCCGGGCCTTGAAACCACAGTCGGTGGGGGCGGGTGTTCAGGTGTTCTTGGGCCAGGTGTTCAGGATGGTGGGGTAGGTGTCGGGGGTGCCGTAGGTGAACACCGCACCGTTGGCGGTGGGGTAGGAGGCCGTGGCCAGAGCGCCGGCCTGCGCCCAATGCGGTGAGGAGGCGGGGAAGAACAGCTTCCACCCCTGCACATAGTCATACGGCTCAGGATGATCCTTAACAGGATGACCCCGACGCCGAAGGGCACCGATCTCCGGCTCCAGGATGTCCGCGCCCATGGCGACCAGACGATCAGCCAGGGACTCATCTCCGGTGAGCAGATCAGCGAACTCACTACTATGGAAATCAAGCTCCACGTGGCCCTTATCGGGCTGCCAGCCACCAATCGCAATGCTGATGGAGGCGCCGTCGGCCCGGTCCACATCCCCGGAGAACAGTGAGAACCTGACACCGGACAGGTCGGGCTTGATTTTGGTGTGCATGACGTCGAGGAACTCCTCCAGGGTGGTGATCTCCGGGTTCGCCGCGGCCTTCGCCTTGACGTGATTGGCTTGCCGCCACGGGTCCAGGGTGGGATGCAGACCCCGCAACCGCTGGATCAGCTCCCAGGACCGCGCAGCCTCGGCCTCCATACGCCCCTCCTGGCCCGGACGGTCAGTCCTGAACGACAACGTCCACTTCACAGTCATGTCCAGCACCATACCGTCGGTGGTGAGGCCTTGAGCAGGGCGCTGGCCGGGTCAGACGTCGATTACGCGCAGTAGTTGGGGGTCGGGGAGGCGGGCGTTGATGATGTAGTCGCGGAAGACGGGTACGGCCTGCTCGCCGGTGAAGACCTCCTCGGGATGAAGGCGGATGGTGTAGGGCTCGGGCGAACCGTTGTCCCAGGACAGCGGCACCCACCGGTCCGGGTCCGCGATGGGTTCACGCGCCAACACGTAGTGGGTGTAACCCCCGTCCGGGTCGGGTACGCGGGCCTCGATCGTCAACGCCCGATTCGACCCAGCCGCCTGCATATACCGCATCCGCTCAGGATCATCGTCGGGAAGGTCGTCGGGGACATCGATACCCTCCGGCAAAGGCTGAACCCCCAAAGCAAACCGAGGACCCCCGGTGAGGAATGTCGGGTAGGTCAGCTGCCTTTCCAGCTGATCGGCGATCATCTCCGGAGTCTGCGGTCGCGTAAAAACCTCAAGCCTTCCAGACTTACTTTTGACCGTCCAGGTAACGTAGTTGCTCATTTTAGGATATTCCTTAATGTGCTCAATGTTGTGGGCTACTGCTTGGGTGCCCGTAGTGTCATTGTCTCGGTGATTTCGATGATGCGTCCGTCCGGGAGCTTCACCCTGGCTGGGTTGTCCGGCGAGACCAGATCGTCGAATGCCTTCTGTTGTCCTCCGTAACGGGCGCTGCCCGACTTGACCTCGACGGGAGGCACGCAAGGCAGAGCGGCCCGCACCCGGGGTGTGTCGGTGCCGGGTGCGGGCCGCCCTGTGCCGGGGCGGGTGTTCAGGTGTTCTTGGGCCAGGTGTTCAGGATGGTGGGGTAGGTGTCGGGGGTGCCGTAGGTGAACACCGCACCGTTGGCGGTGGGGTAGGAGGCCGTGGCCAGAGCGCCGGCCTGCGCCCAATGCGGTGAGGAGGCGGGGAAGAACAGCTTCCACCCCTGCACATAGTCATACGGCTCAGGATGATCCTTAACAGGATGACCCCGACGCCGAAGGGCACCGATCTCCGGCTCCAGGATGTCCGCGCCCATGGCGACCAGACGATCAGCCAGGGACTCATCTCCGGTGAGCAGATCAGCGAACTCACTACTATGGAAATCAAGCTCCACGTGGCCCTTATCGGGCTGCCAGCCACCAATCGCAATGCTGATGGAGGCGCCGTCGGCCCGGTCCACATCCCCGGAGAACAGTGAGAACCTGACACCGGACAGGTCGGGCTTGATTTTGGTGTGCATGACGTCGAGGAACTCCTCCAGGGTGGTGATCTCCGGGTTCGCCGCGGCCTTCGCCTTGACGTGATTGGCTTGCCGCCACGGGTCCAGCGTGGGGTGCAGACCCCGCAACCGCTGGATCAGCTCCCAGGACCGCGCAGCCTCCTCTTCCATGCGTTCCTCCTGACCCGGACGATCCGTCCTGAACGCAAGCTCCCACTTCACAGTCATCGGTAGGTGTCCCTTCCCCCGTGTTCCTTGTCTCGGCTAATGGTATCAAAGGTGAATGCGCCGGTGTGGGTTAGAAGTTCGGTGGGGTGTGCACCAACTCAATCTCGGCGGGGAATCGTCCTTTGCTTTGGAGATCTTTGAGCAGTTCAAGCATTTCGGGTTCGGCCAGGTGCCAGCGTATAGGCGTATTGGCGCCAACAGCCTTCACCGCCCGCACCTGCCGCTCCGCACCGTCTACCAATTCGTCGATTACGTCTGGGCCGAATGGGGTTTTGGTGAGGTCGTAGTAGAAGCCCTTGGCGTCGTGGAGGATACCGTCGGAGAAACAATCGAACTCCACACCATCAACAATGTAGGACTCCTCCACGGTCACCCCGGAGACCTGCTCCTCATACGCCTGGGAACGATTCGACCCGTGGTTCTTACCCGGCCCCCACTCGCCCGGACCACCATCACTAGCACCACGAGTGGGCTTACGCACACCCGGATAATGCTTCCCATCCCGCGGCGCATACAGGCAATCAGCACCCTTACCCCCACGCGGACGCCCACCACCGCTGCCGGTTCCCGTCCCGCCTCCTTTGGGTCGGGAGGGGGTGCTGGAGGCCCGAGATGCCCAGGGCGTCGTGTGGGGTGTGGGGCCGCCGGTGGTGGCCATGGCCGTGGCGGGGCGGGGGGTGGCGTTCCTCAGGCCGTCGGCGAGGTCATCCATCAACGTGGTAGCCCGCTTGAACACCTCCCCCAGGCTGGAGGCGGACTTAACCACCGCGGTGACCTCACGACGCAGACGAACCGCCCACTTGGACACATCCTTTATCAGTGAGGGCGCCGCCCAAATCGCCGCCACCCCAGCAGTCGCGAAGGTGACCGCCAACTTAGTAGTCAACTTCGCCAGAACATCAGCGATCGCATCACGCACCATGTCATGCACGACCTGCACGATCACCGACGCCACCGTCAACCCCTTGGAGATCGCCCCCGCCAGTGACGCCGCCAACGACAACCGCACCGCATTATCCAACTGAAACGACTTATACGCACTGACCGCTTCGGAGGACTGCCCACCCAACCGCACCCGGACCGAGTCGGTCAGATCCGTGCTGCACGTATCCAACTTAGTGGCGATATTCGACCACGTCCCCGCACCCGCAGCCACCTGCCCCGGATGACCAGTGAACTCATACAACCAAGTCTTCAACGGATCCAGATGCTCAATCACCCACCCAATCGCACTGCCCAACACCTCACCAATCGGATCCAACACCAACGCCGCCGCATCCGCCGCCGTACCAAACCCCGCAAGCGCGTCATCCACCCACGAATCCGTCTTCAACGCATCAACAACATCCCTACCGTCCTCAACCAAACGCAACCCCGACAACCCCGTCGAAGTCTCCTGCGCCTGCACCACCAACGGATTACCACCGGCGTAGCCGCCACCCGAAAAACCACCGGTACCGCCCCCATACTCCCCAGCAGGCAAACCACCACCGACACCCGCACCCGCACCGGTGCCGAAGGTGCCGCCCCGGCCACCGAAACCACCACCATCACCGCCGCCGAAGCCACTACTACTACCAGCACCACCAGCAGCCGTAGCCGAAGAAGCAGCCGTAGCGGTAGCAGTGGCAGTGGCGCCGTCGCCGCCGGCGACAGCAGCGGCGGCGGCGGCGCGCCGACTCCGGGTGTAGTCATCACCCAGCATCTCGTCGTATTTGTTCACAGGGACACCCTCCAGTTCAGGCCACTAACAACAGGTGCGAAGCCGATCTCCTCACCCGGACACACCGCCGCACCGCGGCTACCAGCCGGTCAGCGAATGAGCACCCGTAGCCGACTCCGCATCAGTCTCATCCAGCTCCTGCGCCACCGCGCGCAGATCCATACCCGCACCCTCCACACTCTCACCCACAGCAGTCACCGCCGTATTCACAGCCGTAGACAACAGCGCATACGCCGGCACACCCGCATCATCAGCCACACCCAGCGCATCACCACCACCCGAACGCAGCACATCGGTGTCAACCTCAATACCATCCGCCACAACCATCACTCCCACACATCACCAGTAGCACAACCACTTACGCCACCACAGCCCAACACAGCACCGGCGCGGCCTCAACGCCGCCCCGGCCCTTTCGGATCGCCCCACTGCGCAGGCCGCACCGGCATGGGCGTCACCATCCACGCCGGCCGCCCACCAGAAGACGCATCACCAGCAGGTCGCGAGCCCGCATCCCCACCAGTCCCGCCGACCCCGGCACCGGCGGCGGACTGCTCATAATGCTCCAGCACCTGCCTACCCAGAGCAGAATCCGCACCCAACGTCTCATCAACCACCAGCCGCACCTGCTCGCCCACCCGCCTGCGCGCATCAGCCAACGCCCCCATCACCGCATCCGACAAACCCCGCAACGACAGACCCTCACTGGCAGGCAGGAACGTAATCCCCAACAGCCGACCCGCCACATCAACCTCAACACTCACCTCACGCCCCCGAGAAGAACCCTTGACCCGAATACCCTCAGCCCGCTCCCGCAACCGCACAGCCGCCCGCGCATCACGCCGAGACCGCTCCACATCCGCACGAATACGCGCCAAACGCTCCTCAAGCGAAGCCTCATCCCAACCCACACCCGCGACGACAACGACCCCATAACCCCCACACCACCCAAACCCCATGTGACAATCACCACAAACCACCACCGAGGCCACTGCGCACGGCGGTCAACACACGCTATGTGGCCCCGACCGCAGGATTTCCGTTGGTGCTTACCACAGCCTATCTTTGACTGCGCGAGTTGGCGTCGGCGCCCACCCCGCATGGCGACCCGTCCGGTTGACCCGGGCCTGCACGGACCGACCCGCACCGCGAGAGTCACCAGGACCAAGGAGTCAGACATGGCCGCATCCGCCACGGCCGCGACAACTCGATCCGGGCCCGCCGCCTCGATCGTTCCCCTGACCACCCTGCGACGCGGCACCCACGCCCGCATCAAAGCCGTATCCGCCTCCCGCGGCGAGGCGCTGGCCCGGCGCCTGACCGACCTCGGCTTTGAGCCCGGACGCCTAATCGAGGTGGGCCGCCGCGCCCCGCTGGGCGACCCGACGGTCTACCATGTGGCCGACTATGAGATCAGCCTGCGCCGTCGCGACGCCGCACTGGTGTCCGTGGAGGTACTGGCGCCCGCCTCCGCATCCGCCTCCGTGCCCGCTCCCTCGGAACCCGCCCCACAAGCACCCGCCGCACCGGAGACCGCCGTATGACCACCACCGTCCAAGCCGACACGGCCTCGGGCAAGACAGAGATCGCCGTAGGGGTTCCCACCGACATGCCCGCCTGCCACGAGTCCTCTTGCCACGGCGGCTGCGCCGCCCACGGCGCCGCCTCCGGCCCCGTTGACGCCGACGCCGCCCGCATCGCCCTGGCGGGCGCCCCCAACGCGGGCAAGACCTCCATTTACAACGCGCTCACCGGCCTGCGCGCCAAGACCGGCAACTACCCCGGCGTCACCGTCTCCCGCTCCCTGGGCACCTGTCGCCTCACCGCAACCGAGTCCGGCGAACACCCCACTGCTCTCACCTTGGAGGACCTGCCGGGCGCCTACTCGCTGGAGCCCATCAGCCCCGACGAGCGGGTCGTGTACGACGTCCTGACCGGCCACTGCCACGGCGTCGCCCCGCCCGACGCGCTGCTGGTGGTCGTCGACGCCACCACCCTGTCCCGCTCCCTGGGCTTCGTCGCCCAGGCCCTCGCCCTGGGCCTGCCCACCGCTCTGGCGGTCACCATGACCGACGAGCTGACTCGCCGCGGCGGCCGGCTCGACGTCGACGCCCTGGGCGCGGCGCTCGGCGTGCCCGCGGTGCGGGTGATCGGCAACCGCGCCACCGGCATCCCGCAGCTGCGCCGCACCCTCGCCTCCTGGCGCGACTGGTCGCGCGCCCCCATCGCGCCGCCGACCAGCGGCCCGGAGCGCACCTCCTGGGTGACCTCGATCCTCGCCGCCGCCGACTACACCGCTCCCCAAAGGGACTCGCGTACCGCCGCCGTCGACCGGGTGCTCCTGCACCCGCTGTGGGGCACGCTGGTGTTCTTCGCGCTCATGTTCGCCTTCTTCCAGGCGATCTTCACCTGGGCCGCCCCGCTCCAGGACGCCGTCGAGGCCGGCTTCGGCCTCCTGGGCGACGCCGCCCACGCCTGGTTGGACGGCCCCGCGCCCCTGCTGGCGGGGCTCCTGGCCGACGGCGTGATCGGCGGCGTCGGCGGGGTGCTGGTGTTCCTGCCGCAGATCGCCATCATGTTCCTGCTGATCGCCCTGATGGAGGGCGTGGGGTACATGTCGCGCGCGGCCTTCCTCATGGACCGGGTGATGAGCCGGGCAGGACTGGAGGGGCGCGCCTTCGTGGCGCTGCTGTCATCCCTGGCGTGCGCCATCCCCGGCATCATGGCCACCCGCACGCTGCCCAGCGCCAAGGACCGTCTGGCCACCATGCTGGCGGCGCCGTTGATGACCTGCTCGGCGCGCCTGCCGGTCTACATCATCATGATCTCCCTGCTGGTCGGTCCCGAACAGCGCATTGGCCCCTTCGGGGCGGCGGGCACGATCATGTTCGGCCTGTACCTGGCCGGGGCGGTGGCCGCCATGCTGGCCGCCCGGGTGGTCAAGCGCCTGACCGACCGGGACGGCGTGCTGTTGCCCTTCTACATGGAGATGCCGCCCTACCGGCTGCCGCGCGCCCGCACCATGGCCCTAATGGTGTGGGACGCATGCAAGGGCTTCCTGAAGAAGGCGGGCACCATCATCCTGGCGGCCACCATCCTGGTGTGGGTGGGGCTTAATGTGCCCGCCCGCTCGGAGGCGGAGTTCACCGCCCACTGCGATGCCAGCGCCGAGTGCGCGGCGATCGCCGACGCCGTGGCCGATCCCGCCTCCTCCACGGTCCTGGGCGACGACGGCGCGGCCGTAACCGACCCCGAGCAGCTGCAGGTGCTGCTGGACGCCCAGCGCACCAGCTACACCATGGACTCCTCCCTGGCGGCATCCATCGGCAAGGCGATTCAGCCGGTGTTCGAGCCGCTGGGCTTCGACTGGCGCATCAATGTGGCGGTCATATCCTCCCTGGTGGCCCGGGAGACGGCGGTGGCCACGCTCGGTCAGATCGCGGCCGCCGGGAACCCGGAGGAGCCGGGCGCCCAGTTGGCGGCCATGACCTACTCCGAGGACACGCTGGTGGCCCGTGCCGGCGAGCCCCTGTTCAACCCGGCGACGGTCGCGGCACTGCTGGCCTTCTTCGTCTTCGCCATGCAGTGCATGGCCACGGCCGGGGCGATCCGCCGTGAGACGGGCACCTGGAGGTGGGCGGCGATCGCCTACGGCTATCTGTTCGTGCTGGCCTGGGTGGCCGGGGCCGCGGCCCACGTAGTCGTCGCCGCCCTGACCTGAGCACGCATCACCGGCGCGGTCGCGAACCGCACGCACCGCTCCGTCCCACATCCGCAGTGGTCATCCCGCCGCCGGCTGACATAGCAACGTCCCCAAACCGGAAGGTCCCTCTCGGGTCCATGAGCGCGCCCTGACGGTACCCTTGGGGTCATGACCGCCGGCATCGACCCGGCGCCCGTTGCCGCCGTCGTAATCAACCCCGCCAAGCCCGCCGCCACGCGCCCTGTCCGGCATGTACTTTCCCATGCTCTGCACCAGGCCGGCTACCGCACCGTCTGGCTGGAGACATCCGCTCAGGAGACCGGCGCCATGCAGGCCCGGATGGCGGTCGCCTCCAGCGCTCGGCTCGTGGTTGCGGCGGGCGGCGACGGTACGGTGCGCTCCGTCGCCGCCGGGGTGGCCGGAACCGGCGTCGACATGGCGATCATGCCGCTGGGAACCGCCAATCTGGCGGCTCGCAATCTTGGGCTGCCATTGCGGCGCTACGCGGAGTTGGCGCACGTAGCGGCTACGGGGCGGGCATTCCCGACCGATCTGATGTGGGTGCGCTCCGAGCCCGCGGGTCATACCGGGCCGCTGCCCGCTGCGAATCTGGAGGCACCTAGGGACTTCGGCACCGCGTCCGACGCGGGTGATGCCGACATCGCCGAACCGCCGCAGGGTTGGGCCCGTCCCACATTGGGCGGTGAGCACTCCTGCCTGGTGGTGACCGGCATGGGCTTCGACGCCGGCCTGGTTGCCTCGACGCGTCCAATCTTGAAGGAGCGCCTGAGTTGGGGCGCGTACGGGCTCGCGGCACTGGAGAACCTGGGGCATCCTCGCATGGACCTGGTACTGGGGGTACAAGACGCCACTCTGGCCGCCGTGGCACAGGTCTCCGACGTTTCCGCTCATGCCGCTTCGGGCACCGCCGTTCCCGACGCCGACGGGGATGGCTCCGGCCCTCCGGGTGCCGCACGGGAAGGGATAGATCGGACGATCGCCGTCGTTCCCGAATCTCCTCCGGCGTCATCGTGGCCGGTGCGCACCGAGCGGATGACGGCACGCACACTGCTGATCGCCAATGGCGGGCGACTGCCAGCGGGGATCACGCTTCTGCCGCAAGCGCGTCTGGACGACGGCCTGGTCGACGTCGCGGCGATCGACACCCTGCATGGGCTGTGGGGCTGGGCGTCATTGGCGCGGCAGGTGCTGCCGCCGCGGCCGGCATCCTACTCCGCGGGCCGCGCCGCCCAGGTGCTGCTGCGTCGCGGGCGGGAGGTGACCGTGCGGCTGGACCGGGCTACCGCCCTTGAGATCGATGGGGATCTGGTGGCCCCCACCCGTGGCATCCGGGTGCGGGTCCAGGCCGGGGCCCTACGGGTGCGGCGCCCCGCATAACACGGGTGCGGCGCCCCGCATGAAACAGCTGCGGCGCCCCGCATGGCTCACAGGGTGCGTCCGGCCAGCACATCGGCGACCCAGGAGCGGGCCACGATGAAGTCCTTATCGCTCGTGCCGGCGGGGACGACGACGGGCAGCGCGTCCAGCCGCGGGTAGGAGCCGAGGAACCGCAGGAAAGGGCAAGTGCGGTGCAGACCGATGAAGGCCGCCTGCACACGCTCCTCGCGGATGTGGCCCTCCACGTCGATGGAGAAGCGATAGCGTCCCAGGGAGTCGCCCACGGGCCGGGACTCGATACGAGTCAGGTTCACGCCGCGGACGCTGAACTGTTCGAGCATGTCCAGCAGGGCCCCGGCCCGGTTGTGGGGCAGCTGCACCAGCAGGGTGGTCTTGTCGGCCCCGGTCGGCTCGCCGACCCGCCCGGGGCGAGACACCTTGACGAAGCGGGTGACGGCGTCGGGGTTGTCTGCCACGCCCCCGGCGATGATGCTCAGGTGGTACTGCTCGGCGGCGAGCGGATTGCATAGCACCGCCTGGTAGTCGAGGGCGGCGGCTGCGGCGGCGTCGGCCTCGGCCAGGGCGCGGGCGGGCGCGGAGGTGGAGGAGCCCTCGATGTAGACGGCGCCGGGCAGGTGCTGGTGGACCCAGCCACGGCACTGGGCCCAGGCGTGCGGGTGGGTGGAGATGGCGTGCACATCCTCCAACCGGGTGCCGGGGCGTCCGGCCAGCACGAAGGTGATGGGTACGGCCATCTCGGCGGCAATCACCAGGGGCGCGCCGGCCACGAGGTTGTCGAGCGTGGCATTCACGCCGCCCTCCACCGAGTTCTCGATGGGGACGACGGCGGCAACCGCGGAGCGGTCCCGCACCCGGTCCAGTGCGGTGGGGACGTCCTGGCAGGGGTCGAGGACAACGTCACGGGGGGCCACCTGCCGCAGAGCGGTTTCACAGAAGGTGCCGCCGGGACCGAGGAAGGACCAGATGGGGGCTGGGCTCGTCATGGGCTCAGGCTATCTCGCCAGGCACCGGCCGACGGCCAGAATGCTCCACGTAGGCTGGGCGGTATGAGCGAGCCCGCGCGTATCCGCCGTCGTCCGTCGCACTTGGCCGCGGTATGGGCGACGGCATTGGCCGCGGCCGTGGTTGTGATGGTTGGCGTCGTGCTGGGCACGGCGGCTGCGGCCTGGGTTGTTCCGGCATCGGGGCGTGTGCACGCGGCGCCGCCTGTGTCAACCGCCGGCGACCGCGCCGCCGCTCCGCTGGTGGTGCTGGGCGTAGACGGCCTGTCCTGGCAGTCGCTGCGCGAAATGTCGGTTGACGCCGATGCTCGGCTGGCCGGTGCGGCCGCCACCGTCCTGGAGTACGCGTCAATGAATGCCCCGGTCAACCTGGTACAGCGCACAATCGGGGAGAGCTCCTGCCCGGCGGACGGCTGGCTGACGCTCGGCGCCGGGACGCGCGCCCGCGCCGACGCCTCCCATCCGGGGGCGCCATGTTCCGCAGGCGCCTGGGCCGACGCCGTCGCACTGGCCTCCGCCGACGGTTACGGCGCCGAGCCGGGGGCGCTGGCACGGGCACTGGATGCGGCCGGGGCGAGCTATGCGGCCGGCGGTGACGGCGCCGTCCTGGCACTGACCACCCCGGCCGGATCGCCCGCCATAATCGAGCCCGGCGCCCTGCAGGCGGCCGACCCCACCGGTCTTCCGGATCTGACCCTCATCGACCTTATGGGCGCCGACTCCATCAGTGACTCCGCCTCCGCCCCAACTACCGGCGGCTCCGTCATAACCGCCGCCGCACAGTCCCCGGCGGGGCGGGCCGTCACGGCATTGGCGAACACGCTTGAGGACCTGGCGGGGCGGGCGCGCATCGTCGTCGTCTCCGTGGCCGATCCCCTGGATCCCTCCCCGCAGTTGGCGATCCTGCCTGCGGGCACCGCCTCCGCACGCGGCAGCGTCGACGGTACGTTGATCGGCCCGACCACACACCGCCCCGCCCTCATCCAGCTGACCGACCTGGCGCCAACACTGCTGGCAGCCGTCGCCGGGGGCGACGCCGTGGCCGCCTCCGGGCTGGGCGGTGGCGTGCTGACGCTGCCGGCCACCCCATCCACAGGTCCCGGGAGCACAACCGGCCCCGCCTCCGCCGCGCAAACCGGCCGCGTGGCGGCCCTGGCCGACGACGCCGTTCATGCCGTCGCCTCCAACCGTGCTGTGATCCCGGTTACCCTCGCGCTGCTGGCGGCGGTGCTGGTGCTGCTGCTCGCCGCCGGTGCGTCCCTGCGGCGTCCCAACTCGGAGTTGCCGGCACGGCTGGGGCCGGTGTCCGGTTGGGTGGCCGCGCTGCCGGCTGGGATCTGGTTGACCAATCTGCTGCCGTGGTGGCGGGCCGGGACGTGGGCGCCGACGGTGGCGGCGCTGGGCGGTGCCGCCTGGGCGCTGGGACTCGCCGGCGTCGCCGGGCTCGCCACCCGATTGGGGCGCGTGGAGCCGCCGGGAGTGGCGCTACTGCTGGCGGCATCGGGACCCGTGGTGATCATGGCCGACGCCGCCTTGGGCGCCCCGTTGGGGTTCAACGGGCCGCTGGGTATGAATGCGGTGGTGGCAGGGCGTTTCTACGGGGTGTCGAATACCGCCTTCGCACTGGCGGCGGGGGCGCTGGTGGTGGTGTTGGCCGCCGGAGCGGACAGGTTCGCCGTGGGACGTTCTCACCGACGCCTGACGGTGGCGGCGGCCGTGGGTGTTCCGGGACTCGCCGTCCTAATTGTGGACGGCGCCCCGTCTCTGGGCGCCGACGTCGGTGGCGCACTGACGCTCATTCCGACGCTGGCGGCGTTGGCCGCAGGTCTGGCCGGGGTACGCCTGGGGGTGCGGCGCTGGTTGGGTGTCGGGGCGGCGACCGTGGGCGCGGTGGCCGTCTTCGCGCTCGCCGACTACGCCACCGGTTCCCGCACCCACCTGGGGGGCTTCGTGCAGCAGGCGCTGGATGGGAGCGCGGGCGGGACGCTGATGCGCAAGGCGAATGCGCTCATCGCCCCGTTCCTCACCAGCCCGTTGGCACTGTCCGCGCTCGTAGTAGGCGTGGGTGTCGCCGTCGTCGCCGTCCGCTGGCTGCGGCACACGGTGCGCGAGATCCGATCCGGGCGGGGTCCCTACGCGTGGCTGACGAGCACGCCGGCACCCGAGTGGTCGATACCGGCGCTGCGAGCTTTGGCCGTACTCATGGTGGTAGAGGTGGTCGTCAACGACTCCGGTCCGACCATGCTCCTGTTCTCATTGGCGGCCGCATTGCCGGCGTTGGTGGCGCAGCTGCTCAAGCAACCTGAAATCCGATCGGCTTCGCTCCGGTAACCGCTTCAGGCGCGGCGGCGGAACCCAGCTGTTTCGGCATCACGGGCTGTTCGTGCATGTGGGTGTGGGCGGTGCTCAGGCCTGGTCTGTGGCGGACCGCTCATCCGCCCCGGCGCGGTAGGCGCGGAAGGGCAGCTGGTCGCGGACGGCGTCGTCGTCCATCCTGTCGGCCGGCACGCGGACCCGGCGCAGGCGGCGAGAAGTCACGGCGCGCACCACATCCTTGTACTGGGCGGCGCGGTGCATGCGTCCGGCCCGGTCGTTGCGGGAGACGCGGTGGGTGATGTCGCAGGGAACTTCGATCACGGTCATGCCGGCCACCAGCACGTCGATGCTCAGCGCCACCTCAACACCCCAGCCATCGGCAAGCGGCGAGGCCGCCTCGTAGGCGGCGCGGGTGATACAGCGCTGCCCCGACAGGGGGGCGACGGGGGCCCAACCGGTTGCGGAGGCGATGGCGGCCCGAGCGGCGCGCACCACGCGCCCGCGTCCGCTGGCCCCGGCCTGCTTAGGCGGGACTGCGATGGACATGTCGGCGACGCCATCGACGATCGGGGGGACGAGTTCGGCGCACGCCGCGGCGGAGTCACCCAGGTCCGCGTCGATGAATAGCAGCAGACGCGCCGGGCCATCCTCGTAGTCGCGCATGGCCACCACGCTCGCGCCGGTCTCCAGGGCGGAGGCCTTGCCTCGTGAGACGGCGTGGCGGACGGTGACGGCACCGGCCGCGCGGGCGTGCTCCTGGGTGCCGTCGGTAGATCCGTCGTCGACGACGACGACCAGGTCGACCCGGGGGATGGCCCGGCAGGCGCGCACTGTGGTCGCCACGCGTTCGGCCTCATCCTTGGCCGGGATGACAACGGCGACGCGCTGGTCGGCGAGCGGGCGGGGGTGCGACTCAGATGGCGGCGTCGGGCTCACAGACCCAGGGTAGTCATATGTCCGGCGAAACGTTCTCAGGGTGGACGCCGTCGAGTCACAGTCCAGTCTCACGATGCGGACAGCAACCTGCGGCGGCGACCACCCTCCTGGCCATCCGCCCCGGCAGCTCAGGATTGTGGGCACGGCCACACTGAAGACCCGGAGCGACACCCCTCCCACCGCTCCGCGGCCGCGCAGGCCCGCGACAGCAGGTAATACAACGAGTTCCATGACATCGACGCGAGTTAAACGTGCGTCAGAGGACTTCAGTCCCGATCTCGACAATGTAACCATGACTGAAACAATTTGCTTCCATCTCCGCGGCTCTTTAGTGACATAGGTCACAGAATGATATGCCGGAAAGTGGCATGGTCGCGTCCAAGGGCACGTCAAAGGCGACGGGTCCCCACCGTCGGTCTCCCCGCCGGCCCCACCCTACATGGCGGGCCCGGGGGGACGCCGCCGAGTCAATAGCTCCCGAATCTTCCGCCGGGGCACCCCCGGGCGAGGCGGGGCACCAGTTACCCGGGCATGATGAGTACATGAGCGCCTTCCTGAATGTGTCCGTCGGCTGGGCCCTGGTCGTGGCCACAGTGGTGGCCACAGTGCTTGCGGCGCGCTGGCGCCGGGCGCTCGCGCGCGTCCGCCGAGACAACACCCTCCTGCGGGAGGCCGCACAGCGCCGCTCCACCCCGCGGGACATTCTCGCCCACGAGATCCGCACACCCCTGGCCCTGATCAGCGCCTCCGCCGAACTGCTCGCCGAGGAGACCCCGGGCGACTTGAACGAGATTCAGCGCCGCTTCGTGACCACCATCCTCGACAACGCCCGCGACGCCTCCCAGATGGCCGAGGACTTCCTCACCGAGGCGCGCCTGGACCACGAGGTCCGTTCTCTGCGCCGCGAGCGCGTGGAGTTGCGCGGCCTCGTGCGCAAACTCATCCAGGAGATGCGCCGGACCGCCCGCACCACCATCCGCCTGGAGGACCACGGGAGGCCGGTGCGCGTGGACGCCGACCGCGGGCTGCTGCGCCAGGCGGTCGCCAACACGGTGACCAACGCGCTGCGCCACTGCGATGACGAGCCGGTGACGGTGCGTATCAGTGCCGACACCGACGACGCCCTCATCACCGTCATGGACGACGGCGTCGGCATGAGCGTTCAGGAGCGACGGCGCGCCTTCACCCCCTATGCGACCTCCAACCCCCTGACGGCGCCGTCCAGCCGCGGCGCCGGCCTGGGCATGATGGTCACGCAGCGGATCATGGAGGCCCACGGCGGGCGGGTGCTGATCGATACGATCGCCGCTCGGGGCACGACGGTCTATCTGACGCTGCCGTTGCACCCCGACGGCGCCCGAGCCGGCTCCCCCGCACCGGACACGGCAGCTACGAATGGAGCACCATGATGACCGATACCGCCTGTGGACGGCGCACCCCGAAGCCGGTGGCGCTCGTCGTCGACGACGAGCCGCAGATGCTCTACGTGGTCGCCTTCGCGCTGGAGACACAGGGCTTCGAATGCCTGACCGCCCCCGACGCCCAGGCCGCCTGGGAACTGGCCTCGACCCGCGACCTCGACCTGGTGGTATTGGACGTCATGCTTCCGGGCGGCTCCGGAGTCGACCTGTGCCGCCGGTTGCGGGGCACCGGCAACCAGGTGCCGATCATCCTGCTGACGGCCATGCGGGACGAACCCGACCGGATCGCCGGCCTGGAGGCGGGCGCCGACGACTACGTCACCAAACCCTTCTCACCCCGCGAGTTGGCGCTGCGGGCACGTGCGGTCACGCGGCGCACCGGTTCGGGTCCGGATGCGATCACCAACGGGCCCCTGCGGGTGTCGACGGCGACCGGCCGGGTCTCCTGGTCCGGGCGCAACATTCCCCTGCCGGACACCGAGGCCCGCCTACTGGCCGCCCTTGCGCGGCGGCGCGACGCCGTCGTCACCTGGCAGGAGCTGCTCAACGAGGTGTGGGGCACCAGCGACGACTCCGGTGGCCGGGAGATGGTGCGCACCACCGTCTACCGGCTGCGACGGCACCTTCAGGCGCATGCGGTGCCCGCCGACGTCGTCGTGGCGGTGCGCGGGCGCGGCTACCGCATGCCGGCACCAGAGCGGGACTGAGCAGAACACAACCGCGCAGGGCAGGGCACAAC
>NZ_JAUMUL010000061.1 GCF_030530635.1 Actinomyces sp.
GCCCGAGCGTTGGGTACGCCCCTTCGGCCTCTACTACGCCAGTTAGACCTCCGCTGAAGGGCCCAGAACCCTTCAACAAACACCTAACCGGCGTAGTAAACCCCAAACCGGCGTAGTAGACGACGTCACCGCTGAGCACGCGGGCGAACCGACTCCCGGCTCCACCCACACCCTCAAACGCGAAACGCCCCATTGGGGGGCCGCACCCAAGGCGCCCCGACTGCGCATGCCCGGCATTCCAAACACGCACGCCGACCGCTGGCCCAGCACGCTTCTCCAACGCGAAGAACGCGTGAAGGTCTTGCATAACGAAAGCGCTGCCGCTGGACTGTCCGGTTGACGGCGCAGTTGGCACAGGCTAGGTTCGGTTTCCGAACTTAGGCGGTCTGTTCCTTCTTGGACGGTTTTCGCCGCCAGGAGCATGACCGGGACAGGAGCACATGTGATGAAGGCCTACGCGCTCACCTCCTACCGCAACGGTGGGACACTCGAGTGGTTGGAGGTGCCCGAGTCGGTGGCCGGCCCGGGGCAGGTGGTGGTTGAGATCCGCGCGGCCGGCCTCAACCCGCTGGACCGTATGATCGCTGCCGGACAGTTCCGGCAGCTCATCGGGTACCGGCTGCCGCAGGTGCTGGGGCAGGAGCTCGCCGGCGTGGTCACCGCGGTCGGCCCCGGCGTGGAGGACTTCGCGGTGGGTGATCGCGTGTTTGGCCGCCCCGATATCAACCGGATCGGCACCTTCGCGCAGACCATCGCCGTCGACGCCGCCGACCTCGCCCCCATGCCCGCCGGGCTCAGTTTCGCCGAGGCGGCCTCCCTGCCGTTGGTGCTGCTCACGGCCGCGCAGGCCTTCATGGAGAAGGCAAGAGTCAAGCCGGGGGACAAGGTCTTCATCCAGGGTGGCACCGGGGGCCTCGGCTCAATCGCCATCCAGGTGGCCAAGCACCTCGGCGCCACGGTCGCGACCACCGTGAGCACCAAGAACGTCGACCTGGCCCGCGAGCTGGGCGCCGACGTCGTCGTGGACTACCGCACCCAGAGGTATGAGGACCATGTCCAGGACTACGACGTCGTCCTGGACACCCTGGGAAAGGACGAGACCCTGCGCTCCATGAAGGTGCTGCGACCGGGAGGCACCATGGTCTCGGTCGTTGGCGCGCCCGACCCCGACTTCGCTGCACAGCTGGGCAAGCCGATCCTGAAGCCGGTCATGTGGCTGATGGGCCGCAAGGTGCGCCGCGCTGCCAAGCAGCAGGGAGCCGCGTATAAGTTCCTCTTCATGCGTGCCGACGGCAGCCGGCTGGCACAACTCACCCCCGCCATTGAGGACGGCAGCATCAAGCCGCTAGTGGGGCACACCTTCCGGTTGGACGAACTGGAACAGGCCATGGAGCTGTCCGCCTCCGGGAAGGCTGCCCCGGGCAAGATCATCGTGGAGGCAGGGGAGTGAGCGCCGTGAAGTACTTCAATGGCTCATATGCGGACGCGCCGGTCGAGCGCATGGCCACGTCCCAGGGCGCGCATTTCGCGTACCGGGCGGTCGGTTCGGACGACGGGTTGCCCCTGCTGCTCCTGAACCACCTGGCGGCCACCCTCGACGGCTGGGACCCGCTGCTGGTCGACCGGTTGGCGCAGGACCGCCCGATAGTAGCGGTCGACTACCGCGGCATGGGCGGCTCCTCCGGATTAGCGCCAACCACGGTTGCGGGAATGGTCGACGGCGTTATCGAGTTCCTGGACGCCGCAGGACTGGAGCGGGTCGACGTCCTCGGGCTGTCGCTGGGCGGCTTCGTTACCCAGCAGCTGCTGCTGACCCATCCGCAGCGGTTCCGCAGGGCCGTGCTGGCCGGAACCGGTCCGGCGGGAGGTGCGGGCATTACCAGGGTGCCGGGTTTGACCTTCCGGGCCATGGCGAAGGCGGCGCTAACCCGGAAGGACACCCGCCACTACTTGTTCTTCCCTGTGACCGCCTGGGGCAGGGCGGATGAGTTCCTGGGCCGCGTGGCGGCCTTCAAGCATCCCGACACGGCTGCGCGGGTGCCCGGGCTCCTGCGCCAGCTCAGGGCCGTGCGTGGCTGGGGGCGGCAGGAGCCGCAGGACCTGTCCCGGATCGAACACCCGGTCCTGGTGGTGAACGGCGACAACGACCTCATGGTTCCCAGTCCCAACACACTGGACCTGGGGCGGCGTCTGCCTGCCGCCAGGCTTGAGGAGCTCTACCCCGGCGCCGGGCACGGCGCCATCTTCCAGGAGCCGGACCTCTTCGCCTCGCAGGTTCGCGCCTTCTTGGACTGACGGAACTGCGTTGCCCGGATAGCTTCGTTCATCGGGGCATACCTGCCCACGGGTTGACGACCGCTACCTCCAGCGGTGCGAAGTCCTCGACGTCGACGTCGTCATCCATGCTCAGCCTGTCCACGAGCGAGGCGCCCGTCTCCCCGAGTCGGTGGTAGTCGTTGATGGTCAGTAAAACGTAAGCCGGCTTGCCTCGGTCCGTGATGATGACCGGTCCCTCATTGGCCGCCCGCTTGGCGGCACTGACATCGTGGTTGAAGTCGCGAGCGGTGATCGAGGGCATGTCAACACCTCCTGTGTAGCTACATACCCTACGTTATGTCGGGTGTATAGCCCGTACAAGAGGCCGACGCCCCTTGCATCTGACACGGTGTGAGGATGCTTCATGGTGGCGTGTACATCGACCAGGGACTGCTGTGCCGCGGTCGCTACCCCCTCCGCTGCGATAATGACCTCGGGAAGTTGTGGCTAGCGTGCACACTCCGGCGATGCGCAGACCGTCGAGCCGCTAGACTCCGCGGCATGGGCGCGCCGATCTACCTCACCGGCCGCGGTGCCGTCGCTCCCGGACAGATCGAGGGCATGTTCGTCGGCTGGCCGTCTCCTCCCTCCCCGCAGCAGCCGGTGGCGGTCATGGATGGCAGCTACCGGCGCGTCGACTGCTAGCCCAGCTCGGTGACATATACGCCGTCGACCTGTGCTGCGATCCGGGAATGCTGCCGTACTACGAGAAGCTCGGCTTCACGTGCCTGGCCGGCGCGGGCCTGCGCAACCCTCGCGCGATTACGAGCGGAGGAGCTTCAAAGACGCTCGCGGGTCTCTGAGACCACGCGCCCATATTCCTGCCGCCCGGTAAGCGCCTGTGGCTCTACTCGGCGGACGGTCCGCGCCGCAGGCCCTTGAGTTTCTCCGCCGGCACCGTCAGCCCCCGCGGGCAGCCGGGGCCGGGCGGGATCGACAACTCCTTCATGCGAACAGTGTGCGCCGGGCCTACCCTGGGCGCATGCCTACGTCCCAGCCGGCATTGCCCGTGTTCACCGCCGCGGGCAGGCACGCGCTGGCCCTGGTGGCCCGCGAGGCTCGCGCCGACGGCGTCCGCGAGGTCCTGGCGCCCCGCGTGCGCTGCACCGCCATGACCACCCCCTTCGAGCTCGAGGGCCTGCACGTCACCGACGTCGACTGCGCCCCATCCGGCCTGCTCGACCCAGGTGCCCTCGCCGCCGCGCTCGCGGCCTGCGACCGGCCGCCACTGATCCTGCACGCCGAGACCTTCGGCAACCGGGCCGACGGCGAACTCCGCGCCGTACTCGCCGACGCTCGCTCGACCGGGGCGCGCATCGTCGTCGACGCCACCCACACGGCACTGGAACGCGCCGGAGAACTGCTGGCAGACGCCGAACCCGGGACCGGTGCCGGTCACCTCAACGACGCCGACTACCTGGTGGCGAGCCTGCGCAAGCTGCTGCCCATCCCGCTCGGCGGCGTGGTCCACGGACTCGCCCGCCCGACGGCGCCGACCCCGGACGAGTTGAACGCGGACCTGGCCGCCGTCGCCGCGATGACCGAACGCCACCGGGATGTGCCCGCGCTCATGGACGCCGTCGAGGACCTGCTCGACTTCGCTTGGGCGCCCGCCCCCATGCCGGGCTCTTACCGTGCCCGGCTCGCCGCCCCGGGGATAGGTGCCGAGCTCACCCGGCGTCGCACCCGCCTGGCGCGCCTGCACGCCGCCGTCGCCGAACTGGACGTCATCAACCCCGGGGCCGCCTACCCGCCGGTGATCGCCCATCCCCAAGCCGCCGCCATCCGCACGGCGCTCGCGCGAGCCGGCTTCTCCCCGCCCCTGCACTGGCCCGGTGCCACCGATGGGCTCGTGGCCCTGCCCGACGATCCGCAGGCAGCAGCCATCGCACGCCGCGCGGCGGGGCCGACGGCACTGCGCGAGGCGCTTGCGGAAGGTGAGGCGAGTGGTCCTGCTGAGCCGTTCGACTTCGATGCCTTCATCGCCTCCAAAACCTCAAAGACGGCATGAGCGTCTATCGGCTGATGCCGGCTGCGCGCTGATCCCGGCCGCTAAACCCGCAGTACGCCGCGCCAGCCGCGTGCCCCGTAGTAGGAGTCGGCGCCGTTGTGGTAGACGAAGACCCGGCCGAAGCGCCGGTCGCCGAACAGTGCCCCGCCCAGCGCCCGCACATCCGCAGGCGTCGCCAGCCAGGTAGAGGTCTTCCGATCGAACTCGCCCAGGCTCTGCAGGTGGTGGTACTCGGACTCGCCCATGAGTTGGACGCCGATCTCCGCCGCCTTGCCCGCGGCGCTGCCTCGTGGCGGGTTCCTCTTGCGGGAGCGCAGGGCCTCGTCGTCCAGGCAGAGACTGCGCCGGCCGGCGGGGGTTTCGGCCGAGCAGTCGTAGAAGACGAATTCGTCCGCCTGGGCGTCATAATCGACGACGTCCGGCTCCCCGCCCGTGTCTTCCATGCGCCCGAGCGTGGTCAGGGCATCGGGGTGCGCGGCCAGGCGGGCGGCGACCGCATCCCAGGAGATGCCCTCATGCCGGTGCGGATGCGCCTCGAATCGGGCCCTGAGCACGTCGATCATGTTGTCTTCTCCGTTTGCACTGTCTGAACGTTCGGACACATTGTCCCTTAAGCGCTAGCGGGCGGCTCTGCGGGGATCGCCCTCCGGCCCGTCACGCGACGGCAATACGGACGCTCTCTAGGATCGCCCCGTAGCAAACACATCAGGAGGAAGCATGATCAGGGTAGCGATCAACGGATACGGCAACCTCGGGCGCGGCGCCGAGCAGGCCATCACCAAGAACGAGGACATGGAACTCGTCGTAGTCTTCACCCGCCGCGATCCGGCCACGGTCACCACTAAGGGCGCGCCAGTCGCCCACGTCGACGACATGCCCGCCTGGGCCGACAAGGTCGACGTGTGCCTGAACTGCGGCGGCTCGGCCACCGACCTGGTAGAGCAGACCCCGGCGGCCGCTGCCCTGTTCAACACGGTCGACTCCTTCGACACTCACGCCCGCATCCCCGAGCACTTCGCCGCCGTCGACGCCGCTGCTAAGGCTTCTGGGAACGTCGCCCTGATCTCAACCGGCTGGGACCCGGGCCTGTTCTCCATGCTGCGGGTCCTGGGCGAGGCCGTCCTTCCTGACGGCGCCACCACCACATTTTGGGGGCCCGGCGTTTCTCAGGGGCACTCCGACGCCCTGCGCCGCATCGACGGCGTGAGCGACGCCAAGCAGTACACCCGCCCGGTCGAGGCGACCGTCGCCGCGGTCAAGGCCGGTGACGACGTCGAACTCACCACCCGCTCTATGCACACGCGTGACTGCTACGTGGTGGCCGAGGAGGGCGCCGACCTGGCCCGTATTGAGCGGGAGATCAAGGAGATGCCCAACTACTTCGCCGACTACGACACCACCGTCACTTTCGTCACCGCCGAGGAACTGGCCGCCGAGCACGCCGGCATCCCGCACGGCGGAACCGTGGTTCGCCGCGGACACACCTCTGACCGTGTGGCAGAAACCGTGAACTTCGAGCTCCAGCTCGACTCCAACCCGGAGTTCACCGGCTCCGTCGTGGCGGCCATGGGGCGGGCGGCGGTGAGGCTGGCCACCCGCGGCGAGTCCGGTGCGCGCACCGTATTCGACGTGACGCTCGCGGACCTGTCTGCCAGGACGCCCGAGGACCTGCGCGCCCACTACCTGTGACGGCGGCCGGCTCGCTGGCGCCGTCATCGCTCGGACGACGGTGCCGGCGCGGCCGCATCAGTACGCTGTTCTTGTAGCGGGCGATCGGGTACGCGGGGAACTAGGCCTCGAAGACGCGAGCCTCTGGGTGACCGTGCGCCGCGCGTGTTCCTGTGCGTCCACGGTGCGGGTGGCGCGGTGGGAGGCGGCTGCTCTGGCGCCGAGAGGCGAGGGCTGAAGGGCCTGCAAAGGGACCTTGTCAGACACCTCCCGGTTGCGCGGTGCGTGGATGGGCAATGACGTATCCGCTGTCGTGCGCCTAAAACGTTATCTTGATAGTTTGGTGGTTGGGGCGCCCCTGAGGTGCCGTCCTCCCGTCCCGACCAACAGACAGGAGCCCAAGATGAACACTCCTCTTCTGAAGACCCTCACCACCTCCGCCATACTTGTGTTCGCGCTCGGACTTGGTGCCTGTGGCAGCAACGACACCAACGGTGCCGAGCAGTCCGCCTCAACCGCAGGCGCAGACTCCGCGACCGAAGCCGGAGCAGGAACCGGCTCTAAGACCGATACAGGCGAGGGTGCATCCTCGTCCGTGGATGGCGTCAGGGTCGGGGGCTCCTTCTCCGGCACCCTGAATGGCGAGCCCTTCGAAATTGAGAACGGGGTGGTGTCTTGCCTCTCGCAGGACGGTAAGACCTCGATCGGCGTTGCCTCGACCGATACCTCGCTCGCCGGTGAGGGGGTCCGCTCGATCGCCCTAGCGGTCGACGACGCCTCGCAGGAGATCCAGCTGATCACGATCGTCCCCGGCGATGGCGGGTCCCTCAACTACACGAAGATCGGGGACTACAGCAGTGACGTGGGAAACGCCCAGGTGGAGGTCAACGACTTGACCTACATCGTCACAGGCGAGGCGGCCCCGAGCGGATCTACGGAGACTAAGTCCTTCAACTTCACCATCACCTGCCCCTGACGCAACCAGTCGGCTTGCTGCTCGCGCTCGCGGGCGGAGCCCTCCACGCACGGAGGGCTCCGCCCGTAGTCGTGAGAGCGGGGTTTCCCACGGCTGCGCAGGGCGCGTCGAATCGCGCGGGATGAGTCGAGATGCGCCGCGGTGGCACCACCCCATAGGTTCGAATCGATGTAAAATTGCTCCGCTTCCGGCGGGTCCGCCGGCTGTATCCGCCTCGGCCGCGCCCGCCCGACGCAATAGGAGGATTGTGCACGACACCTGGAACCCCTGGCACGGCTGCCGCCGCGTCTCCGAGGGCTGCGATAACTGCTTCATGATGTTCCGTGACGCCTCCTGGGGCATCGACGGCGAGGTCATCCGCCGTGTCGGCCCCGCAGGCTTCCGCTATCCGCTCGCCGTCGACCGCACGGGTGCCTACAAGGTCCGCGCCGGGGAGATGCTGCGCGTATGCATGACTAGTGACTTCTTCCTGCGCCAGGCCGACCTCTGGCGCGAGGAGGCCTGGGAGATCATCCGTGCCCGCCCGGACGTGAAGTTCTTTCTACTGACCAAGCGCCCCCACCGGGTCGCCCGTTGCCTGCCTGCAGACTGGGGTGACGGTTGGGACAACGTGATGCTCTCGGTGTCCATTGAGAATCAGCGCCGCACCGACCAGCGCCTGCCCGTGCTCCTTGAGCTGCCCTTCACCCACAAGGGCGCCATGGCCGCCCCGCTGATCGGCCCCATCGAGCTGGATCGTTACTTGGTTGACGGGCAGATCGAGCAATTGATCGTGGGCGGGGAGAATTACGGTGGCGCCCGGCCACTAGACGTCGACTGGGTCCGCTCCCTGCGTGCCCAATGCGAGCATGCCGACGTGTCCATGACCTTCATCGAGACCGGCTCCACGCTGATCAAGGACGGGCGCACCTACCGGATGGGCTCCAAGCGCAACCAGTCGGTACAGGCCCACCGCTCCGGCCTGTCCTACACCGCGCAGGGGCGCCGACCCTGGCGCCTGCGCGCCCCGCTCGGCTGGGAGATACCTGCCGCCGAACTGCACGTACCTCAATTCGACGGCGACTGCCTGAACTGTGGTTCCCGCCCCATCTGCAACGGCCTGTACCAGGGACGCTGCGCCTGAGATGCATGGAAAACTCGGCGTCAAGTGTGCTGCGGTCGGTGTACTCGGGGGTAGGGTCGGACTATGACGACGCTTCCCTGGTCCGCAGGACACTGGCTGAACCCGCCCGCCGCAGTCGAGGAGAAGGGCGGAGACCTGCTGGTCACCGCCGTGGAGAAGTCCGACGCCTGGCGACGCACCAGTTACGGCTTCATCGTCGACACCGCCCACGCCCTGCTGGCCCCCTTCGAGCAGAACACCGCGGTCGAGGTGGACATGACCGCCGCCTTCACCGAGAACTTCGACCAGGCCGGTGTCATGGTGCGCGTCGACGCCGAGAACTGGGTCAAGGCCGGGGTGGAGTTCTCCGACGGCGCCTGCCAACTTGGCGCCGTCGTCACGGCCGGCAACTCCGACTGGTCGGTGGCACCCGTGCCCGACTGGCAGGGCAAGCGCGTGCGCATCCGCGTCAGCCGCAAGGGCGATGCGATCACCATGCGCGCCGGTCTGATTGCGCCCGACGGCACAGCTGCGCTGCGCATGGTGCGCCTGCTGCCCTTCCCGGAGGACGCCGTAGCCGAGGCCGGCCCATTCCTGTGTGCTCCCAGTCGAGCCGGGCTGACCGTGCCCTTCCACGCCTGGCGGGTCACGGACGCGGACGTCTCCCTTCACTGACTTCCCCCAGCAAAAGGGGATGTTCGCCCGCGGAAGGACGGATCCTCGCGCCGCAGAGGCCGTGAGGGTCTGTCGAGCGAACTCGGACCTATTGACTCCGACTCGGGCGGTGGTATCACGGGTGGTTGACGGGGTACCGGGCGAGCGTTACGGTACAAGCGTTCGGGCGGGCCGGAGATGGTCGGTTATCGGACCGGCGGTTCGGGGTTCGAGTCCTCGTCGGCGCTTCGCCGGTAGCTCAAGGGTAGAGCGGTCGGCTCCGGTCATCGTGCCACGCCCGCTCGGACGGTCCACCAGGTTCACACTTGCTCGCGCACATGTGTCCGGGGCCGATGACGTGGGGGCGTGGGAATCGGCGCGGTGGCAGGAACGCGAGTTTGCGTCAGATACACGAGTTCCGGAGGTTTGCACGTGCCCAGCGCACGCGAAGCTCCGAAACTCGTGTCTTTGCAGAGAACTCGTGTACGAGACGCGGCCCGGAGTCGGAGGGATCTGAGGCGGTTCCGCGTGCAGGTAGGGACCGGGTTCTTGCGGGCGGCGTGGTAGGACGGGTGTGTCACCTCACAAACATCACCGGTGGGGATGGATTGACTCGCAGGTGTGTAGGGGTCTACACTCCTGCGAGTCGGCCACGGTCGATATGTGCGAACGGTGCGCCGGCGGGCCGGAAGGTCTTCGGTTATCGGTATTAGTTGGTTCGACCCCAACCCTCCTCGGAGGATCCGGAGGCCGAACACACGCCCGCCTCCGCCGTTCGTGCAGACGGAACACGGGTGCACCCCCTGTGCTCGTGCGGGATGGCGGCGGGCCGAAGCCGGTCGGTTATCGCTCTCCAACAGCGCGGTTGACACCGCTTGTCCGGCGGGCAATAACACGCCCGCCGCCGCCCCGGCACATCTCATATCCCCGTAAGCAGGAAAGGAGAGGGAAGAAGGAATGGATTACTTGAAGGGCATCAGCACTCGGCGCACGCCGCAGAGTGAGCCGGCTCGAACCGGCCAGGTGCGTAACGCCGCCGGCGGCTACGGCTTCGCGCTCGATGACGCCGCCCGCCTGCGTCGCTTCCTGATCCTGGGCGTGGACGGCGGCACCTACTACACCGACGCCCGCACGCTGGCGCTTGAGAACGCCGAGGTCCTGCACCGCATGGCGGTCGCCGACCCGCAGGGGCTGGTGAACACGATCATCGAGGTCTCCACCGCCGGTGCTGCGCCGAAGCAGAACCCGACGCTGTTCGCCCTGGCCTACGCCGCCTCCGTGCCGCAGGCCCGTGACGCCGCGCTCGCGGCGCTGCCGCGGGTGGCCCGCACCGGAACGCACCTGTTCACCTTCGCCACCTACGTCGAGCAGTTCCGTGGATGGGGGCGCGGCCTGCGCCGTGCCGTCGGTGCCTGGTACACGACCAAGACCGCCGAGCAGCTCGCCTACCAGGCGGTCAAGTACCGCCAGCGCGACGGCTGGACGCACCGCGACCTGCTGCGCCTGGCTCACCCGGCCGCCGCGGAGGCCGACATGCGCGCCACCCTCGACTGGATCGCTCACGGCACCGTAGGGGAGGAGACGCCCTCCCTGATCGAGGGCTTCGTCAAGGCTCAGGAAGTGGATGCCGTTCGGGCTGACGCCGATGCCACCTGGGCGCGGATCGTCCGCGACTACCGCCTGACCTGGGAGATGCTGCCGGATGCGGCGCTGGCCCGGCCGGAGGTCTGGGAGGCGCTGCTCGACGCCGGGGTGCCGCTGACCGCACTCATGCGCCAGCTGCCGCGCCTGACCCGACTGGGGCTGCTGCCCGCAATGGGTGGGCGCACCGATGAGGTCTGCGCGCAGTTGACCGACACCGAGCGTCTGCGTGCCGCCCGTGTGCACCCGGTGTCCGCGCTGATCGCCCAGCGCACCTACGCCTCCGGGTTCTCCCGGCGCGGCAAGAGCGCCTGGACGCCGACGACGAAGGTCGCCGACGCCCTGGACGCCGCCTTCTATGCGGCCTTCGGTGCCGCGGAGAGTGCGGGTAAGCGCACCATGCTGGCCGTCGACGTGTCCGGCTCCATGGGTATGCCGATCTCCGGCATGGCCTTGACGGCCCGCGAGGCGGCGGCCGCGCTGGCGCTGGTGCAACTGGCCACCGAGCCGGGTTCCGCCGCCTTCGCCTTCTCCAGCGCTCGCCCGGGATACTGGCGGCCGGCCGCCATGGCCCCGCTGGACATCAGCCCCCGTCGCCGTCTCGACGACGCGCTGAAGGCGGTGGACGCGATGCCCTTCGGCGGCACGGATTGTGCCCTGCCCATGCTGTACGCCGCCGAGCACGACCTGGAAGTTGACACCTTCGTCATCTACACCGATAACGAGACCTGGGCCGGTGACATCCACCCGTTCCAGGCGCTGCGCCGCTACCGCGAGCACAGCGGCATCCCCGCCAGGCTCGTCGTGGTGGGAATGACCTCCACGGGCTTTTCCATCGCCGACCCGGACGACGCCGGCATGCTCGACGTCGTCGGCTTCGACACCGCGGTGCCGAACCTGATCACGGAGTTCTCACGGGGGCTCTCAGGTGGGCTCTGACCCGCTGCGCACAGTGCGCAACCGGAGGGCGGCCGTCCCAGACGGGGACGGCCGCCCTCCGGCACGGTCAATGGGAGTATCCGATCCGTTGGCGGCGCGGGCCGCCGAGCTGCACGCCCAGGCCCTTGAGGCCGACGCCCTGGCCGCCCGCTACCGGGTCGAGCGGGACGAGATCATCGACCGGCTCCGCGAGGCCGAGCCGAAGCGCTGGTCCTACACCGCCCTCGCCCAGGCACTCGGATGCAGCCGGGAACTGATCGCACAGATCGTGCGTCGACGGCGCTGATTACCGTCCGCGGAGCAAACCACTGGCAATTGGTGTCACAAGGAGGCGGTAGCCTGCACGTGTCGGTCCGCTCCCGCCCGTTCGGGCCGTCATCGGGGAGGGGCGGGCGGAAGCCCTGAACTCCCGGAAGCACAGGGCAATCCCAACCAATCCCGCACCGATTTCAATGAACCTCGATAATCACGATCTGGTCCTGCGTGGACTGTTCAGCGTACTCCCACTCCATTTGGAGCCCTATCTGCGCAATACGTTGGGGGATCGTTGCGAACCCGAGACGCTGCGCGCTCTGCTCGCGGGGTCGGGGCCGGTTTCAGAATTGCCCGACCTGGCCGATCTATCCACCCAGATCCGCATTCTCACCGCACGGGGCGCCGACGGTCGCTATCTTTTGCCGCTTCCGCGGGGTGCGGGGAGCAAGCTGCACGAGGTGCGCCGGTTCCGCAACGAGGCGGTACACGGGGCTCGCTTCGACGCGGACAAGACCCTGGCTGCGCTCGTCGCCGTGAGTGAGCTGCTGCGGCTCATCGGCGCCGAGACGGGCCGGGTGCAAGTGCGTGAACTCATTGGTGCCATCAACGACGGCCGGGGCGTGCGTCGCGATCCCTTCGACGCCGTTGCCGTCGGGGTGGAGTGCGTGCCGGTGATCGGTTACTCGCATGCGGTCGCGGGTCTGTCCCCCGAAGTGTCTGTCACCATGAGCCTGGCCGGGAGTGCCGCGGGCGCACCGGAGCGCCCGGCCGCGCAGGGCCAGGATCGGCTGCTTCTGACCGACTCGGCCGACGGCGCGCCCGCCTCCGGGGGAGGCTCGCTCGGCCCCGTTGATGTCTCCCTGACAATCATTGAGGACGACGGAGGCCGGGAACTCGTCGAGCCGTGGCGATTCACCTGGGACACGGTCCGAGAGTTGCGAATCGCTAGTGCCTTGAAGCTTAACCGGACGAGTCTGGCGCAGATCGATCAGTCGGGCGGCGCCCACGTGCGCCTCGAAATGCGGGACCATACGGGTGTGACCGCGGTCCGCCGGATCGACGGCCTGATCGCGCTGTCCCCGCGCCAGTGGCAGCAGGCCGGTGGTAACCGCTGGGCCGGTCTGGCGCTGGCCACCTTCGTCCAGCCTGACCAACCGGTGCTTCGGGCAGTGGCCGCCGAGGTGTGCTCTCGCTCCCGGCACGGCGCGGCGGCCTCAGGCCCCGACGGCATGGTGGAGGCCGCCTGCGCCGTGCTGCGGCGCCGTGGCCTTGAGGCGCTCGCGGATAACGGATGGCGCCAGCGCCCGCAGACGATCTACAGCGCGGCAGAGCTGTTCGATGCCCGCGCCGCAGCGCCCCTGAGCGCCGCGATTCTGCTGGCCGGGGCCTTGGAGCGGCTCGGGGTGGACTCGCTGCTCGCATTCACTCCCAACGCGGTGCTGCTCGGCTACCCCAGGAACGGCTTCGCCCGGTTGGACGTCTCCCCGGCTGCGCTCGCCGCACTAGTGCGGCACGGTGAAATTGGCCTGGTGGACCCCAGCATGGCTCTGCGCTCACCGGCCGCGGTGCTGCATGCACTGGACGCCCATGCGCGGGACATGGTGTTGGAGTCCCTGTCCGAGCTGACCCTGGTGGTTCCGGTCGGTGCCGCGCGCTCTGAAGGCGCGTTGCCGCAGCCCGCGCTCGAACGCGGTGAGGACGATGTCGTCGTGGAGAGGACCCTGACCCCGGTCCAGGCGGACCAGGAGCAGGATCTGGAGCCACCGGCCGCAGCCGAGCCCATGCAACGGCCCGAGACACCGCCGGCTAGACGTGGTGTGGCGCCGGAGTTGACCGCCGCCGGGGCGTCGGATGCTGCCCCTCCACGCGTGGAGGAGTGGAAACGCGCGCTGCTCGACCTGTCCCTGCGCAACCCGCTGATCGACCGCACACCGCGATCCGCCATCGAACTCAAGGTACCGCCGGAACTCGTCGGTGACTTCGAGGACATGGTCAATCGGCGCGAGTACATCGCCCTCAGACCCTCGGCCGGTGGCCGCGGCGGGCCCGGCCGGGGCAGCTCACCGACGGGCCCCGGGGCGCCGTCCCTGCTGAACGAGCATGCCGTGGAGGTGGTCACCGGTAGCACGGAGTACACCCGGCGCCTGCAGGCCCTGGCCGCTGCCGCCCGCACCACCCTGGAGGAGACCGGGGCGAACAACCTGTATCTGACCATCGGCACTCTCACCTGGTACACCGACGGGCGCCGCGTGCGCTCCCCGCTGATCCTGGTTCCCGTGAAGCTGGAACGGGAGGGGGACACCTTCGGTCTTCTCCTGGATGAGGCCGGCGCCTCCACCCCGAACTTCTCCCTGCTCGCTCGCTTCCAGGCGGATACGGGCATTGAGCTGACGGCGCTGAGTGAGCCCATACACGACGGTCACGGAGTGAACGTTGAGGCCACACTGGACAACCTGCGTCAGCAGTTGCGCGCCGCGGGCCGACGCGATCGGGTCGAGCCGACCGTCCATATCGGGCTGTTCCGCTTCTCCACCTACCGCATGTGGCGGGACCTGGCGGAGGACTGGCCGACCATAACCGGTAACCCGCTCGTCGCCCGCCTGCTGGAGGACGCTCCTGGTACGGCAGGCGCCGAAACCGAGGGCCGTACAACCGAAACCACATTGGATCTCGATGAGGTGGTGGAGCAGCTGCCGCTGGAGGCGGACTCGGCCCAGGCACAAGTGATCGCCGACGCCGTGGCCGGACGCAGCCTGGTGGTCGAGGGGCCGCCCGGAACGGGGAAGTCGCAGACGGTCGCCAACCTCATCTTCCGCTCTTTGGCGCAGGGCCGCACCGTTATGTTCGTGGCGGAGAAACTCTCCGCGCTCGACGTCGTCGCCCGCCGGCTGCGTGAGGAGACCGGCATCGGGGATCTGCTGCTCAATCTGCATGACAACGGCATGCGACCCACCCAGGTCCGTGAGGCCTTGCGCCGGGCGCTGGAACTGCAGGCGCCAGGTCATGACACCGCGGACACGGCGGGGCTACGCCAGCAGCTGGCGCAGGTGCGTGGTGAGCTGAACGCATATCGCGAACGCCTGCACGCACCGGGGCGGGAGGGCAAGTCCTACTATGCGGCCCGCCAGGAACTGGTCGAGGCCACAGATGCGGACGCGCCCGCAGCGTCGCGGGCACAGGCGCTGTTTGACGCCCGCGCTGCCCGCACCGGGCTGGACGGTTTCGACGCGGACCGCCACGACGCGCGGCTGGACGAGTACCGGCGGCTCCAGGGCCGGCTGCGCGAGCAGCTCGCTCCCGAACTGCTCGACGCGGTCCTGACCCGTCGTGACCGCGTGCTGCGTGAGGCCGGCCCCCGCGCCGAGGCACTACGCCGCGAACTTGAGCGCCGCAAGGGCACCATGAACGTCCGTGATCTGGTCGACTCCTACTGGGACCTGATCACCGCGATCACCCCGTGCATCCTGGTCTCACCGGACTCCGCGGCCCGCTTCTTCCCCGCTCACCGGCGTTATGTGGACGTGGTCGTCTTCGATGAGGCCTCCCAGATCACCGTCGCCGACGCGGTCGGCGCCCTGGGCCGGGGACGCTCCGCAGTAGTGGTGGGAGACCCCAAGCAGATGCCGCCCACACCCGCTCCAGGCACAGCGGCTGCCGCCGGGGAGAGTGGGGCGGGTTCGATCCTTGACCGCTGTCTGGCGCTCGGCCTACCGGCCCGCCGCCTGACCTGGCACTACCGCAGCCGGGTCGAATCGCTGATCGCCTTCTCCAATCGGCGTTACTACGGCGGCTCCCTGCTGTCCTTCCCGAGCCCACTGACCATCACCGCCCCCGACGACGGGCCGGACGGCCACGGCATCTCATTGCGTCGCGTCAACGGCACCTACTACCGCGCCGAAACGGCCAAGCATCGGGGCATCCGGCCCAACACCAATCCAGTGGAGGCCAACCGGATCGTGGAGGAGGTCGAAAGGCGCTTCGCGGCATCGCCGCAGGCCACTCCGTCGCTGGGAATTATCACCTTCAACGCCCGCCAGTGCGAGCTGATCGAGACCATGTTGCGCAAGAGCGGTCAGGAAAGGATTATCACGGCCCTGGACGCGCGTGACGGCCTGTTCGTGCGCAACCTGGACAACGTCCAGGGGGAGGAGCGTGACACGATCCTGATCTCGGTCACCTTCTCTGCCAATGAGCGCGGCGATCTGCCGCTCAACTTCGGGACGTTGGGGCATGCCGGAGGTGAGCGGCGACTGAACGTGGCCATCACCCGGGCGCGCAGGCAGGTGATCGTCTTCTCCAGTTTCGATCCTGAGGACCTGCATGCCGAGCGCTCCACCCACCAGGGACTTAAGGACCTGCGCGACTACCTGGTGCGGGCACGCAGTGGCGCTGCACCGCGCGCGCTGCCGCTGACCCACAGCGTCGTCGACCTGCACCGCAATCAGATCGCCGAACGCCTGCGTGACGCGGGCGTTGAGGTGACTGCCGGTGTGGGGCATTCGGCCTTCGAGATCGACCTGGTGCTCACCGGGGCCGGAGGGTCTCACGTGGCTGTGTTGTTGGACGGGCCCGGCTGGAATCGGCGCGCGAGCATGACCGACCGCGACCTGCTGCCGGTCGATGTGCTGCGCTCCATGGGCTGGGAGCGGGTGGAACGCGTGTGGATGCCCGCATGGGTAGCCGACGCGGATGGTGTGGTCGCGCGACTGCTGGCCGCCGTCGGCGGGGCACCGAAGCCGACGAACGCACCGGCCCCAGAACCGGCGGCACCGACCCATCCGCAGCCCACGACGGCGGAGCCGGAGATGGCACCGGCGTCGGCCCCCGTGCCGCCGGAGGCCGCACCCGAGGAGACGCGCGCCGCGGCCTTGGACGAGGCTGCCACAGATGCTGCTGTGCAGCGCACGGCCGCGGCCGCGCCGCTGGGACCGAGGGAGTACCGGCAGTGGCGGCCCGTGGGCGTGTACCCACTGGAGGTGCTCGATCGCGCCCAGGACATGGACTCGCCGGAACATGCGCAGGTGGTCGACACGGCGCGCGCCATCTGCGATGTGGAGGCACCTTTGACCAGGCATCGGCTGATTGTGAAGCTCTGCCGCGTATACGGGCTCACCCGAGTGGTGAGTTCCCGGGAGCAGAAGGTCGATGAACTGCTGGGTGACGCATTCGCCTACACCGATGCCGCCGGCTTCGTGTGGAGGAATCAGGACGCCGCGCGGTCGCCCGTACAGTACCGGCGTAATGCGTTGGATCACGTGGATTCAATCAAGGAGATCCACCCGCGCGAACTGGTGGCGCTGATGCGCGCGGTCAGGGCGGACACGCCGGCTTGGGCCTCTCCCGAGGAACTGTGCACCCGGGCGTTGCGACGCCTTAGTGCCAAGAAGCGCAAGCTCAGCGCCCGCGGAGTCAAGGAGGCCCTGACTAATGCGTTGGCAGAGGTTGAGCAGGAGGACGGACAGCAGTAGTTTTTCGGCTGCACCCGGGGGCTTGAGCCCCGGGGCGGTCCGTGCGGCCAGCCGGCTCGATACGTGTCGGACCCGGCTCGTATGGTGGGGTCATGGCCCGAAAGATCACGTCCGAGGACTGGCCCGCCCGCGTCACCGATACGGAGATCAAATCCGTGGTCGGCACTGCGGCATTCGGCCGTGGACGCCGCTACGCGGAGGAGCGTCGAGTCACCGGGGTGTCCTTGTCGGGCAATTCCGAGATCCTGGCCGGCACGGTGCGCGGATCGTACGGGCACGTCTACCAGACCATGATCTACGCCCGCATCACCCACAAGCGTGTGAACTGGTCGGGCACCTGTTCCTGCCCGGTGGGCGGCAACTGCAAGCACACGGCGGCGTTGGTGCTGACCGCCCGCCGGCAGGCGCAGTCCGCCGCGGACCCGCCCGGGGACGCCGACTGGGAGCGCCGTCTGACCCATCTGCTACACACCCGGCAGACGGCGAACCGGGCGGTCGCCATTGAGATCGCCACCAGTACGGGTGGCGTCCGCAGCGGCGCCTACGGGATGGGGCGCTTTGCCGGCACCTCCGGCTCCGGCCGTCTGCAACTGCGCCCGCTGATCGCCGGCAAGCGCGGCTGGATCAAGCAGGGCATCTCCTGGCGCGGCCTCACGAACGGGGACCTGACCGGTGAGGTGGCGCCGGAGGCGCTGTCCGCCCTGAGTGATCTGGCGGCCATGGACGATGACGCCTTCTTCTACTACACCGACTCGACCATCGACTTCGAGGCGCTGCCGGCGCGCGTATGGGAGGTGCTGCGCCGCGCCGTCGCCGCCGGAGTGATGTTGACAACGGCCCAGCGCGGCGGCAAGGCGGTGCGCATCCTGCCCGGGCTGCGGGCCGGCGTCGGTGTTGAGCGGCAGAAGGACGGGACCGCCCTGATCAGGCCGGCCCTTGACTTCGCCGCCGTCGAAGGACTCCCGCTCGGCCCAGGGCGCAGGCCCAAGGCCCGCGCCCTGGGCAGCCCCACCCACGGCTATGCGCTCACCGGCCCAGACGGTACCCTGAACCTCATGCCCCTGGAGCCGCCGCCCGGCGAGGTGCTGGGACGACTGCTGTCACGCAATGAGCGGATCACCATCCCGGCCGCGGATGTTGACCGTTTCGAGGCGAAGCACTTGGGCCGCCTGGCCGCCGCAGTGCCCATTGTCGAACTCGACCCCACCCTGGAGGTTCCGGACCCGGGCGCACCCGTCGCCGTGCTGCACGTGAACATGGATGCCGCCCGGCACCGGGCCGAAACCTCCTGGTCCATCCGCTACGAGACGGCGTCCGGCACCAGCCGTGGCGAGGTCGCCGTCGGCAGTCTCACGGAGATCCTGGCCGGCTCCGGGCCGCTGGATAGGGGCTGGCCCGCCGGCACCGCCGCGGCGGCACAGACGCGAGCCGACGGCGCGGCCGCGCCAGCATCGCCCGGGCGCTCCGGACCCGAGGGCTTGCGCCGAGTGCCCACAGTTCGCGACTCCAAGGCCGAGGACGTTCTCGCCCGCCGCGTCGTCGAGGCCTGTCTTCCGCTGGCGCCCACGCACGGTCCGCTGTGGCAGCCGGGAAGTTACACCGGCATGGGCACAGCCCGGCTGATGGCCCAGGCGCTGCCCGCGCTGGAGGCGGTCGACGGCGTCGTCGTCGAGGTGGAGGGGCAGGTTCCCGACTACCGGGAGGCCGCGGAGACTCCGCTGATCACCACCGACGTCGGTGACGATGATGAGCGACCGGACTGGTTCTCCCTGCGGGTGCGCGTGAAGGTCGGGCAGGAGGACGTGCCCATTGAGCGGCTGATGACCGCGGTCGCCACCGGTGCTCAGGAGGTGCTGCTGGATTCGGGCCGATGGATCAACCTGGCCGACCGGCCCGAGATCGTGCGCCTGGCCCGGCTCATGGAGGAGGGGCGCGACCTGCGCGACCCGCAGTCCCGCAGTGCCGGTGATCTGTCGGTCACCGCCTTCCAGGCCGGGCTGTACGCGGAGTTGGAGCGGCTCGGGGTGATCGGGGAGGCGACCCGCCGCTGGCGCGAGGGCGTGGACCGGCTTCTGGCCGTGGCCGCCGCGGCCGAGGGCGGACTGGCCGACGGCGCGAATGGGGAGTCCGCCGCCGGGGTGGTGGACGCGTCCGTGCCCGCGGGGCTTCAGGCGCAGCTGCGTCCCTACCAGCTTGACGGTTACCGCTGGCTCGCCCTGCTGCAGTCCACCGGGCTCGGCGGCATCCTCGCCGACGACATGGGCCTGGGCAAGACTGTCCAGGTGCTCGCGGTCGTCCAACGCCTGGTGGAGCAGCGGGTGGCGGGAGCCGAGGCGGCTCCGGACGGGACAGTGGCTGAGACATCCTCTCAGCGGCCCGGGACGCCCCAGGACTGCCCGGTGCTGGTGGTGGCACCAACCAGCGTCGTCGGCGCCTGGGCGGAACAGGCCGCCCGCTTCTGCCCCGAGCTGCGGGTACGGACCATCACCCGCACCCGCGCCAAGCGGGGGGAGCACCTGGAGACGATCCGCGCGGATGCGGACCTGGTGGTCACCAGCTACACCATCGCCCGGATCGAGGAGGAGGACTTCACCGCCATCGACTGGGCCTGGGTGGTGCTGGACGAGGCCCAGTTCGTCAAGAACCACAACGCGATCACCTATAAGACCATGCGGCGCCTGCGTACGCCGTCGACGGTGGCCATCACCGGGACGCCGTTGGAGAACTCCCTAATGGACTTGTGGAGTCTGCTGTCCATCACCGCGCCCGGTCTGCTGCCCGGGCCGGAACGCTTCGGCGAGCTCTACCGGCGTCCCGTGGACCACGGGGATGAGGCCGCCCTGGCGGCACTGCGTGCCCGTATCCGTCCTTTCATGCTGCGCCGCACCAAGGAGCAGGTCGCCGCCGACCTGCCCGCCAAGAACGAGCAGGTCCTGTCGGTGGAGCTGGCGCCGACGCACCGGCGCGCTTACGACCGCCGCCTGGCGCGCGAGCGGCAGAAGGTGCTGGGGCTGCTGGAGGAGGACACCGCCCAGTCGCGGTTCACCGCGTTGAAATCTCTGACGATTCTGCGGCAGATGGCGCTGGACCCGGCACTGGTCGAGGGCACCGACACCGCTGCAGGTAGTTCTAAGGCAGGCCGACGGCGCAAGCCCACCGCCAAGGTCGAGGTGCTGTTGGAGACGCTGCAGCCGGTGGTCGCCGAGGGCCACCGGGCCCTGGTTTTCAGCCAGTTCACCCGCTATCTGGCCGGGGTGCGTGAGGTGCTGGAGTCCGCCGGCATGCGCACCGCCTACCTGGACGGCACCACCGGCAACCGGCAGCGGGTAATCGATGCCTTCCGCGGTGGCGATGCCGATGTCTTCCTCATCTCACTGAAGGCGGGCGGCTTCGGCCTGACGTTGACGGAGGCCGACTACGTGTTCCTCCTGGACCCGTGGTGGAACCCGCAGGCCGAGGAGCAGGCGGTTGATCGCACCCACCGCATCGGCCAGAACAAGCCCGTCATGGTCTACCGGCTCGTGTCCACCGGCACCATCGAGGAGAAGGTGATGGCCCTGAAGGAGAAGAAGGCCGAGCTGTTCGACCGGGTGGTTGAGGGCGCTGCGGAAGAGGGTATGGCAGGTGGCGCGGTCGTGCCTGGTAGGGCGGTCGTCAGCCGGGCCCGCCTCACCGCCCAGGAGATCCGCGAACTCCTCGGCGCCGAGTAGGGCGCATCCCCTCGCCGCGACCGGCACAAGTGACACACCGAGGCCGGTTGTTGTGGTAGTTGGTCATCCGCCGTTCAGGTGGTGGTTGCCTGTGGGGCGGGTGGGGTAGGTCTTGTGAGTGATCTCTGCGGTCAAGAGGTTGGAGTTCCTCGGGGGTGTCATGGACATGCGTTGGCGTCATAGACACGTGTTTTGGACATATGCATGTGTTAAGCACCTGCAAACCTCGAAAAACTCGTGTGCTCGGGCCGAAGTCGTGTCCGC
>NZ_JAUMUL010000062.1 GCF_030530635.1 Actinomyces sp.
TGGGGTCCAAACCGACGTATGGGGTCCAAACAGAGGCGGGCGGTCCAGTTCGTACGTTGTGGTCGACGATTCGTACCTTCTTGCGACGGTTCGGCACCTGGAGGTACGTACCGTCGTCGAAAGTGCCGAAGCGCCGGTGCCAAGTGACGAACCGTCATGCGAAGTGCCGAACCCTCACCCGGGGCACACGAGCGAACACGCCCCAGGTCCGCGCCCCGCAACGGCGCATGCGCGCCCGAGTCACCCTGGGCGCGCAATCAGAACCGCTGAAATCACCGGAAGCACCGGCGGACACCATCAACGGCCACCGCCCCGATCCGCCACCCGGATGTTCTCAACGGCCCCAACGAATCATCCCCGTAAACCGGTAAGCCGGCCTAACTGATCGTATTAGGCGGCGAAGAACCATGGACTTATCCGTACCCACAGCTCCAGCGAGGTCATGTGCTCCAGAACCAGCTCCTCGGGCAGGTCCGAGGCCGCTTTCTGGGCAACCACTTCGGGCGCGGCACCGACGTCGAGGGCCCTCGCGACGGACTTGGGGATCAGCTCGTACAGGCATTCGGGGACGGACAGGGTGGTCAGGGAGCCCACGACCTCCCAGCCGCCATCTCGTGGTGTGCTCGTGGAGATCAGTGAGAGCGTCCACTGGCCGCTGACGAACCCGTCCGTCAGCGGCGTGGGTCCGCCCAGCCGTCCCGGCTCGTCGCCACGATCGAGCTGGCGTGCGATACGGGCAAGTTCCTCGGCAAGGGCATCCAGGTTCCCGGAGTCGATGAAGCTGTACACCGACTGCGGGAGAGTATGCGGCCCCAGGTCGATGTTGAGGCGCGGCCGTACGTCGAGCAGCTGCGCGAAGGCGGAGGGAACCTCGCATTCGTCGAGTCCGTACACGTGATACCCGTCCGGCTCGTGCTTGACGATGGTCGCGCGCTTCGGACCTATCCATGCCTCTGCGCGTTGCCCCGAACGCGCGGGGGCGAAGCGGGCGACGTCGAGGTGCCGGGTGGCCCCGGCGACCCCGTGCAGTGCAGGGGCAGCAGGCGCCGTGATGCCCTGATCGTCCAGGATTCCGCTGCGGCGCAACCGCTTCGCAATACGGTCTTTAGGTATACGCCCTCCCATCGCCACGGCGCGCAGAGACAGCCACTCCGCATCGCCGAGGATCAACACCGGGGTGTTTCCGCTCGTGTCCAGCCGTGCCATCAGATCTCCTCCAGTGTGACGATCATGGCCAGGAATCGCTCCACCGCTGTACTGCAGTCGCGAGTGGCACAGGAGAAGGTCGCGGTCAACCCGCGCCGCGAGGTCTCGCTCACCCAGGTCCACTGAAGGGCGGTGACCGAGACCGCGTTCTGGATGTAGACGCCGGAGCGCAGCAGGCCGGGTCCGACCGGCTCCCACTCGGAAATGTCGATCAGCTGGAAGCCGGGTATGGAATTCATCAGCTGCATGGTCGAGTCCCGGAGCCAGTCCTCCGCAGAGGTTCCCGCGGGCAACTCTGCGACGGTGATCACGCAGTTCTCAGCAAAGCGGGGACTGTCCGGCCGCTCGGCACAGATCAGGTCCACGCGTCCCGCGTCGTCGGGGGCCGTCCCAGGGTCCGGGACGCCGGGAAGGTTTGCAGGGTCCACCTGCACCCAGCCGGCGGGCGCGGATACTTTCACGGCGGACCCCGCGAACTCATGGGGCAGGTCCGGGTTCGATCGCGGGGTCATGCGTCACCTCCTGAAGGGTCGGGGAAAGTGTCCGTGGTTGCCGAGTCGAAGGGGCCATTGGCGCGACCGGCTGCCGGTCCGGAAAGTTCGCCCGGCTCCAGCTGCGAGGTGTCACGCCAGGCATTGGCCTTAGCGAGCCGCGCGCGCCGACGCCGCCGCCACCACTCCACATGCCACTCCGGATACATCCACACCGGCAAAGAAATCGGCAGAAAACTCAGCAACCCGACCAGAATGAAGAAAAAGCCGGCGAAGCCCAGCACCGTCCCGAACACCGAGTCCGCTATCACGGGAAGTCCCAGCGGACAAGCACACAAAAAAGCCAGGGCAGCGGCCGGAATCGTGAGCGACAAATTGTTCTTGACTCCCATCTCCGCACTGATCTCACGCGCAAACTCACCCGGGCCGGTATCAGTGAACATCGCCAATACCCAATAGCCGATCAGCATCACAGTGAAGGCGAAACCACCAATCACGGCCCACAAGCGCAGCACCTCCAACTCGTATCCTCGCCCAACACCCTCAACCCCCTACACATCATCCGGCGAAGCCGGACGCTCAGAAGCGGGTCGCGCTTCAGGCTCCAGCCGGGAGGTATCGCGCCAGGAGTTCTCCCTGGCGAGCCGCTCGCGCCGACGCCGGCGCCGCCACTCCACATGCCACTCCGAATACATCCACGCCGGCAACGTGATCGGCAACAGGCTCACCAATATCAGAAGCACAAAAAAGCCACCGACGACCCCCAGCATCATCCCAAACCCGGACTCCGCCACGGCAGGAATCCCCAGAGGCGCCGCGAAGACAGCCATCAAACCAGCGGCCGGAACGGTAAGCGACAGATTGTTCTTGTGACCCACTTCCGCACTAATGTCACGGGCAAACTCGCCCGGCCCAGTGTCGGTGAACATCGCCAGCACCCAGTACACAGCGATCAGCAAGCCGAACAAAAAAACGCCAACAGCACCCCACACGGAAATTACCTCCTTTCATCCACTTCACCCAAATAACTTACTCCATCCCTCATTAATCCTATCGCCGAGCCATTTTCCCGCGGCAGACCCAGCTATCCCTCCGACCGCTCCTCCAACAATGCCGCCCACAGCAACCCCAACCGGGCCGCCGATCGCACCAATTGCCATGCCTGCCTGCGCCCCCGCCGTCGCGACGGCCCAGGCACCCGCACCCTGCGCAACAGCCTGCGTCCCAGCACGCGTGATCTTCTCTCCCTCGCCCATTGAGGGGTTGGCCGAGTCCTTCTGGTACTGCTCGTACCCGGCCACACCAGCCGTGAGCACAGTAGACGCACGACCCGCCCACTTGAGCGCAGACGCGGCCTTGGCCGCGGCCTGCTGCGCCTTCCACGCGGTGGTTCCGCGGGTGAAGGGCTTGTTGATCCAGTTGCCGGGTTTGCTCTTGGCCCACAGGGTTTGCAGCAGTCCCATCTTGGAGCGGTCTGCCGCTGACATGAATCTGCCGGCGCCCGGATGCCACTTCGGGTAGCGCGGCTGGAACCTGGCGATTGCGCCGATCGTACCCCAACGGGTCCCAATGGCTACCCGGTTCGTCCAGCCGACAGCCTTGGATAAGTCGCCCGGCCCACCAGTCGGAAGGTACTTGTCCCGGAACCACTCCCCCGCAGTCTTGAGCGAGTTGCAGGCCGAGATGAGCGTGTCGTGCGCCGTCGACTCCTCGGCACGAATCAGGGACAGCGTCGAGGAGAGCGTGTCGTGGTGGCCTTCTTAGTGGCATAGTCCGCGTCGGAGTCATCCTTTACGGGCTCCTGGATGGTGCTCCCTGAGACCACCAGTCCGGCGGCCATAGCGTCGTCAAGAACGTCCGCGAGCCGATTCTTGACCGAATACATGGAGTAACCGAAGTCGTCGAGCGCCTTAGCCAAAGTCGAGGCATCGGCCGAAGTGTCATCAAGGACGTCACGATCGCCGCTCAGCTTCAGCAATGCCTGGGTAGTTGCTTCGCTTGAGCAGTCGGAGGCGATGGAGCTGCGGGCGGAGGCAACGTCGTCGGAGGCGTCCGAGATCGTCGTCGAGACCGAAGTCAGGGTCCTGGCGGCATTCCAGGCCGCGGACGGCTCAGTGATGACCCGAGCATCAAGAGGCATCAGTAGCCTCCTGAGGTTGCGGAGGGAGTGGCGGAGGCAACATCGGCATCCGTGTTGCGGAAGTCCGATGCGGTCGTTCGCAGGTCGCTAGCCATGGTACGCAGCGCGGAAGCCGTGCTCGTGGTCTTGGAGGACAGCCGGCTCAGCGCCGTCGACACCGCAGAGGAAGAACGGCCCACATCCGGATCGGCGGGGAAAGAGGCGCCGCCCAAATCGCCGGCGACGTCATCGAGCATCCCGGCCGCATGATCAAGGGTCTCAGGGTTGATGTACAGCGTGCCAGCACTCATCGACTTGTCTCCTACCGCGTCAAACTGCTAACGGACATCATCGTTACCCTCCCGCAATTCGATGTCAACCCAAGATCGCCCCACCGGCCCTCAGCACGTAACAACTACCGACCTCAGCACGTAACTTCAACCGACCTCGGTGAGAGGGGACTACCGTTGGGCACAGTATCCGTCCGGACCCGCACCTAATCCGTCCGGACCCGCAGCTACCACGAGGACCTATGCCTGACCGCACCGCGTACAACGACTCGACCCTGGTGATCGGGCTCGGCCGCTTCGGCTCCGCCATGGCCGCCACCTTGGACCGCCTCGGCCGGGAGGTGCTCGCCGTCGAGCGGGACCCCGTCCTCGTGCGCCAGTGGACCGGTCGCATCCCGCTGGTGGAGGCGGACGCCACCGACATGGAGGCCCTGGAGCAGCTGGGGGCCACCGAGTTCGGCACCGCGGTGGTGGGTGTGGCCACCTCCCTGGAGGCCAGCGTGCTTATCACCGGCAACCTGGTGGACCTGGAGACCCCACAGATCTGGGCCAAGGCCGTCTCCCGCGCCCACGGCCGCATCCTGCGACGCATCGGCGCCCACCACGTGGTCTACCCCGAGTTCGACGCCGGGCAGCGCGCCGCCCACCTGGTCTCCGGCCGCATGCTGGACTACATCGAGATGGAGAAGAGCGGCTTCACCATCGTTAAAATGCGCCCTCCCGCCGAACTGCACGGCTTCACCATCGGCGAATCCAAGATCCGCTCCCGCTACGGCGTGACCGTCTTCGGCCTGATGAGCCCGGGCGACCCCTTCGAGTACGCCACCGCGGCCACCCTGGTCTCCCCCGACGACGTGCTCGTGGTCGGCGGGGATGCCATGCTCCTGGAGCGCTTCGCCAACCGCGGCTGACCCGAGTAGCTCGCCGGAGCGGTCAGGGCGACACCCGCCTCCGCCCTGCCCACCGCCGCATCGAGCTTCACCTCGCCGCTGCGGTCGGCGGCAGTGATCCGGTAGGTGCCGCGGAAGCCGGACAGGCGCAGCCGTCCCTCGGCGTCGGTGCGCACAGTAGTGGGCGGCGTCCACCACTGGCCCTTGACCAGGTCGTGCAGGGCCGCGTAGCTGGGCTTCAAGGTGCCGTCGGCGCGGGCGAAGCCGACCGGCGCACCCAGCCAGGCCCCATCGTCGGTGAAGCCCCAGTAGGTGATCTCCGCGACCGCGGGGTGGGAGGCGAGCGTGGTGTAGTGGCGGCGGATCTCATCGGCCTGGCGCTCCTCCCCCTCCGGGGTGCTGGGCCAGTGCGGAATCTGGTAGTCGTTCAGGTCCACGATCTGCGGCGGCATGAGGTGGCCGGAGACCAGTGTGGTCTCGGTGAAGTGCAGCGGCAGGCCGAAGCGGCTGAAACGCTCGAGCACCTCCTGGGTGCGCTCCTCGCCCCAGTACCCCTGGTGCATGTGTGACTGCAAGCCGATCGCGTCGATCCTCACCCCCGCCTCCAGGCAGTCCTCGATCAGCTGGACGTACTTCTCGCTCATATTGAAGTCGTTGAGCAGCAGGAAGGCGTCGGGGTTGGCGGCGCGGGCGGTCTCGAAGGCGAGCCGCACGATGCCCACGCGGTCGAGGCGCTGGGCGAGCGGGGTGATGGCGTTGTCCTCGGCGGTGAACTCCGGCATGATCACCACCTCGTTGATGGCGTCCCAGGTGTCCACCAGGCCGCGGAAGCCACTCGCCTCGCGGGTGATGCGAGCACGCAGGATGCGCTCGACCTCTTCCGGGTCGCGTCCCAGCAGCCACTGCGGGGCGAGCGTGTGCCAGGCCAGCGGGTGTCCCTTGACATCGGCACCGTGGGCGCGGATCCAGCGGGCCGCATTCGCCAGCCGCTCGGTGTGCGGATGCCCCTCCTCCGGCTCGAATGAGCGCCAGTAGAAGGGCAGCGTGGCGACGTTGAACAGGTCGAAGAAGCGCTCCGTCAGCGCCTGCGCCAGTTCCGGTCGGGCCCCGCCGAACAGGCTGTCCGCATTGGACTTCTCCCCGTTGGCGACGGCCACGAAGTCGAAGCCGATATTGCCGATTCCCAGCTCGTGCCGGGTCTGCTCGACGACGACGTCCGTGTCCGCCAGCGGCGCCCCGTCAGGGCCGGTGATGGTGAGGACCGTTTCAGCCAGGCGGTGGCGCATGGCTTGTGGGACGGTTGCGGCGCTTACGTGGTTCAAGGCTTGCTCCTGTGGTAGCGAGTCCGCGTGCGCAGACTCATCGTGTGCGGAAACAGTGGTGGATTCGCAGTGGGGTCTTAGATCTGGCTCATGCCGCCGTCAATGACCAGCTCCGCACCGACCATGTAGGCGGAGTCCTCGGCAGCGAGGAAGACGATCGCGGCGGCGGTCTCATCGATCGAGTCGATGTGGCCACGGGCACCATGCTCGTGATCCGGTCGATGGCCTCCTGCCCGCCGACGAAGGCGGCGAATCCCTCGGACATGGTTGGTCCCGGGCCGGCCGCGTTGACCCGGATGCGCCGCTCACGCAGCTCGGCGGTGAAGGTGCGCGCGAGCGAGCGCACGGCGGCCTTGGAGGCGTTGTACACCGAGTGTCCGGGGTCGCCGTTGGAGCCGGAGATGGAGGACAGCAGGACTACCCGCGCGCCGTCACGCAGGAGGGGCAGGGCCTTGCGGACGGTGAAGTAGGCCAGCGCCGATCACCGCGCAGCGAGCCGGAGCGCTGCCGACCCCGTCATCAGATTGCGTCATTGACATGTCATCTCCTCCTGAGTATCGCGCCCGTCACTCCTTGGCGGCCGCGGCGATCATGGCGTCGACAATGCCCTGGGCGTCGCCCTTGCCCGCCAGCATGTCTACCACCGCGACGTTGAGCGCGTTGCCGACGTTCTGCCCCAGGGACGTGTCCAGCCACACCTGCGAGTAGGCGGCGTCGTTGCCCGCCTGCATGGCGTCGGCCAGCGGGCCCGCCGCAATCACCCCCTGGGCGTCCCGGTTGGCGGGCAGCATGTCGAAGGCCTCGGCGTAGGCCTCCTGGTTGTCCTTGGTCATGATGAAGTTGAGGAACTCGGCGCACAGCTCGGCCGGAGCCGTGGAAGAACAGGAGTAGCCGTCCACGCCACCCATGATGGCGGTCGGGTCACCCTCCCCGCCGTCGACGGCGGGGAAGGGGAACCAGCGCAGATCCGGCAGCGGCTGCTCATCCGGGGTCAGCGAGGCGATCACGCCCACATCCCAGGTGCCCATGAGCTCCATGGCGGCCTGGTGGTTGGCCACCAACCCCGCGGACGAGCCCGCGCCCTGCTGGGCGGAAGTGGTCAGGAAACCGTCGTTGAAGGGGCCGGTGGCGGTCAAGTCGGCCAGATCCTCCCCGGCGTCCACCCAGCACTGGTCGGAGAAGTCCAACTCCGACAGTGAGGACTCCAAGACCTCCTGGCTGCACTCGCGCAGCACGAACTGGTAATACCAGTGGGCAGCCGGCCAGGCATCCTTGGCCCCCAAGGCGATTGGAGCAGTGCCGGACTCCTTCAGCTTGACCACCGCGTTGGACAGCTCCGCGATCGTCGTCGGCGTCTCGGTGATGCCCGCAGCGTCGAACAGCTCCTGCGAGTAGTAAATCCCCTCCGGCTGGAAGGAGGTGGGCATCGCATACAAGGAGCCATCGATGGTGTAGGGCGCAAAGGTGCCCTCGGCCACCGACTCACGCACCTCCGGTTCGATCAGGTCGGTGATGTCGAGCAGCTGCCCCGCCTCGACCATGTCGGCCATCTTGCCGCCGCCGCGCTGGACGAAGAGGTCCGGGGCCTGCCCACCGGCCAGCGCCGTCTGCAGCTTGCCGTCGATGTCCTCGTTGGAGATCGCCACCACGTCGATGGTCACGCCCGCATGGGCGGCCTCGAAGTCGGCCGTGACCTCCTCCCAGTACGCCGCCCAGGCGGGGGTGGTGGAGTTGTTCCAGAAGGTCAGCGTGACCTCGTCCCCGCCGTCGGCGGAGTTCGCACCGCAGGCGGCCAGGGCCAGTGAGGCGGCAAGCATCCCGACGGCGCCGAGGCCCCGTCTACGCCTTGCAGGTAGTTTCATCGTTGAAACCTCCGTGTGTAGTTGTTCGGTGTGGTTGATCAGTGAGAGCGGCCGAGCGACGATCCTCATGCGGGCGTGACGGACGCGGGCGTGGTGAGCACGCGGCCCTCGCCGACCACGCGGCGCCGACCGGTGATCTCGACGGCGAGACCCTCCAGCCGGTCCTCGCTGCTGGTGCCGGCGGCTAGCAGAATCTGGCCGGGTTCGACGATGCGCCGGTGGTCGACGCCGGTGAAGGAGGTGCGGTCGGCGTGCACCGTGAAGGTGACCCGCTTGGACTCCCCCGCCTCCAGGTCCACCTTGGCGAAGCCGACGAGGGTCTTCAGCGGGCGGACCACCTCGGCCACCGGGTCTGACAGGTACAACTGAACCACCTCGGCGCCGGTGCGGTCGGAGGTATTGGTGACCGTGACCGCGTATTCCACCTGGCCGCCGACGTCCATGCGGGTAGCGGAGACGGCGGGATCGGTAAGGATGAAGGTCGAGTAGCCGAGCCCGTAGCCGAAGGGGTACAGCGGGGTGGGGTCCAGGTTGGAGATGCCGTCGGCATGCCAGGCGAGCGGCGCCGCCAGGTAGGTGCCCGGCTGGCCGCCGCGACCATTCGGAATGGCGACCGGCAGCCGCCCGGAGGGGTTGACGGCTCCGGTGAGCACACCGGCAATGGCGTCGGCGCCCTCCACGCCCGGCATGAAGGCCTGCACGATGGCGGCGCAGCGGTCGGCGTACTCCCCCAGCGCGTAGGGGCGCCCGGTGACCAGCACCAGCACGGTGGGCGTGCCGGTTGCCAGCACGGCCTCCAGCAGCTCCCCCTGGCTCCCGGGCAGGCCCAGGTCGACGACGTCGCAGCCCTCCCCGGAGGTGCCCCCGCCGAAGAGCCCGGCAATATCACCCAGGGTCACCACGGCCACGTCGGCGGCCGCGGCGGCGGAGACGGCGGCGTCGAAGTCCTCGGCGCGCCCGTCGATGAAGCCGACGCCCCGGTGGAAGGCGGCCTGGCCGGGGTGAGCGGTTCGCAGCGCGGCGGGTAGGTCGCGGATGTCCAGCCCGGTGGTGCGGCCGCCGTCGCGGCTGAGCACATGGTTGGGGAAGGAGTAGCAGCCCAGGAAGGAGCGCACGTCCTCCCACACTGGCCCGGACACGGCCACGCCCGCCTCGGGGTCGAGCGGCAGCACGCCGTCGTTCTTCAGCAGGATCACCGACTCCTCGGCCATGGCGCGGGCCACCGCCCGGTTGCCGGGAGAGTCCAGGTCGCGGCCCGTATCGACGCCGGAGGCCGGCTCCCAATCGGCGTCGAGCAGGCCCAGCCGGGCCTTCTGGGTCAGCACCCGCCCAACCGCGACGTCAAGCTCGGCCTCGGTGAGCAGGCCGCCGTCCAGTGCCGCCTCAAGATGGGAGTAGCAGGTGGTCTCCGGCAGTTCCACGTCCAGCCCGGCGCGTACCGCCAGCGCAGCGGCGTGTGCCGGGTCCTCGGCCACGTGGTGCATGGCCTGGAGGAAACGCACCGACCAGTAGTCGGAGACCACCGTGCCGGTGAAGCCCCAGCGCTCCCGCAGCACCTGCGTGAGCAGGTGGCGGGATGCGGCCACCGGTTCGCCGTCGATGTCGGAGTATGAATTCATCACGCAGGCGACGCCGCCCTCACGCACCGCCATCTCAAAGGGCGGCAGCATGACGTCCTCCAGCTCGCGCACCCCCATGGACACCGGCGCGTGGTTGCGGCCGGCCTTGGAGGCGGGGTAGGCGACGAAGTGCTTGAGGGTGGCGTGCACCCCCTGGGCCTGCAGGCCGCGCACGTAGGCGGCGCCGAGCGTGCCCACCAGGTAAGGGTCCTCCCCGCAGGTCTCCTCCACGCGCCCCCACCGATAGTCGCGCACGACGTCCAGCAGCGGCGCCAGGCCCTGGTGCACGCCGACGGCGTGCAGGTCGGCACCGATGCGGCCCGCCATCTGTTCCACGAGCGCGGGCCGCCAGGTGGCGCCCCAGGCGATGGCGGCCGGGTAAACGGTTGCCCCCAGCGCCGTGAAACCGGTCAGGCACTCCTCGTGGACGATCGCCGGGATGCCGAAGGCGTTGCGGGAGACGACGTCGCGCTGCAGACGCGCCAGCTTGGCCGCTCCGTCGGCAACAGTGACCGGGTCGGTTCCGTAGATGCGGGTCAGGTGGCCCAGCCCACCGTCGGCGCTGTCCTCCCAGCCCTGGCGCCCGACCTTGAACGCCTCCTCCATGGGGGCGACCTGGTGCGCGGCCTCGGCGGTATCCGCCTCCTCATCCACCCCGACGGCTGCGGGGTCCGGCGCGGGGATGTCCGCATCCTCGTCGAGCACCCAGAAGGATGCCAGTTGGTGGATCTTCTCCTGCCGGCTCATTGCCGACAGCAGGGATGCGGCCCGCTGATCGGCAGGCAGGGAGGTGTCGTTCCAGGTGTTCACGGTTGTCTCCGTTCGCGGTTGAAGTGGCGGTCAGCCCTTGACGGCGCCGGTCAGGCCACCGACGATGCGGCGTTCGAATAGGCTGAAGACCACCAGGGCGGGGATCATTGACAGCGAGGTGAAGGCGAGCACCTGGGCGGTGTTGACCGAGTGCTCGGAGGCGAAGGCCTGCACTCCCAGCGGAAGGGTGTACTTGGAGTGGTCGGTCAGGACGAACAGCGGGAGCATATAGGAGTTCCACGAACCGACGAAGGCGAGAATGCCGGTGGTCACCACCCCGGGTGCGGACAACGGCACAATCACTCGCCAGAAGAATCCCATGCGTCCGCAGCCGTCCAGGGAGGCGGCCTCCTCCAGTTCCTTGGGGATGGCTCGCAGGAAGGGCACCAGGATGATGACCGTCTGCGGCAGGGCGAAGGCGATGCCGGGGATGATGATGCCCGCCAGGGAATTCATCAGGCCCAGGTTCTTGATCAGGATATACAGCGGAGTGATCGCCACCGTCATCGGGAACATGAGTCCAGCCGCAAACAGCATGTACAGTGCGCCACCGCCCTTGAAGGGATAGCGGGCGATCACGAAGCTGACCATCAGCCCAAGGGTGACGGTGCCGATGGTGCCGCAGGCGGCGGCGATCGTGGAGTTGCCGACCTGCTGCCAGAACCCGGAACTGGTCAGCACCACCCGGTAGTTGTCCACCACCCACGGGTCGGGCAGGCCCGCAGGGTCGGCGGTGATCTGCGAGTTGTTGCGGAAGCCGCCCAGGATGACGTAGGCGACCGGGGCCAGCAGGGCGGCGATCACCAGGGCGGCCGCCAGGTAGACCACGGGGCTGGCCCAGGCGGGCTTGGCCTTGGCGGAACGGGCGCGACGGCGCGGACCGGTCGGCGCGGGCGCGGCGGGGGTGAGAGGCTTGATGGAGGATGCGACGGCGGTCATCGGCTGCTCCCGGTCAGTGCGCCCTCGGTGTCGCGGCGCAGGACGAATCGTTGATAGGTCAGGGCGATCACCAAGGAGATGAGGAAGAGCACCACGGCAACGGCGTTCCCGTAGCCGTAGTTGCCGCTCATGCGCCCGTTGACCACCATGTAGGTGGCCATGGTGGAGGTGCCCGCGGTGGAGGAGATGTACTGGCCCCAAATGATGTAGACCAGGTCGAACAGCTGCAGGGAGCCGATGATCGACAGGAAGCCCCACATGCGCATGGTCGGACCCAGCAGCGGAATGGTGATCTTGCGCTGGATCTGCCAGTAGGAGGCGCCGTCGACCCTGGCGGCCTCGGTCAGCTCTTCCGGAATGCCCTGCATGCCGGCCAGGAAGATGATGACGGCGAAGCCGGCGTACTTCCAGGTCAGGATGAACAGCAGGATGGTCAGCGCGGTCTTGGGGTTGGAGATCCAGTCATTGGCCAGGGCGTCGAGCCCGAGTTTGCGCAGCAGGCCGTTCATGGCGCCGTCGGTCTGGAGGATCAGCCCCCAAGCGGTACCGGCGATGACCTCGGAGATGACGTAGGGGATGAAGATGAGGACGCGGATCAGCGACTGCCCGCGCATCTTCTTGTTCAGCAACAGCGCCAGCCCCAGGGCGAAGGGGCCCTGCAGGACCAGCGATCCGACGACGACGATGGCGTTGTGCCGCAGCACGTTGTGGAACTCGGGATCGGTGAGGATCGTGCGGTAATTGTCGAAGCCGACGAAGTTCGTGGGGACTCCGAAGCCCTTCCATTTGAAGAAGCCGTAATAGGCGGCCATGATCACCGGGAGTATGACGAAGGTCAGGAACAGGATGACGGCGGGAGCCGACAGGGCGGTGATCTCCACCCGGTCCCGCCAGGACAGGGAACTGGGACTCTTCCTCTTCTTTGTCTGCCCGGCTCCGGTGGGAGCGCTGCCGCCGGCGGGCGCTGAGATTGCAGCTGTCATTGTGGGAGCCTCGTTTCGTAGTGGGCCGCGGTGCACCCGGAGGGGCATGCCGGGCGCGCCGCGGCCGACTGGTTGGGAGAGATGGGGGACTATTCCTTGGCGGCGGCCGCGCTCATGGCGTCGACGATGCCCTGGGCGTCGCCCTTGCCGGCGAGCATGTCCACTACCGCGACGTTGAGTGCGTTGCCGATGTTCTGCCCCAGGGACGTGTCCAGCCACACCTGCGAGTAGGCGGCGTCGTTGTTGGCCTTCACCTGCGGGAGCAGCGCCTCGGAGGTGACCTGGTCCTGCGCCTTCTCATTGACGGGGATGGTCTCGAAGGCGTCGGCGTAGGCCTCCTGGTTGGCCTCGCTCATGAAGAAGTTGAGGAATTCCGCGCACAGCTCCGCCGGGGCGGTGGAGGAGCAGGCGTAGCCGTCCACGCCGCCCATGATGGCGGTGGGGTCACCCTTACCGCCGTCGACGGCGGGGAAGGGGAACCAGCGCAGATCCGGCAGCGGCTGCTCATCCGGGGTGAGCGAGGCGATCACCCCGACGTTCCAGGTGCCCATGAGCTCCATGGCGGCCTGGTGGTTGGCCACCATACCGGCCGAGGAACCGGCACCCTGCTGGGCGGATGTGGTCAGGAAGCCGGAGTTGAAGGGACCGGTGCCGGCGAAGTCGGCCAGGTCTTGCCCGGCGTCGACCCAGCACTGGTCGGAGAACTTCAGCTCCGACAGTGACCTCTCCAGCGTCTCCTGGCTGCACTCGCGCAGGGCGAAGAAGTAGTACCAGTGGGCGGCCGGCCAGGCGTCCTTGGCCCCCAGCGCGATCGGCGAGGTGCCGGAGTCCTTGAGCTTGGCGACGGCGTCGGACAGTTCCTCCATGGTGGTGGGCGTAGCGGTAATGCCGGCGGCGTCGAACAGGTCCTGGGAGTAGTAGATGCCGCCGGGTTGAAGCGAGGTGGGCATGGCGTAGACGCCGTCGTCCACCGTGTACGCGGAGAAGGCGCTCTCGGGAACCTCCGCGGCCACGGACTTGTCGATCATGTCGGAGATGTCCAGGACGAGCCCGGCCTCCACCATGTCGCGCAGCTTGCCGCCGCCGCGCGCGAGGAAGACATCTGGTCCCTCGCCGGCGTTCTGGGCGGTCTGCAGTTTGCCGTCCAGGTCCTCGTTCTGGATGGCCTGAACCTCCACCGTGACGCCCTCGTGGGAGGCCTCGAAGTCCGCGGCAATGGTCTCCCAATACTGCGAGCCTGGGCCCGTGGTGGCGTTGTGCCACAGGGTGAGGGTGTTGTCATCCCCGCCGCCGCCCGAGCCGCCGCCGCAGGCGGCCAGGGCCAGCGAGGCGGTCAGTACGCCGGCCATCATTCCCGCCACGCGACGGCGAGAGCGAGCGGGATGGGGGTTGTGAGCACTGAGCTTCATCATTGAAACCTCCGATACGGACGCGTCCGATCAGGATGACCGAAATATTTCGCGAATCCGTATGACAGGTTTAGTATAGCGGCGCACATTATTCTGTCAACTGCGGTCGCCGCCGGCCTCCGCGTAACGCGCCACCGCCAACCGCACAGTCACCGCAAGGAGCCGCCATGGCGTACTTCGACCTATCGCCGTCCGACCTTGAGGACTACGCCCCGGACCTCACCGAACCGGATGACTTCGACGCCTTCTGGGCGCGCACGCTCACCGATAACCTCTTCGACCCGGCGAGTGTCACCGCCACCCCCATGACGACACCGCTGCTCACCCACCGGGTTCACGACGTCACCTTCGGCGGATACGCCGGAGACCCCATCCGAGCCTGGCTCGTCACCCCTGCCGGCACCACCGGACCACTGCCCGCCGTCGTCGAGTTCCTGGGAATGGGAGGCGGCCGCGGCCTGCCGCAGGACCACCTTGCCTGGGCGGCCGCAGGCTACGCCCACCTGGTCATGGACACGCGCGGCCAGGGCTCGCACTGGGGCTCCGGGGGCGACACCCCCGACCCGCACGGCACCGGCCCGGCCGCCGCAGGCTTCGCCACCCACGGGCTGCAATCCCCCGAGGGTTACCTCTACCGGCGCCTGTTCGTGGACGCACACCACGCCGTCGAGGCCGCGGCGGCTCTGCCGGAAGTGGATCCGACCCGAATCGCGGTCACCGGCGTTTCGCAAGGCGGCGGGCTGGCCATCGCCGCCGCCGGTCTGAACCACCGGATCATCGCCGCCATGCCGGACGTGCCGTTCATGTGCGCACTGCCCCGCGCCCTCGGCCTGACGGATGAGCCGCCGTATGCGGACATCGCCGGGTACCTGGCCGTACACCGGGACGAGGTCGCACAGGTGCGCCGCACTCTCGCCTACTGCGACGCCGCCCTGCTGGGCACCAGGGCGACCTGCCCCGCCCTGTTCTCCACCGGGCTGATGGACACCACCTGTCCGCCGTCGACCGTGTTCGCGGCGCGCAACCACTGGGGGCGGCAAGCGCCGTCATCCCCGGCACGCCCGGAGATACGCGTCTACCCCTTCAACGGCCACGAGGGCGGAGAGTCCTACCAGTGGCGGGAGCAGGTGGCCTGGCTCGGCGTCGTGCGCGACGGACTCGACGCCACCTGCTAGCCTCCTGGGAATACACGTTGGGCCCAATGGCCCTGAGGGGAGAAGAGCGTGGACTCAGGCCGGCGAGTGACCCTTGACGACGTCGCCGCGGCGGCGGGCGTGTCCAAGTCGGCCGCCTCCAAGGCGCTCAACAACCGCGCCGACGTATCCGCGGCCACCCGGGAACGAGTTCTGGCGGCGTGCGCAGATCTGGGCTACGTCCGCCCGGAGACGGCACCGGCCCGCACCTACCCGCCGATAGCGATCGTCTCCGACGACCTGGCCACCGCCTACACCATCGAGGTGCTCAAGGGCGCCGCAACCGCCGCGCTCAACGCCGGGGTCGCGCTCAACACCACCTATACGCCCCAGCCGGCGCCGCGCAAGCACCCGGTCCCCTTCGAACCCGAGTGGTTCACGCTGCTGAAGGCCACCGACTATCTCGGGCTGATCGTACTGACCTCCCCGCTGACGCACGAGCAGCAGGCCAGCGCCAGGCGCATCGGCCTGCCGGTGGTGCTGATAGACCCCTCCGGCAACGTGGAGGCCGGAGTCGCCTCGATCGGCGCCACGAACTGGAACGGCGGGGTGGACGCCACCGAGCACCTGATCGGACTCGGCCACAGACGCATCGCCATGGTCGGCGGCCCCGAGGACTCGGTGCCCGCGCAGGAGCGGCGCCAGGGGTACCTGTCCGCGCTGCAGATGCATTCGCTGCCGACGCACGCGGCCCTGATCTCCTGCGGCCCCTTCACCTATGAGGCCGGCTTGCGTCAGGGCCGTCGGCTGCTGGCCCTGCCCGACGACGAACGCCCGACCGCCGTCTTCGCCGCCTCCGACACAACGGCGCTCGGCGTCTATGAGGCGGCACGCGAAGCGGGCCTGCGCATCCCGGACGACTTCAGCGTGGTCGGCTTCGACGACACGGAGATGGCCGGCTGGGCGGCGCCGCGACTGACCACAGTGCGCCAGCCCCTGTTCCGGATGGGACAGGAGGCGGTGCGCATGATCGTCGACAGCCATCACGGCCGCCCACTGCTGACCACCACGCCCGTGCGACTGAGCACCCGGCTGGTCATCCGCGACTCCGCGGCGCCGCCGCGCCGAGTTTAGGCGGTCACGGCGCGGCGCTTATTGAGCAGGTCGAAAGCGACCGCACCCAGCACCACCAGACCCTTAATGGCCTGCTGATAGTCGATGCCCACACCCAGCAAGGACATGCCGTTGTTCATCACGGCCATGACCAGCCCGCCGACGATGGCACCGACCACCGTCCCCACACCCCCGGTGACGGCCGCGCCGCCGATGAAGCACGCGGCGATCGCGTCGAGCTCGAATCCCTGGCCGGCCTTCGGGCCGGCCATGTTGAGTCGGGAGGTGAAGATGATGCCGGCCAGTGCGCACAACACCCCGTTATTGACGAACACCCAGAAGCGCACCCACTGGACCTTCACACCGGACAGGGCCGCAGCCTCCTTGTTGCCACCGATCGCATAGATCTGCCGGCCGATGACCGTGCGGCCGGCGACGAAGGAGTACAGCAGAATCAACGCCGCCAAGATGATCAGCACAAAAGGAGTGCCCTTGTAAGTGGCGATCTTCCATGCGAAGGCCATGCCGATCAGGCAGACGAGCACGATCCGCGCGATCCAGACCCCGGCACCGGAGACGGGCACCTCGTTGGCGATCGAACGACGCCGGTTGCGCACCTCTGAGAACACGTAGGCGGCGAGTGCAAGAGCCGCCAGCAGCAGCGTGAAAACGTCATAACCGTATCCACCCAGCAGGCCGTTGAGGTAGCCCGAGGAAATCTCCCGGAAGCCGCCGGGGAACGGTGAGATCGAGAGGTTGTGCAGCACGATCATCGTCAGGCCGCGGAAGATCAACATGCCGGCCAGGGTGACGATGAAGGCGGGGATGCCGACGAAGGCGATCCAGAATCCCTGCCACACGCCCACCAGCAGCCCGGTGAGCAGCGCGGCCAGCACACCCAGCCACCAGGGCATGCCGTGGTTCACGGTTACCACCCCGGCCACGGCACCGGTCAGGGCCACCACCGAGCCGACAGAGAGATCGATGTCGGCCATGAGGATGGCGAAGAGCATACCGATCGCCAGGACCAGCACGTAGGCGTTCTGCACAATGATATTTGAGACGTTCTGCGCGGACAGGATCTGACCGTTGGTGACGATCGCGAAGAAGATCACGATGATGACGAGCGCGACGGCCAGACCGCCTTGCCGCATATTCGTGCGCAGGGTCTCCTTGAGCGTAGACAGTGTGTTGGACATCAGTTTTCCTTGATCTGGGTCATGTAGCGCATGAGGACCTCCTGGTCGGCGTCGACCCGCGGCAGGTCGGCGGTGACTCTGCCCGCCGAAAGCGTGTAGATGCGGTCGCAGATGCCGAGCAGCTCGGGCAGCTCTGAGGAGATGACGAGGACGGCCTTGCCGGCGTCCGCGAGCTGGTTGATGATCTGGTAGATCTCGTATTTGGCGCCGACGTCGATACCACGGGTGGGCTCATCGAGGATGAGCACGTCCGGCTCGGCCGCCACCCACTTCGCCAGAACCACCTTCTGCTGATTGCCTCCCGACAAGCCACCGACCACGGACTCGATGGTGGGCGCCTTGACCGCCATCTGGCCGCACAACTCGGTGACCACGGCGCGCTCCCGGTGCAGGTCGAGTACGCCGCGCCGGGAGAACCGGCGGGGAGACGACGCCGAGACATTGCGCCTGATGGACTCTATGAGGTTGAGCCCGTAACGCTTGCGGTCCTCCGACACATAGGCGATGCCATGGGAAATGGCTGAGGCCACATCCTTGACCTCGATCTCGCGTTCGTCTTTGAAGATCCTTCCAGTGATGTCACTGCCCCAGGAACGGCCGAACAGGCTCATGGCCAACTCGGTGCGGCCGGCCCCCATCAGACCGGCCAGTCCGACGATCTCACCGTGCCGAAGCACGAGATCGGCACCGTCCACGACCGTGCGTGAGGGGTCCTCGGGGTGGTGCACGGTCCAGTCCTCGAGCCGCAGCGCCTCGCCGGCCACATGCGAGACATGGTCCGGGAAGCGCTGGTCGAGAGAGCGTCCCACCATCAGGCGGATGATCTCGGCCTCCTCAACGCCGCCCTCCCGATGCATGTCGAGCGTGGCGATCGTGCGGCCATCGCGGATAACCGTTGTGGAGTCGGCGATCTGCCCGATCTCGCCTAGCTTGTGGGAGATCATAATGCAGGTGATGCCGCGCGCCTTGAGCTGGCGCATGAGTTCGAGCAGGTGGTCGGAGTCGTCGTCATTGAGGGCGGCGGTGGGCTCATCCAGAATCAGCAGACGCACGTCCTTGGACAGGGCCTTGGCAATCTCAACCAACTGCTGCTTGCCCACGCCGATGTCCTGAACCCGGGTTGCCGGGTTCTCCGCCAGCCCCACGCGAGCCATGATCCTCTGCGCCTCGGTATTAGTACGGTGCCAGTCGATGACACCACGGGTTGAACGTTCGTTCCCGAGGAAGATGTTCTCCGCGATGGACAGGAACGGGCTCAAGGTCAGCTCCTGATGAATGATGGCTATGCCCGCGGTCTCCGAGGCCTTGATGTCGGAGAAGGTCACCTCCCGGCCATCGAACAGGATCTGCCCCTCATAGGTGCCGTGGGGATGCACCCCTGACAGCACTTTCATGAGAGTGGACTTACCGGCCCCGTTCTCGCCGCAGATGGCGTGAATCTCGCCGGTCTTGACGACGAAGTTGACGTCGTCGAGCGCTACCACCCCGGGAAACCGCTTGGTAATTCCCCGCATCTCCAAGATGTTGTCCGTCGCCACGCTAATCCCCCCTTCCCCGCACGGTCGTGATTGAAGCGGCGGCGTCAAAACTCTCACCGATCACTTGAGCTCATCCTCGGTGATGTAACCGGTGTCGATCAGTGAGCTGCGCACGTTGTCCTTGGTAATGATCTCCGATTTGAGCAGGAAGGACGGCACGACCTTCACCCCGTTGTCGTAGGTTTCGGTGTCGTTGACCTCCGGCTCCTGGCCGCTGAGCACCGCCACGGCCATCTGCACGGCGGCATCGGCCAGCTCGCGAGTGTCCTTGAAGATGGTGGAGTACTGCTCTCCGGCCTGGATCGACTTGATTCCCGCGATTTCGGCGTCTTGGCCGGTCACCGTCGGGTAGGGCTGAGCGTCGGAGCCGTATCCGGCGCCCTTGAGCGCCCCGAGGATGCCGATCGACATCGAGTCCAAGGGCGACAGGACACCGTCGACGCGGCTGCCGTCTGAGTAGGTGGAGGTGATGAGGTTGTCCATGCGGGACTGGGCGGTGGCGGCGTCCCAGCGCATGGTCGCGACCGTGTCGAAGTTGGTCTGCCCGGACTTGACTACGATGACGCCGGCGTCGATATAGGGCTGGATGACGTCCATGGCGCCGGTGAAGAAGAACGGGGAGTTGTTGTCATCCGGGGAGCCGCCGAACAGTTCGATGTTGTATGGCTTGTCCGGGGACAGGCCGGCGTCATTGCCCTCGGCGTCGAGGATGCCCATACCGATGAGTAGTGAGGTGCCCATCTGAGTGCCGACGTCGTAGTTGTCGAAGCTGGTGTAGTAGCTGACGTTCTCGTTGTCGCGGATCAGCCGGTCGTAGGAGATGACCGGGATGCCGGCCTCGCCGGCGGAGTCGAGCTGTCCGGACAGCGCGGTGCCGTCGATGGGTGCGATGATGAGCAGATTGACGCCCCGCGTGATCATGTTGTCGATCTGGTTGGTCTGCGTGGGGATGTCGTCCTCGGCGAACTGCAGGTCGACGTTGTAGCCCAGCTTCTCCAGCTGCGCCTTGATGTTATCGCCGTCCTTGATCCACCGCTCGGAGGACTTGGTGGGCATGGCGACGCCGATCTTGAGATCCGACGCCTCCTTGCCGGCAGTGTCACTGCCTCCTCCGCCGCCGGCGCCGGATCCACCACACGCGGCCAACGCGAGCGTGACCCCCACGCTCATGCTCCCGGCGAGCGCAGTACGGCGTGAAACGACAGGGATGCGGGGTCGGGACATGTTGATTCTCCTCCTTGAGATCATCCGGCCACCCGGCGGGACCGCTGTACGTGGCCCCAGGGCGGCGCTCGTTGCCCCACCAGTGTGAACGTTCACTTTCAATGTGTCAACACTCACGATTCGTCTAGCGTGATACCGCTCGATCGACTGACTACCGGCCGGAAAGTGGCTCTTCCGGTTTGGGGGTGTGGTGGTTGCGACGTGGTGGCTTCGGCACGGGCTACGGTGTGGGGGCGTGTTCGGGGGCGAATGAGGTCGATGTCGGTCCGGCGGGGTCGTGCTCAGGCTGATGAGGTCGTGTTCGGGTCGGCGGGGTCATGGCCGGTAGGTGCTGGTTTGCCGAGAACGTCCTCGTGCGCCCCAAACCCTCCACATTCGGTAGGGTTTCGGGCTCATGAGGACGTGTTCGACC